>CAZINF010000059.1:0-19006 GCA_964540555.1 uncultured Syntrophus sp. | reverse complement strand
GTCTCCCAAGCCCCCTGGCCATATTCGTTACTGCTTTCTTCCTGAGGACACTCCCTCAAAAACCTTCTCATCAGGGACAATGCCGTTTCCCGTCGCTGGGACATCCGGAGGTCTATCGGATCTTTCGGCGGAAGAAAAGGGTCCCACTGTTCGTATCCCCTGTCAAGAACCCTTTTCCGGCTCCTGGCCGACATGGCATCGAAAATGGCCTTTTTCTTCTGTTCCTCGGGGTTAAGCTCAGCCACGAGATGCGCGCCTCCCGTCGTCAAAAGGTCTTTTGCAGAAGCTCCTTGCCGGCAAAGGGGTTGAACAGTTTCAAGATGGCGCCTTTCATCACATCCATGCTCTTTATCGACACGATCATGTTCATCAAAAGGGTCTCCGCCTGTTCGGGGAGCACGTAGGCATTGGAAGAATCGGGGGTCAAATCGGGAAAGCCCTTGAGCAGCTTCTTGTGTTCCTTGGCGGTCACTTCTACCTGGATCGCCTTCTTGCCGTCGATCTCCCGGATCTCCCCGGCCAGTCCGGCGTCTTCAATCTTCTTGCTCTTCTCAGCGTCGAGAAAAATAGTGATGTAGTAATCTGCCATTCACCTACCTCCTGTCTTCAAAATTTTATTCAAAAATCCCCCTTTTCACACCTGGGACAAACCTTCTTTGCAATGACCGGTGAATATCAATTCCCGGGCGTCGGGCAGGGGTGTTCTCCTGCTGGTCATGCACCTTGCTTCCCCATTGGATGAGTCAAACGTATAGACATGTATAGCAGAGGGTTTGGATGTTTGCAATAAAAATCTTATCGGGTTAAAATCTCATCGAGAGCGGAAATTGATTTTTTGCATGAACCCTCTGGGTGATGTGATCAATCTATGCAAGCCCAGTTTCTTGTGGTCGATCCCCATCGCGATCCCCAACAGCTGTGTTATATATAAAATAGGAAGCCCTATTTTTTCCCTACATTCCCGTTCGATGACCCGCTGCTTGGCATCGAGCATGAAATGGCACAAAGGGCAGGCAACCACCAGGCAATCAGGCGATAATTTTTTGGCTTCTTTCAGGATGGTTGCGGAGAGTTTTATGGCCACCCTCTCCTTGGAAAGGAATATCCCCCCGCCGCAGCAATCTGTCCTGTAGGGGAAAAAAACGGGTTGTGCCCCCGTTGCCTCGATGAGGCTTTCCATGGACAGGGGGTTTTCCAGGCTGTCGGTCTCCCCCAGAGGAAAAGGTCTTGCGACGAGACAGCCGTAATAAGGAACGATCCTGATTCCCTCGAGCGACTTGACGATTCTCTCTTTGATTTTCTCCGTTCCCACATCGGTGGCAAGGACCTCCAGAAGCTGTTTAACCTTTGGAATCCGTTGCAATGACGGGCGCTCCGCAAGGGCAGCCTCTTCGTGCAGCCGCATAGCCGCTTGTCGGTGATTGATATGACAGGAGGGGCAGAGTGTCAGCAGATCCATCTGCTCCTGATCGGCGCTCGTCAGGGCCTGCAAAGGAAGACTCTCTGCAAGTTCTTTGCTTACCGATTTGACCGCTGTGGCGCCACAGCATACCCATTCCTTCAACTCTTTGATCTTGATTCCTAAGATAGGTGCAACAGACTGAAAAGATTCGTCATAATCGATGGCGGTCCCTTTCAAAGCGCATCCGGGATAATAAAGATAACCCATTATATCCTCCCCCGCCGCCATAATTTGAAAAGCAAGAGGGCATCTTCGATGGGGTGCCGGGAGCCTTTATGGAGGACTGCTGCCAGACCCAGGCGAAGTTCGTCTATTTTCCCGTTTTTTTGGATCATTGCGGTGAAGATCTTATAATACCAGAGATCTTTCCTGACCCAGCCGTTCCCGATACCCATCCTTCTGAGACTCAACATGATTTCCGAAACATCCACCCCCCGTGGGCATCGAACCGTGCATGCCTGGCACATGGCGCAAAACCATAGAAAAGGGCTCCGGCACGCCGTTTCCACCTGGCCGAGCTGGAGAAAGCGGATGATCTTTCTTGGGGTGTCGGGAGATTCAAAGGCGACGGGGCATCCGGAAGAACACCGCCCGCATTGAACGCAAACGGAAGATTTGGAAATATTGTCGGAAGTAACAAACACTCTCTTGTCCTTTTTAGTTTCTAAAAGGATTAGGTCCCATTCTTTTAAGTTCTTCCACATAGGATCGAACCAGGTCCGCGTATCGCTGGGAGTCGCGTATTTCCAGATGCTCGAAACGGACCCTTTCCGGTTCTATAATCATCTTGCGTAATTTGTCAGCCAAATCGATGCTGCGCGTTTGGACCAACTGATTTCCCTTGACATAATGACACTGGCCATCCCGGCAACCGGCGATGAGAACCCCATCGATTCCCAAAGAAAGGGCGTCGGCGATTAAGGCGTTGTTCACCGCTCCGGCGCAAGGAACTTTTAAAAAAATGATATTCGGCGGAATAGGAAGATGTGACTCTGCCGCTGATTTTGCTGCATGGTAGGCATCGTTCTGGCAGAGAAAGGCAAGAATCGCCGGCTCATTTTTTCCTATAAAGGAAGGCTTCATGGCCTTAATCTGGGCGGCAATTTGTTGTATCGTAAAATGCCGCATGGAGATGGCCGCCAGAGGGCAGGCGCCCATGCAGCTTCCACACTGGCGGCATTTGGCCGCATCCAGAGCCGGAAATCCGTCTGTGTCGAAATAAAAACTGGAAAAGGAACACTCTTCCATGCACCGCTTGCATTTGTCGCACTTGGCAAGGTTCAGAACGGGAATCCTCGGTTCGACCAGGATCGTTTTGCCAAGCAGGGGCATCATGTCCATTGCCGCCCGATGGCTCGATTCCACCGATCGGGTCATGTTCATCGGACCCCAGCAGGCGCCCCCCACGCGAATGCCTGTCCTTTGGCTCTCCTCAGGGTGACAGGGTGCGTGCGATTCAAAAAACCCAAAGGGGTTCCGAGGGAGATTCAACAACTGGGCCGTTTCCTGGGACCCTTGGGAAGGGACCATTCCTCCGGCGAGGACGAGGAGGTCGATGTCCAACGCCATTTCACTTCCCGTCAGCGTATCTTCCGCCCGGACCTTGAGACCGCCGTTTTCTCCCGGTTTCACGGTGGCGGGGTTGCCGCGGATAAAGATGACCCGATCGAAGGTTTTTACCTTTTGATAAAGTTCTTCGTCAAAAGCGGGAGTCCGGATGTCTTGATAAAAAATGTAACAGCGGATCTCAGGCCACTTTTCTTTCAGCCGAAGAACCTGCTTCAGAGTGACCGAACAGCAGACCGCCGAGCAGTAGGTCAGGTGTCGTTCATCCCTGCTCCCGGCGCATTGAATGAAGGCGACCTCTTTTATTTCGGTCGAGTCCTCAATGATGGACTCCATTTCCATGTTGGTGACCACATTGGGATACAGGCCATACCCATATTCTTCCACCTTGAGCAAAGGATAGGGGTCCCAACCGGTCGCAACAAGAATAGCCCCGACTTTTATAGTCGTTTCCGAGTTTTGTTGCTCCAGTTCGACGGCCTTCGCCGGACACACTGCTTCGCATTCCCTGCACCCCGGAGGACAAAGCCGGCGGTCGATCACAAAAGCGGAAGGAAAGGCCATCGGCTGTGCCGGATGGATGGCCTTTTTCCGGGATGACAAGACCTTCTGCGCTGCCGTCGGATCTTGAGCATTGCGGGCAAAAAAAGGTTCGGAGCTATCAGGTAGGGAGACCGGGCAAGCCTCTATGCATTCACCGCAGGCGTTACATCGCTGCTCATTCACGTAACGGGGCTGTTTTTCTATTGTGACCTCAAAACGCCCGGGCCCTCCCTCGAGATTTTTTATTTGGGCAAGCGTATGGATCTCAGCCAGGGGCGATTTGCTGAGTTTTTGGACGGCAAATTCAAGTCCGCAATGCGGGTCGCAGATTCGCGGAAAAAGCCTTCGGAGAGACGCCACTTTTCCACCGACGCCGCTTTCCCTTTCCACCAGGTGAACCCTTTTTCCGAGCTTCGTGAACGTGACCGCCGTATGAAGTCCGGCCACCCCCGCGCCGATGATCAGCACGGCCTCTTCTCCTGGAAGTTGCAGCGGTTCCAAAGGCTCCAGGAGGCGGGTCCGGGCCATGGACATCTGTACGATGATCATGGCTTTTTGTGTCCGGATGGCCCGATCCCCTTCTCCTTCTACAATCCCCTGCTCTTCCAGGTCGCACCATTCGTTCAGGTACGGGTTAAGGCCCGTTTTTTCGAGTTCTGATTCGACTGTTTTCTTTTGCTCAGTCGAGAATCGACCCACCCAAAGGATCCTGTTGAACTGGCCGGCTTGTAATTTCCCCCGGACGGAAGCGAGTATTTCTTCGGTATTCGGGTCTTTCACGACCTCGCAATGGGTCATATTCTTGGTCTTGGATAGCTTCTGGACAATCGAATCGAGGTCGATGAACCGGTTGAATCGATCCTGTTCATCCAGGATAATCATCCCCACTTTGGGGGTCATCTTATCATTCAATCCAGGCTGCCTCTGTTGGTATAATGGAACCTTTCCACTTTTCCGTTGATGTCGATCAATGTCCAGGTGATGGTATCGGTGCCCATCAGAGGAATCAGCTTGGCTCCATGAAAGCCTATCTGGTAAGGAATTCTGGTCTCCAGGGCGCCTTTGGGGCAGATCTTGACGCAGGACATACAGTCCCAGCAATCCCGGGGCATTCTGCAAATGGCTATTTTATTTTTATCCAGGGTCATCAGGTCCCCCGGACAAACCTGCTCGCAAAGCGTTTCTCGCTCGGCCTTGCACCCGTCGCATTTCTCTCTTTCCACTTTGGGTGGCATCGCTTCCTCCTAATAATGACACATAAACCACGAAACTCGAACCCAATTACCGGGAGCGTAACCCACTCGCATCGCCCTTTGGGTGGGGGTGTCACTTCAACTCTTTCAGGGTTTTGTCCGATCTCCAGGAATCAATTGTTCATAGGGTCTCGTAAACATTTTTATTTCGCCTGTCTTTGGATCACGGACGCTTTCCACAAAACAGTCCAGATTCGGGTCGATCTCCGGATAATCCATTCGTGTCTGCCATCCTGGCCACCGGGTCTCTTTGCGGTACAGAAGATGGTGGATCAGCATTTCCGCCACGTTGAGGCGGTCGATCACCTCGTGGGCGCCCATGAGGCCGTGCAGGTCCTCGACATGCAGAAGCTTGGTCTGCTCTTGAAGTTTCCTGACATTCTTGAGGGCATGGACCAGCCGTTCCTCATTCATCCGGTAAAACTGATGAACGCCTCCGGCGTACTCGTCCATGAGCCTCTGCAGGCGCTCTTCCATTTCGGCAGGGTTGACCCCGTCAAACTCAGCGCCGTGCAGGAAAGGGGCGAAGGTTCGATTCTTTTCTTTCTCTACCTGCGCAGAATCGACCGCCGGCAGGCTCACATTTTTGAGGTAAGCGGACGCTCCCCTGGCTGCCAGCCTGCCTTCGGCTGCGCAACCGCCGACAAATTTATTCGGACTTCCCCCCGCCGATTCGCCTGCGGCGAAGAGGCCCGGGACTGTGGTCATGCGGGAAATGTCGACCCAGTAGCCGCTTCCGGTATGTCCCCCGACGATATAAGGATCGCTGCCGTAGATCTCCACCGGTTCCTTGGTGATGTCGATGCCAAGACTGGCCAGGAACAGAACGAAGGAGGGTCTTTCATTCAGCATATCGGTCCGCAATTCCTTGGCCTCTTCCGGGTCCAGCACCCTGGTATCGATATAGGTGGGTCCCCGGCCTTCCAGCCATTCGTTCATCGGCGCGTTGAGGCGGTAGAAACGCGGGGCCTTCTCTCCCCCCAGATGGGCGTATCGCTGCTCCATGATCCGTTCCCCCTTGCCGTTGATCATCAGGCACCCATACGCTACGGCAATGGTGTCCACCGGACCGCAGAAATCCTTTGTCCGCACGGCTACCCACCTTTGCTCCAGCGAGGTCATCTCGGCTCCTGCCCGAATGCCCATGGCGTAACCCGTGCCCACGTTAAAGGGGCACATCCAGGTCTGATGGTGGGCGCCCGAATAATCGGTGACGGGAGATTTGTAGATGCCGCAGGCGCCACCCGTGGAAACAATAGTCGCCTTGGCGCGGACCACGTAGAATTTGCCGTCCCGAACCCCGAATCCCATAGCCCCGACGCAGCGGTCTTTGTCCATCAGCAGGCTCGTGGCGACAACCCGATTGAGTACCTGCGCGCCCGCCTCCATCGCTTTTTCCGCCATGATCGGTTTGAGCTGCTCCCCGTGGATGGAGATGTCGTAACGCCCCCTCAACTTGTTCTCTCCGTCCTCGTCCTTGATGATGGGAAGGCCCCACTCTTCGAGGAGTTCGACGCCTTCGTTCAGAATCTCGGCGTTGGACAAGGCTAGATCTTCCCGGATCGGTCCTCCCCCCATCTGGGCCCGACTCCATTTCACCAGCTTCTCTGGCGTCTCGCCTTTATCCCGCCGGAGGTAGGTGTTGATGGCGTCCATGCCCGCGGCAAGGGCCCCGCTCCGGCTGATGTGCGCCTTCTCCATGATGGTTACCCGGAGTGAAGGATCCAGGGTTTTGGCTTCATAGGCTGCAAAACATCCGGCATTCCCCCCCCCGACGATCAAGAGATCCGTTTCCAATATGACAGTTTCGATATCATCCAGTTTCTTTGCTGTATCGGCAGGCATTCTTATCTCCTTTTATTTCATTTCATTTCAACGGATACCCGATCAGGGAAAGCCAGGCTGTCTGTACCAAAATGACATAGATGTTGCTGATGATGCTCAGACCCGCCCCGAAGCGGATGGCTGTCCATCCCGAAGCCCCCGACGCCGACCAGGCGATGAGAAATGCGGTAATCGAAATGGGCAAAAAGAAGGCATAGCTCAGGCAGTTGATAGTCACCAGAGTGAAGGGCACAACCCCAATGCCCAGCGTCTTGGCCATGCCGATGGTCAATGGAACGAAGGCCGATCCCATGGCTACGGCGCTGACCACGCCGGCGCGGGGGATGTGCATGGCGAAGACCAGCACGAAGAGGAGGGGCAGGGGGCTGAGATTCAGATCCTTGATTGGTTCTAGGATCAGGTTGGAGAGCCACTGAACCACTCCCACGTCAAAGAGGACAAGTCCCAAAGAGATGGCCCCGCCCAGGAGCATCAGAGTATCCCACATGACGCTCTTATTTACTTTCTTGAAATCAATCCCGCCCCAGGGCATAAAGAGCAGGGCCGCCACCATCAGGGCCACCATCCCGGATTGGATTCCGTGCCACTGCTCGGTGATCCACAAAATCAGTCCCGTCCCCACGCAGATCAGTCCCCAGATTTCCGGCCAGGTGATCTTCCCCAGCCCCTCTTTCATCCTGGGAATCTCCTCGGTTGCACCTGGTATTTCCAGCTTCCAGAGGTCGAAGTACCAGTATACATAGATGAACATGATGGGGAGCAGTCCCCAGAGGGGAAGATTGAGCCAGAACCAATTGAGCCAGGATATATAAATTCCCTCCGACTCTTTCAAAGCCCCGGCCAGGATGATGTTGGGGAAGTGGCTGGTCAAAATGAGGACGCCGGTGAAAAGGGGCGTCAGACCCGGGGTTTGAAGCAATAGGGCCGTATTGATCCGCTTCACCTCGGGCAAATGCTCTTTTCCGTCCATTAATCTCCCGATGCTCTTGGCTACCGGCAGGAACAGGGCCGACTCGGAGACCGTGGGCATGACACCGCCGACGGCGATATCCGCAACCCCGAGGCCCACGAGAATTCGGGTCACCCGGTTGGATTTCATCTTCGTGACAATGGTCAGGGCAATTCTCTTTCCCAGGGGCGTGCCCATCATGATTCCGGCGATGATGAAGGCGCCCGCCGCCAGGAAGAACACATCGGAGGTGAAGGCCTTGAAGGCCGCCGGTATTTTCACGTTGCCCAGGACGACCATCAAAAGCGGTGTGGCCAACCCTACGATCGCCGGAGGAAGGGCGTCGGTCACCATGCAGATGATGAACCAGAGGAACACGCCAAAGACCGACTGGGAGGTGGGCCGCAGTCCGGGGATGGCCGGGCCGAAATGAATGATGAACAGAACGGTAAAAGCGAGAATGATTCCGAAGAGCGATTTTTTGGATATTCCCGAAGGACCTTCCTCGGCCTTATCGATGGCCTTCATCTTCTCTTCGAGATAGCTTTCATCCTTGGCGTTCCTGATATTTTTTTCCAAGGCTTTGTCCTCCTTTCTTTGCTGTGTTTCTCCATCAATAAACCCCGGCCGCCTCGGCCGCCTTGCGCATCAGATCAAAGTCCTTGTCCGTCGTTGCCAGAAAACCTTCCAGGCCAGCCTCTTGCAAAACACGGTCGGCCTGGGCTGTTTTGGGTTTCAGCTTCAGCAGCGCTTCGCGGACGTTTGCGGCGGCCGCCGGGTTCGTCTTTCCCGTCGAATGAAGCGCCCAGTTGGGAAGGTCTTCGGTCGTGCCGATCACTTTGAGCATGTACTCAAAATTCAGCCTCTTGAAGACCGACTCCGGCATTCCCCCTAAATCTACCTTTCCGTCCCGAACCGCCTCGCCTACTTTTGGGGGCCTCCCGGCAAAGGAGATCTGGATATCTTCCTTCTTGATACCGGCCTTCTGGAGTTCCAGCATCTGGGCGATGTATCCGGCGGCAGATCCCGGGTCCACAAAGCTGACCTTTTTCCCTTTGGCCTCCTTGAACGATTTCAAGGGACTCTCCTTCAGGGCGATGAAGACCCCCTTCAGTTTCGCACCCACTCCCGGCTCGGAGGCCAACGCCAACGGCTCTGCCTGGGGGACCGCTTTTTTTATCTTGACGTAAATGAAAGGGTTGGTAAATCCGATGTCGAAATCCCCGGCGATGGCCTGCTGGGTGTAGGTGTCAAAGTCCTTCGGAATCACGAGGGTCACTTTGTTTCCGGTCTCTTTTTCAAGATATTTGGCCAGCGGTGTGAACATGACGACGAGCTCTTTTTCAGGGAGCCTTGGGAGCAGGCCGAACCTGATCTCTGCGGACCAGGCAACCGTGGAAGACAACAACAAAACCATTAGACCAGCGAAAAACAGTTTCCTCATCTTGACCTCCTTTTGAGAATATTTGTGTAAATCACTCAGCCTTTTTAGCGACTTCAGGAAGTATAGGGAAACATGCAATGAAAGTTCTATCAGGCAGGCGATAAAATGCGAAAAAATTACAGCAAAACAAGCTCGAAGATCTTTTGGGGTTTCAGGAGGGTAATCTCCTTTCCGGAGATATCGATCAGCCCGTCTTCCTTCAATTTTTTTAGCGTTTCCGAGACGGTTTGCTGAGTGGACCCTATCATGGCGGCGATTTGTTCCTGGGTGAGCTTCAACGAGACGAGTATGGGTTTATTCATCTCATTCTCGTCGGTCACGTTGTGGCAAGAAATGCACATTAATAGCTTTAATAATCTGGTGAATACGTCACAAACCATTAAACTGTCTATCTGCTCCCCGAGATAGCGCAGGCGCCGCCCCAGTTCTTCGATAACCCTTTGAGCAAGGGGGTAGTGACGCTGGAGGAGCGTTTCGAATTCCTTGCTCCGAATCTCGTACAGCCGACAGGGAGTGATGGCCTGGGCGCTGAAAACCCTGTCGTGTTTCCCGATGACCTCCGCGAGACCGAACAGCTCTCCGGGTTGGCGGATGAAAATAATTATTTCTTTCCCGAATGGGCTAATCCGGAAAATCCGTACCTTCCCTTCTTCTAAATAAAAGACGGAATTCCCTCTATTCCCTTCCAGAAAAATCATTTGATTTTTCTTTACCTTACGGATAGTGGAAAAAGAAACAAAATCCCTCTTTTCCAACGGAAGCTGCCAGAAAAAATCTTTTCCCTTAAAGTGCCAGGAGATGTCTGACATCAATTTTCTCCATAGTTAAGGGGCGTCTCTCTTTTCGCCATAAACCTTACCGCCTCCTTGCGGGATGAATTCAAACGTGTAGACATGTATAGCAGAATGATTGTCTTAATGCAATAGATAAATTGAGTATACGGCAGCGTCAGAGCTCTCTGACCGGGGCATGGCGTGTCACATATTCAAAGGCTTTATCAAATTCCCAGGATTTTATGGCAGGATTTACACGGCTCCGGAGGTTCCGGAAAGGCATTCTCCTCAGGGTTTTTCAATCTCGGGCTATCCAAGAGAGAAAAGTATAAATCCCTATATGTCTTTTGTCTTTCCCGAAAACGGTTTCTAAACGCTTCATAATTGCTGCTGTTCCATATCGCAGAGAAAGGCTCTTCGAAGATGTTTCCGAAACTGACCTGGTCCGTCCTGTATTCCTTCTCACAGAAGATGCGTCTAAAAGGCGACGGCAGAGGAGGGTGGAGATAGACGCAGGGGGAAACCTCTCCCTCCGCGGAGATGTAAAGGCTGTCGAACGGGTTCTCAGCACACACAGGCACATCGATGGCAGACAGGTTTGGAGTCTTGAGCCGTATGTTTAATTTTCGTGCATTGATTTCCGCCTGCTTAACATTCTCTTCATATTGGTTTCTGACCTTCTCCCAAACAAAGACCCTCTGTGTTTCCTGCCAGAGATTGATCGTATGACAGATATTGGTGAGAATGACTTCTTCAAGTCCCGCTTCCTTTGTAAAAGAGGGAACCAAAGCAACTTCATGGATGTTGTCTTTGACCATGAGAAAGATGAGATGCATTTTAGGTCTTAGGAGCCCCCGGCGTTTTTTCTCTTCCTGAAATAGACGAATGGCGGCAAGAATGTCGGGAAGGTGGGAGTTGACCCGGATGGCATCGTGTGTTTCTGGGGTTGTTCCCGCGATCGAGAATCCCACAAAATCTATGCCCGCTTCGATGAGTTCGGAGACGCGATTCTTTGTTAATCCCATCCCGCTTGTGACGAAACCCACCTTGGACCCCTCCTTCTTGACCAGCCTGATGCATTCAGAAAGATCCTTGTGGAGCAGAGATTCGCCCCAACCTTCGAGGACAACGGTTTCCACATCCTTCAGGTAAGGAAGGATTTTTTTAAAATCCTCAAGAGGCATGTCCTGGAATTGCCATTCCGTACTTTCTGCGCGGATGCACATCTTGCACAGGAGAGGACAACGTGTGGTCAATTCAATTTGCCATGTCGAAAAGGGTCTCCTTTTGTTTTTTTGCAGAAACTTGGCAAACAGTTTTTCAATCATGACTGAATTACCTCATAGTCTTTAGGAGAAGCATCTCCAGAAGCCCTTTTCTTGGCGGATGGTATAGGCAAAAGGCGTGGGGGAGAAAGGCGACGCCCCCCCACTTCGCTTTAAAGAACGTGACCCCCGGATTGATGCCCAGCCCGAGGTTAATATATTTTTTCCCCTCCGCGATCGCCTGCTGCATGACAGCGGAAAGCAGAAGATCCGAAGCCCCTGGGATATAACGAGATTCTGATCTGAAGTTGAACATGTATACGGCATAGTCCTTCGGCTTGAATTCGGCAACGTCGAAGGCAACCAGATCCCCGTTGCCGGTTCTTGCCTCGAAGATCGATGCCGTCTTTGATGAGGCAAGATAGGTGTCGATTCTCTGAAAGATGAACCGGGTTGCCTCATCCGCTGAATGGGTCTTCAGGAATTCATCAACCATATTCTTGTGTTCCTGATCAAAATGAGGGTTCTTTCCCACCAAGAGCTCTCTTCCCGCCCGCCTTAACATATTTCTCAATTTTTGAGAAATGGAAATGGTTGACAGGTCCAGGCGATAATAATGGTCAGGGGGGGTATGAGGACCTTGTTGGAGGGATGGGGGAATCGCAGGTGCGATCAGGGAGACACTTGCCGGTTTGAGACATTCTACCGCATCCTTAAGGGCCTTTCCCAGACGTTTCTCTTCAAAGGGTTCATTGAGGGGATATCCGACGAGGATGAAATGGCCCTTCCTTGCATAGACAAGAAATTCCCCGAAGAGATGCGGTTCCGTCAACGAAATCGGGGCGACGTACTGGGGAATATGTTCCGGGACGTACGCATAATGCTCGATATGATCCTCTTGCGCGGCCGTAATCATAGTTTTTCCTGGATAACCCTGTATCCCTCATCGAGAAACATGTTCCGGATCCCAGGTATATGTCCGACTCCGACAAAGGCGGTTGTGCGTCCTTTTTCGAAGAAGGGTTTCATTCCCTGGAAAAAAATGGGGTCGCGCTTGCCGATGATGGATTCGCAGCGCGTCGGGAATTCTCCCGTCACGGAAAGGTAGTTCTGCAGCTCCCCCTCGAGGAAGATCTTTGAGAACCGCTCCCGGTGGGCGCTCCAATACTGAAATCGGTTGAAGTAATTCACAATCCTGTCAAAAGGGATTCCATCCAGGGCGTTGAGCTGATCCTGGATGGTTTCCAGATAGCCGATCTCTTTCCCGAGCTTCCGGGCGATATGGAAGGCCTCCACGTCCATGGAATGTTTCCAGTTCAAAAAGGCGGACCATGTCGTGAAAAAAGCCATCCAGGGGCGGACTCCCCGCGCGTACTGCTCAAGAAAACCGGAAGTCTTTACATTCATGAGATCCAGAAGAGAACCCGCCATGGTGTCCTGTCCCAATCGATCGGCCAGTTGCCGGTTGATCTCCCGGATGACGGCGGGGTCGAGGAGATCGTAGACCGACGGAGCGTCCTCTCCGCGGGCGCCGTATCGGGCAACCACGGCCATGCTCTCCTGATCGAGAGGTCCCTCGAAAAGGACGGTTTCGGATCCTCGGACCAGCCTGGTCAGCGCCTTCCGGAAACTGATGGGGGAAAAATGGGCCGTCCCCACGAGGAAAGAGACACCTCCGTTTTTTTCCACCCTCCAGACTGTCTGCAACCGTTTTTCCTTCCAGGGAAATAGGTTCATCGACCTCTCGCAATCATCGGCCAAATTTGCCCATGAGGGCATCGATCAGCGAGACTTTCCTCGCTGCCCCATAACGGCGCTCACAAAATTCATACCTGAGTAACGGTTTCCCGCACCACTTCTTCTTGAATCTTCGTATTCCGTCATTGACCCCCAGCCCCAGGTTGATGGTGGTTTTCCCGTGTTCGCCTGTCAGGCGGATCATTTCGAGGAAAAGCAGGTCGGAGGCATGGGGGACGTAGTGCCTTTTTGAATGCGAGCCGAGGATGTAGGCGGAGAAATTCTTCGCCCCGAGCTCGACGACGGTGAAGGCGCAGAGTCTTCCCGCCTTATCGCGTGCATCGAGCATCCAGGCGCTCGACGAGCGGCCGACATAGTCGGGCATGGCACGGTAGAGTTCTCTCACCCGATCCGGCAATTTTTCTCTCTTCAGGAGTTCGGAGATCAGCGCCTGGTGTTCCCTGCCAATAGAATGCCCCCTCTCGATGGTCAATCTTTCCGAGGCTTTATCGACCGCCCGCTGGAGAGCAGGCGTCAACCTCGTCTGCCCGATGTCGAGCGTGTAGTATTGATCCGTTTGTCTTTCGCTGCAGGAGTCCGTGAGGGGAGAAGGCGCCTCCGGTCCGATGAACCAGAGGGTTTCGGGTCGGTATGTGTCAACGGCCTGATTCAACATCCGCTCACACCTTTCCCGGGAAAAATTGCCTTCGAGAGGATATCCGACAAGGATGAGCCAGTTGTCTTTGACAAAACCCAGGTGGTCCTCGATGAGAAAAGGCTCTCCTTTCGAGATCAGGGTCATGAGGCTCACGATGTGTTCCGGGACATAAGCCCTTGCCAGGACACCGGCTTCCTCTTCACGGGTAATCATTATCACTCCTATTCTCCGGTTATATTAGCCCAGTTTCATCAAAATCACTATGGTTTTTTATCATGACCGTCGCGTCTCGGGCAGACATGTCCTGGGCGGGATGAAATATTTTTATTTATCTGTTTTTCTGTTGCAATGGAGCAAATACTCTGCTATACATGTCTATACGTTTGAAACAACTATTTTGAAAGGAGGTATGGATTAATGGCTGAGAAAAATAATGGTATCAACTGGTCTGTTCTGTGGAAAAGCGATGATTGGATGTCCGTCTGGATCGGGTTTTTTATCCTGATCTTCTTCCTGGCGGGGGCGACGATGTCGCTGCCCAGATGGAAATGGGTCGGAGATGGGTCCTTCCAGGACAAGATCGCCGGGTATGCCAAAAAAGCAGATTCCGCAGTAAAGGACGCGGAAGCAAAGGGTGAGGCCGCCCTAAAGGACCAGGCGGCGGCGCTTAAGGCTGCCCTGGATGCCAAGGACCGAAAGGCGATTAACGCAGCCGCCGGAAAGCTGGAAGCAGCGTCCAAGGAGGTCAAGGACAAGGATTTCCAGAAGAAAGCCGCCAAGCTGGCCTCGGACATCAAGGGCGACGCAGGGGCGACCATAGAGAAAGTCTTCGCCGGTGAAAACCTCATGAAGGCGCTCTACCTGTTTATCGGCTTTGCGATCCTCGGCGTCATTGGCATGGCCTTCATGGGCCTGCCGGTGGGCAAGTTCATGGCCGGTTTTCCCATCGTTTTCATCCTCTCGTCCCTTGCCTATTTCGTTGCCGAAAACGACATCGTCAAATACTACGGTCTGGAGGTCGTCTTCTGGGCCCTGATCTTCGGCCTATTGATCAGCAACAGCGTCGGCGTGCCCGCGTGGTTGAAATCGGCCATCAAGACGGAATATTTTATCAAGATCGGTCTGGTCCTCCTGGGCGCCGAGGTCCTCTTCGGCACCATCGCCAAGGTGGGCGCCTATGGAATGGTCCAGTCCGTTCTGGTCATCGGGGTCGTCTTCTATTTCTGTCTCTGGTTCGCCCGCAAAGTGGGACTTGACGACGAATTTGCATCCATTATCGGCGCGTCCGTCTCGATCTGCGGCGTCTCGGCCGCCATCGCCGCCGGCGGCGCCGTCAAGGGCGACTCCAAGAAGGTCAGCCATACCATCTCCCTGGTTTTGCTGTGCGCCATTCCCATGCTGATCCTCATGCCCCTTATTGCAAAGTGGGTAGGGATGTCGCCGGCTGTCGCCGGGGCTTGGCTCGGCGGGACCATCGACACGACGGGGGCCGTCGTGGCCGCGGGCGCCATCGCCGGGCCTGAGGCGATGAGTGTGGCCATCGTCGTCAAGATGGCCCAGAACGTCCTGATCGGATTTGCGGCCTTCTTTCTGGCGCTCTGGTTCGTCTTCAAGGGGCAGGCGGCCGGGGGAGAAAAGCCAAGCCTCATGGAGATCTGGACCCGCTTCCCCAAGTTCGTCCTCGGGTTCATTGTCGCCTCGATCGTCTTTTCCTTCTTCATGGGCGAAGCTCAGGCGAAATCCGTAACGGGCACCACCGCTGGGCTCAGGGCCTGGTGGTTCACGCTCGCGTTCCTCTGCATCGGTCTGGAGACCAGGTTCAGCGAACTCATTGCGATGGGCGGCGGAAAACCGGCCCTTGTGTTTCTCACCGCTCAGGCGTTTAACATCTTCTGGACGCTGATTTTGTCCTACCTGATCTTCGGGGGGATTCTCTTCCCGGTGCCGACCTTCTAAGCGGCACAGGGAGACAGGCGGCCATACGAAACGTGCCGGCGCCTGTCGAAAGCTTCGGCTTTCGACAGGCCGGCAGGTTAAATGGAGTTATAGTTAAATGGGGACAGATCTATTTTCTTTTTGACCTTTTCCCCTTCAGCAAGCCGAGTTTGATCGCCTCCTCTTTGTTGTGGTGCGCCTCTCGTGTGGTAAATTAGATCTGTCCCCATTTATTCATTTACGTTTACATTTACGGAGGCTATGGGGAGGCGGATTTGGTTTCCTCGAGGGTATAGTTGACTTCGAGTCTGAGATCCGGACGCAGGGAGTTGTATACGGAGCAGTACTTCTCCCGGGAAAGGGCAATGGCGCGCTCGATCCGTCGGGAGTCCAGGTTTTGACCGGCCAGGTGGAGGGTCATCTCGACTGCCTTTAAGTACTGGGGAGGGTCGGGATTCCGTTCCCCCGCGATGTCGATCCGAAGACGGCTGATATCCATCCGCATCTTCTTGAGAATCGATACGATGTCGATCGCCATGCAGCCGCCCAGCGACATCAGCAGGGCCTCCGTCGGCTTGCAGCCCCATTGGGAGTCGGCGTCGAAATCGAGCTCGTAGCCCTGCGACGTCGTCCCCGCGAAAACCAGGTCCCGGCGCCATGTCAGCTGCGCTTTTGTCGAGGGGGTGATTTTTGCCTTGTACCCCACAAGTTCTTCCTTCACGTCGTCCTTCTCATCCGACATCATGACCTTTTCCCCTTCAGCAAGCCGAGTTTGATCGCCTCCTCTTTCATGTGGCGCGCCTCTCGAGCATTCGGTTCCCGCCAGGGGCGGCGAACGGTGCCGCAATCGATCCCTTTCAATTTGAGGAAGGTGTAACTTCCCGCCGGGCGGAATCCGCCGGCAGCCTGAATCATCCGCTGAGCGATGACGAGGTTTTGCAGCTCGCCGGACTTTTTCCAGTCGTGAGCTTCCAGCGCCTGATACAGGGCGACGGCCAGTTCGGGAAATGCGTTTGCGGTTCCCGCGACGCATCCCTTGATGCCGATGTTGTATGCCGGCTGCATCAGTCCTACCGAACCGCTCATGCAGGCAAAATCCAGATTCACACGGGTCGCCGCCTGATTAAACTCTCCGAGCAGCGTGAAGCTGCCGCTGGAATCCTTCATTCCGAGGACTCCGACATCCACCAACCTGGCCAGTAAGCCGGGCGTCAGAGTGTAGCCGCTGGTTCGGGGATTGTTATAGATGAAGGTCGGCACACCGACCGATGCCGCAATATCGGCGTAATGGCGGATGATCTGGCTCTCATCGTACGCGTTTGCTCCGGCATAATAGTAAGGAGCAATGGCCGCCACCGCCGCCGAGCCGAGCCCCTCGGCGTGCTTTGCCAGCTCGATCGTCGCCCGCGTGGATGCGCTGCCGACATGGGTGATGATCGGGAGCCGGCCTTTCACCTCGTCATGGATGATTTCCGCCACCCTTTTTCTCTCCTCGACGGTCATCAGGATTGCGCTGCCGTATGAGCCGTTGATGAAAAAGCCGTGAACGCCTTCGCTCATCAGGTAGCCGATCACATTGCGAATCCCTTTTTCATAAAGATCGCCGTCTTCCGTAAAGCTCGCGATGACCGGCGGATAGATCCCCTCGAAACATTTGGTCATGCCTCACTCCTATACTCAACCCAGCAGAGTCGAATAGTCCAGTTCAAAGACACCCGAGTCGCTGATCTTCAACCGCACCCGGTCCCCGCGAAAGATGCCGCGGCTGATGCGGACCGGTTTGTCGTGCTGATCGAAGGTCAGGCCGACGACCGCCAAAAAAAGCGGCACGTGGGGACTCCCCAGGAGCTTCCTCTCTTTTGGTGGAACCATTGGGGCTTCGACCCAGATGTCGCTGCGGGACAACCGGACATTGCACTGCTGCTCAAGCAGATGATTCAGGGACTTCGATTCGAGGTCTTCCTGCATGAGGTTTTCGCAGAGGTTTGCGGGCATGAAGGCAGTTTGCAGCACCATGGGCTCGCCTTTCACGATCCTCAACCGCTGGATCTTTAAAACGCGCGCCGATCTGGCAAGTTTCAGAGCCGCGGCGATCTCCTCGTTGGCTTCAACGATCTCTTTGAGTATGAGTTTCGTCTCAACCTCCAGACCCTGCGCCTTCATTTTTTCCGAAAAGCTCAGAATATGAGACGTTTGATGCAATATCTTCGGGAACGCGACGAAACTGCCCTTCCCCGGCACGCGAAAGATCATTCCCCGATCCGCGAGCTGATCCATCGCTTTGCGCACCGTGCTCCGACTGGCCTGCCATTGTGCGCACAACTCCTTCTCCGAGGGGAGGCGATCGTAAGGCTTCAGGTGATTCTTTTGAATCTCCGCAGTGAAGGCTTCAATGATCTGACGGTGCTTTGTGATGTGACTATTTTCCGCTTGTTCCATGATCTTCATCCTTGAATTAAGACCGCTGTCATCATCCATAACAGCGTCAAACTGTATCTATTGGTAAATTTATCTATACGCAAGAGGGTTTGTCAAGGCGTTTTATTGTCCGAAAAGGGTTTGACGGATTTCCTCGAATGATCGATCATGTAAAGTTCTAATGGCATACGAGGATGCGGCGGTGTGATAGACCGGAAAAAAAGAGGCCCCTTGCCGCCAAGAATCAGGGGGGCAAAGGGAACCTCTTTTTTCTTTCCCGACACCTTAAAATTTCGAATGGACTTGTTTCATGGTCGGCGTGAAATGGCACCCGCCGCAATCCGTCACACCCCTCGTGTTTTCAAGCTTGCTCCCTTTATCGTGGCAGCTCCTGCATGCCTGCGCGGCGGCAGAAAGGGGATGCGCCATCTTGAAGGCGCCGTCGGCATATTTGTTGAGGGCCTCCGCCGCGTGTTTTGCAACCGCAGCGGTGATCCAGCCGCACCGATCGGACCGCTCCTTGGAAAAGGACTTGAACTTTGATGCCTTGCACCACTTGGACACGGAAACGTGACACAGATTTGAGCCGGAAACCGATTTGATGATCTCAAATTTTGGCTTACTCGGTCTGTAATCCGGGAGCGCCGTCTGCTCATACCAGAGGAAGACATCCTGGATGATGGCATAGGACGCCTCCCTCAGTTTCCTGTCCATGCCGCCGGTCACCAGAAAGATGGCGCTGGCCGCTCCCATCAATGCCCCGCATACGGATGCCACGTCGGCTATCCCTCCCTGCCCCACAACGAGCAGGGTCGAGGGCATCATCGTGTAGGGAAAGCCGATCTCTTTCCGAAGCGGAGCGACAATCGCCTCGAACACCCCGTAGGAACAGGCCCCCTTGTAGTATCCGTCGTATGCCGCTTCCGCAACGGATACCGGGTCGAGTTTTTTATAGGGCCAGGGGAGTTCGGGTATTTTAGTCTGCTCCCCCGCACCGATGGCTTTACTCGCCACGGCTAAGGATAAACCGGCGAATCCGGTCCCCACTGCCGCCATTCCCGCCTTTTTCATCAGATCTCGTCGAGATAATCCCATTTTTTCCTCCTTAGTACATCGGTTCATAAATTCGGTTACGTATTTACGCGGCGAGTCGTTCGG
>CAZINF010000058.1:0-19311 GCA_964540555.1 uncultured Syntrophus sp. | reverse complement strand
AAGCCTTGATCATGGGCCGCGGGAATCCGTTGATCTTTTTCAGACCTCCGATTGCTTTACCATTGATGCTCCTGGCCATTCTCCTCTTCGTCTGGCCAACCATCTCGGCATGGAGAAAAAAGATCGCTGCGAAACAGAAGACAGGGGGAAGTTGAAACTGGAAATCAATCCGGCTATGGCTCCATTGAAGGCGTGATGATTCGGCAAGCATGCCTGGTCAAATTGGAGGAGTGAAATGAACTTCTTGATTACGGGCGGAGCCGGATCTGTCGGTCGGGATCTGACCGCATCCCTTCTGAAAAAAGGACACAGGGTCAGGGTCCTGGACAAGCATGCCGAAACGTTTGGGCCTCTTCACGATAATAAGTTGGATCTGTTACCGGGGAGGCTGGAAGACTTGCAGCTTGTCCAGGGAGCGCTCCAGGGTGTGGATACCGTCATCCATCTGGCTTGGTCTTTTTCCGACGACCCGGTCGAGCTACTGGAGAGCGACCTCAAAGGGCATCTCGTATTGCTCAATGCCTGCGTCGCCGCGAAGGTGTCCCGTCTTTTCTATGCAAGCACCGCGGTCGTCTACGGCAAGCCGGTTCATGTGCCCATTACCGAAGAATCCCCCTGTCTGGTGGAAGAGGCGAGGAAACCTTTTTACGCCGTTGCCAAGCAGACCGCGGAGAAGTTGGCGTTGACGTACTGGAAAACGAAGGGATTGCCGGTCACCGTTTTTCGTTTCTGGTGGTCCTATGGAGAGAAGATCGGGGGGAGGCACCTCCGCGACATGATCGCGCTCGCATTAACGGGGAAGCCTTTAACGGTCCCCGATCGGGCGGGTGGAAGCTTCCTCGATCACGACGACTTCACGCACGCTCTCCTGCTGGCCATGGACAGGCAGGAGAGCGTCGGGCAGACATTCAATCTGGCCACTGTGTATCTGGAGTGGAAAGATATCGCCCGAATGATCATCGAGGTCGCCGGTTCATCCTCATCCCTGGAAGTCGTCCCGGCCCGGGAGTGGAAAGGGGCTCAATTTTTGGCCGATTCTTGGGAGCTGTCGACTGCCAAAGCCGAACGGCTTTTTGACTATCGCTCGCTGTTTTCTCATTCGATAGCGCGGCAGAGGTTGAAGGTGGCCGTCGAGATGTGCCGGATGGAAATGGAAGAGAAGATCGCCCGGTAGGTTTGACGGCGTCGTAATAAGCCAGGATGCAGCGCTAAAGCTTCATCCTTCCCCTGCTTTCGAAGGGGCAGGCTTATTGCGGCGTACGCCAAAGTACGCCTCAAATGGGGACGGATTTCAAATCCGTCCCCGCGTGCGAGATTGGGTATAGCCTATTTCCGGGCATAGTAATTCATCAGACAGCCCGCCAGGATGATTTCACGGTCCTCAAGGGAAAGCCCTTCCAGTTTCAATTCCAGGGATATTCGCCCCCCTTTTTGGATGACGGAGGCCGGGATGCTCTCCGCACCGCTCAGTACGGCCTGGCGTATCCCCGGAATGTAAATGAGATCGTCCAGAGCAATGTCGCCCGCAGATTCCTTACGAACCGTGAAGGGCAGCATCCCCCAGTTGATCAGGTTGCTGCGGTACCGTTTCGTGGCGTATTCCAACGCGATGTTCGCCTGCCCTCCGAGGACCTTCTGGCAGGATGCCGCCTGCTCCCGGGCTGAGCCGTCACCCGGTTTGACCGCAAATATCACAGTGGCCAGACCTGTGTCCCGGATGAGATTCCTGAATTCCTCCGGAGTGGGTTCCCTCCCTGTCCAGAATGAAGAGAGGGCTTCTTGCAGAGCATCTGTCGGGCCTCCTTCGATCAGCAGCTCGAGCCGCCGGCTCTCGAGCGCGTGGAAAGCCTTCGCCCGGGGGACGTAACCGGGATCTTTCCGGGAGAGTGTGAATTCGGCCAGCTTCAACGGGTTGGAGCGATAGGAGGCCGTCTCCCCGGAGGGGATCAGTTCGTCCGTCGTCGTCACCGGATCGTGAATGACACAGGCCACTTTGAGCAGCAGGTTCACCGGGAGCGGCTCTATCATCGGCCAGTCGACGATGTTCGGCCCGAAGCGCAGCGGCTCTTCCCGACGGGCCCTCCCGAAGCCCTGGTAGACCCGTCGGTCATAGACCTGTTTATCAAAGGCGTATTCTGCCTGCGTTTCGGGGAAATCCATTTCCGTCGCCGGGGTCAGGATGCCTCCGCTGAGGGCCGTAGCCGCGATGGAACGGGCATCCATCAGGGCAACCGAGGCCAGCTGGCCGATCGATGGTATCGACCCTTCGCGATTCGGAAAGTTCCTCGTGGCATGCCGGATGCTGAGGGCGTTATTGGCCGGGGTGTCGCCGGCCCCGAAGCACGGCCCGCAGAAAGCGGTCCGGATGACCGCCCCGGCGTTCATCAGTTTTTCGATGGAGCGGTTCCTGATCAACTCCAGAAAGACCGGCTGGCTCGCCGGATAGACGCTCAGATTAAACTCCCCGTTTCCGATGGACCCCCGGTCCATGATTTCGGCCATGGCGACGATATTGTCAAAAGTGCCTCCCGCGCACCCGACCACCGTTCCCTGGTCCACCTTGAGTCTTCCCCCGACGAGCTTGTCCCTCAGACGAAATTCCAGGGTCGGATTTTCCATTTGCCTTTTGCCCTCCGTTTCCACTTCCCGCAGGATGTCGAGAGCGTTCTTGTTCAGCTCCGAAATCGGCCAGGCATTGCTGGGATGGAAAGGCAGAGCGATCATCGGCTCCACCCGGCTCAGGTCTACTTCGACGACCCCGTCGTACCAGCAGACGTCGTCAGGCTCCAGGCGGCGGTAATCCTCCGGGCGTCCGTGAATCCTGTACCAGGCATCCACCGCTTCATCCGTTCGCCAGACGGAGGAGAGGCAGGTCGTTTCGGTGGTCATGACATCGATCCCGCTGCGGAAGTCGACCGGCAGAGCGGCAACACCCGGTCCGATAAACTCCAGGACTTTGTTTTTCACGTATCCGCCCGGGAACACGGCCCGGATGAGCGACAGCGCCACGTCCTGCGGTCCCACCCCGGGGGCGGGACGTCCGTCCAGAACGACCGCCACCACTTCCGGATAGGCCAGATCATAGGTCCGCTCCAGGAGCTGCTTGACGATCTCCGGCCCCCCCTCTCCGACACCCATTGCACCCAGCGCGCCATAGCGGGTATGACTGTCCGAAGCGAGGATCATCTTCCCGCAACCGGTCATGGTTTCCCGTATGTACTGGTGGATAACCGCCAGGTGGGCCGGCACAAAAATCCCGCCGTATTTCCGGGCGGCCGAAAGACCGAAAACATGGTCATCCTCATTGATGGTTCCGCCCACTGCGCACAGGCTGTTATGGCAATTGGTGAGGACATACGGAACGGGAAACTCCGTAAGCCCGCTGGTCCTGGCTGTCTGGACGATGCCTACATAGGTGATGTCATGGGATGCCAGCGAGTCAAACCGGAGTTTCAGGTTACGCATATCTCCCGAACGGTTATGCGCAGCAAGAATCCGATGGGCCATCGTGCCGGCCCGGGCCGACTCTTTCGCGATCTTCTGCCCGGACAGAGGCGGAAGACCGGCCCTCTCCAGCCGTTTGTCGATCTCTTCCCGGCTTAACCGATCGGCATTCTCTATGATCAGACGGCCTCGAAATACAAACGCCCCGTTGTTTGATAATTTTACCATCGAATCTCTCCTCTTTTTTACATATCCTTCCCTGCGTTTGGTTCTGGTCCATGCCTCTATCGCCGGGTTTTGCCTTGCCACGGTTCGCCCGGAATCAGGGGCGCCAATTGGTTCATCACAAAATCGACCGCCTGATGGACGTCGTAAGCACGGGCGTCCATCAGCAACGGCCCGACATCTTCGAGAAAACCGGGATCGTCGAGCTTTGCCAGCAGATTCCGCTCGAACTCGGCGCGCGACACCCCGCGGCCTTCGTTCTCCATATAACGCAGAAAACAGCCAATCACCCGCGCCGGCAGCGCCTTTGTGGTTGTGAAGGCCGTCCACAGGTCGAACAGGTCCCGCCCCTTCTTCCGCTGATACAAGGCACGGAACTTCGTGCCCAGAAGCTCGTCCAACGGGTAGGTCAGAATGGATGCGCTACCGGAGAACCAGCGTGAGTGGATATCGAAGGTTCTCTTCTCATATCCGAGAACCGTGAAGTGCTCGCGGGAATTGATTTCCACTTTGAGCCGGAGCGGCATGCCTGCTTCAGATGTCATCCGGTAGGTGAGGGTCACTCGGCCCTCTCCCTGCTTTCGCTTCGGATTCCCGAGCCAGGTATTAAGCTTCTCCTGCAGGGCGCTCATCATCGGGCCGATAGGACCGGGATGCACCTGGACCAGGTCGATGTCTTCGGAATAGCGGACCGGCGACAGATGAAGCTTGAAAAGGGCTGTGCCGCCACGGAAAGCGAGGTTGTCCGCCAGATGGGGATGGCTGAAGATTTCCACCAGCGCCCGGCAAATGATCAGGTCCTGTTCCACCTGATCGTTCCGGAGCCAAGGGGCCTTTTGCTTCCATTCCTTGATATAGGCAGCGGAGATCATACATCGGGCTCCACTTCGGCATTAACAAAAACTCGCCAGCGGCTCTCCATCCTCGCTCCCGTGATGCCGAGGGCAGGATCCAGGGGGGTGCGGACCGGCCGCTTTTCCTGGATATATCCGGCAATCCCTTCCGCTTTTGCATGGGCGCCGATAAGCTCGATCAGGTAGCCGAGCCTCTGCACCCAGGCGATCGGTGACAATTCAGCGATTTGAAGCAGGCGGCCGGCATCGATCTTTTCCTCAAGTTCGGCCAGAACGGTTGCCACATTGTCCAGGCCGGCGCAATGCCGGACGTATCCGATCAAGTCCAGTGCCGTCGCCTCCGGGGTCGCTATCTTCAATATCCCGGCAGGCGTATTCCTAGGCTCCGTTGGAATCCTTGCCGCGTTCTTCCGGAAGATGAACTCCACCCGCATTTTCCCGCATAGTATGAGCCTGCGGCTCTTTGCCGCGACGACTTGAAACACCTGGGGCCGTTGATGGGCCGCGCCGTGATACTCGGCGGCGCTGAGAAGGCCCGCGTAGTAAACTTCGCCAAGATGATCCATCAGGTCGGGAATGAACTGCTCTGGCGGCAGGCAACCGGCCACCCGGTATTCCGGGGGGACAATGACATAAAAGCCCCGGTAGGGCATGGCGATTTCGCCCTTCTTCTGCAGGCGACGGAGGGCCGCCTTGATGGCCATGGGGGTCGAGCTTTTCAGCTTTTCAACATCTTCAAAACTGAAGCAGGAGCGACCCTTTGCGGCAAGATCTTGAATAAACGCAGCCAGCATGATGTCCTCTGTTGTATGGTTCGTTCGCAGATACTACCACTTTTCGTCACTATATGCAAACAATCCATACAGGATGGATGTTACCCAGCGCTTTACAAATGCCTTTCAGGGGTACGTACATATTGAGACGTGAGGAATTGACAATGTCCTGGGTATCCGAAATGGCAGGTTAAAGTGACTTCTCCGTTTGGTTTGCAGACGCCGGGCTTTGTCTGAAGGGCTGGACTGCCCGCAGGTTCGGTGGGCCATCTCATGCCTTGGCAGACAAAGCCGGGGGTGCAGAAGAGACCCCCGGCCATCGTTTTGCCTCATGGTGGATACCAGATAGGCCCTATTGAACTTTTAACGCCTTCAGTGCGTCCCGGCCTTTTTCGATGATCAGGTTTGTCTCGTAAGAGTAGGTGATCATCCGCATCCCCTGGCCGATCCAGTAGCGGAGCTCATCGATGTTGGCGATGTGGTTTCCGGATGCCTTCCCGTTCTTTTTACAGGCATCGACGACCTTCTGGATCGCCGCCTTCATCTCGGGATGGGTCTCCTGGCCGGGGTAGCCCATGTCGAGGGAGAGATCCTGCGTCCCCATCATTGCCACGTCGATCCCCGGGACGGCGGTGATCGCCTCGATGTTGCCGATCGCCTCGCGGCCTTCGATCTGTGCAATCAGCAGTGTCTCGTCGTTAACGGTTCGGAAGTACTCCGCCGCCTGCTTGAACTCCTGGCGTTCCTTCGCTCTGAAGACCGGAACCGCCGCTCCTCGCTTCCCCTCGGGGGGATACTTACCGAAAGCGACCAGATCTTTTGCCTGTTCAGCCGTGTCGAGATGGGGCACCCAGATCCCCTCGGCGCCCATGTCCAGCGTCTTGGCGACGTAGGCGTAGTCGAGGCGGGGGATTCGCACGACTCCCGTGATGTCGATCTTTCTCGCGAACTGGAGGATTTCGGTGATATCGGACATGTCGTAGAAGGCGTGTTCCATGTCGATGACGAAATAATCGAAGCCTGCGATTTCCAGGATCTCGGCGATATTGACATTGCGCGCCTCCTTGATCATGATGCCGAAGACCGGTTCGTTGTTTTTCAGCTTTTTCTTGATTTCATTGGTTCTCATACTCGCTCCTTACTTTTCATTGATGGATCAATGTGCCTCTTCCACGGCCCCGGCGATGTACATCATTGCCAGCAGCATGAAGACAACGGTCTGGATGAAGGAGGTGAAGATCATCAGGACGAAGACCGGCAGTGGGATCAGAAAAGGGACCAACAGAACAACGACCGCCAGGACCTTGTCCTCTCCCATGATATTTCCGAACAGCCGGACGGAGAGCGAAAGTGGACGGGCGAGGTGGCTGACGATTTCGATGACCAGCATAAGCGGCGTGAGCCACAAGATCGGTCCGAGAAAATGTTTGACGTACTTCAAGCCGTGGAGCCTGATCCCGACCGCGTGCGTCGTGACGAAGACCACAAGGGCCATCGAGACGGTCGTGTTGAGGTTGGCTGTCGGCGATTCGAATCCGGGGAAGAGACCGAGGAGATTCGAGGTGAGGATGTAGAGCCCCAGCGTTGCGATCAGGGGGAAGAACTTCCGCCCCTCCGGTCCCATCGTTTCGGTGAGCAGATCGTCGAAACCCCCGAGGATCGTCTCCATGACATTTTGCATGCGGCCCGGAATCATGCTCATCCGGCGGGTGGCCAGGAAAGAGAAAAGGGCAAGCATCGCCATGACGAACCAGCTGTAGGTTACAACGACGAGATGATGTTCGTGAAGCCATGGGTTTTCAAAAAACAGCAAAGGTTCCATCTTCTATCGGACCTCCCCAACGCATTTTTTTTTCGACAGAACCCAAATGGTCGTAAGCACGATGTTCATAAAGACGACGGAAAGGCCGATGACAAGGCCGATCACGTCGACGAGTCTGTCGGAGATGACCCAGTACAGGACAAAGGCAGTTAAGGCCAGGCGGAGATAATAACGGAACATAATGGCCTTCCTGGCCTTGTCCACCTGTGTCGTAAGGAGACTGAGGAGGTTGTGGTATAACCAGTGGAAATTGATGACGCTGATGAGGCCTCCGCAGAGGATCCCGAGGCTGAAGTGGGTGGAACCGAGAGAAAGGCTGATGACGAGAACGACAACCAGAATGATCCAATTCGTGATCTCAAGCCTTTTTTGGAGGGGGTCTTTTTCTCTGAGGTTCACTTTTTACCCGTGTATTGATCGGTTTTTCGTTCTTAACGTACCGCTTGATCAGGGCGTACATATTCCTGAAGCCGGCGGCAATCCCTATGAGCAGGAAGAGGAACGCCAGGTAGGGTTCCGTCCCCAGTTGCCGGTCCAGCCATCTTCCCAGGAAGAAGCATCCAAAGACGGCGATGACCATGGCGATGCCGATACTGCTGAGAGACGCGATCTGGATCGCCGCCTGCCTTGTCTCCTTGTCCACTGCCGGCCTCTTAACACAGGAGGGTGCTGAAGTCAAAAGAAAAAAAGAACCGTCAGCACCGGTAATACTCCCGGTACCAGGCGACAAAGCGCCCGATCCCTTCCTCTATAGGGATCGCCGGTTTAAAATTGGCGTCCGCCATAAGGTCGTCCACGTCGGCGAAGGTTGCCGGAACGTCGCCCGCCTGCATGGGGAGAAAATTCTTCTTCGCCTTCCGGCCGAGATGGCCCTCCAGAATCGCGATGAAATCCATCAGGTTCACGGGCCGGTTGTTCCCGATGTTGTAAAGGCGATAAGGGGCAAAGCTGATGGAGGGGTCGGGACATGCGCTGTTCCAGGCGGCATCCGGCGTCGGGATCCGCTCCATGATCCGCGCGACCCCCTCGACGATGTCGTCGATATAGGTGAAATCCCTCTCCATCCGCCCCTCGTTGAAGACGTCGATCGGCCGGCCTTCCAGGATTGCCCGGGTGAAGAGGAAAAGGGCCATGTCCGGCCTCCCCCATGGTCCGTAGACGGTGAAGAAGCGGAGTCCCGTGCAGGGAAGGCCGTAAAGAGAGGCGTACGTGTGGGCCATCAGTTCGTTCGCCTTTTTTGTCGCGGCATAGAGGCTCAGGGGATGATCCACGTTATCGTGAACGGAGAAGGGCATCCGGGTGTTGGCCCCATAGACCGAGCTCGAGGAGGCAAAGACGAGGTGCCGCACATGCTGATGACGGCATCCCTCGAGGACATTCATGAATCCGACAAGGTTGCTCTCCACGTAGGCTTGGGGGTTTTCGAGCGAGTAGCGGACGCCCGCCTGGGCGGCGAGATTGACGACGATATCGGGCCGCTCCGCCTCAAAAAGCGCCGCCATGGCTTTTCGGTCGGCGATGTCCGACCGGATAAAACGGAAAGCGCTATTCTTCTCTAAAAGCGAGAGGCGCGCCTCTTTCAGCGTCACGTCATAGTAAGGGTTCAGGTTATCGAGGCCGGCCACCTCGTCTCCCCTCTCCAGAAGCCGTCGGGAGAGGTGAAATCCGATGAAACCCGCTGCGCCGGTCACGAGAATCTTCCGCATCAGATCCCCCCCTCCGCGATGACCTTCCCGCAGGCCCCGAGGGTCCTGGCGATGTCTTCATCCGTGTGGGCGAAAGAGGTGAAACCTGCCTCGAACTGGGCAGGGGCAAGGTAAATTCCCTCTTTCATCATCCCCTGGAAAAAGCGGGCAAAGCGTTCCGTATCGCTTCGGGATGCGGACGCGAAGTCGCTGATCTCCTCCGAGATGAAGAAGAGGGTGAACATCGAGCCGACGCGGTTGATCCGGACGGGGATTCCTTTTCGGGCGAAAAGGTCCCTGTATCCGCTGCAGAGGTTCTCGGTCATTTTTTCGAGGTCGGCGTAGGATTTTCCCTGGAGGAGGTCCAGCGTGGCGATACCGGCGGCCATGGCGAGGGGATTGCCCGAGAGGGTGCCCGCCTGATAGACAGGCCCGGTGGGGGCGAGGTGTTCCATGATCTCCCGGCGGCCGCCGAGGGCGCCCACGGGAAGACCTCCCCCGATGATCTTGCCGAGACACGTCAGGTCGGGGGCGATGCCGGACAGGGTCTGCCAGCCGCCGTAAGTGACGCGGAAGCCGGTGATCACCTCATCAAAGATCAGGAGAATGCCCTGTTCGCGGGTCATCTCCCGCAGCGCTTCGAGGAATCCGGGCAGTGGGGGAACCACACCCATGTTGCCGGCCACAGGTTCGACAATGACGCAGGCCAGGTCCCCGCCGAAGCGGCGTATGGCCTCCCGGACCGCAGCGCTGTCGTTGTAAGGGAGAGATAGCGTCAGCTCGGCCAGCCGCCTGGGAATACCCGGGCTTCCCGGTATCCCGAGTGTGGCCACTCCCGAACCCGCCTTTACGAGGAGCGAATCGGCATGACCATGGTAGCAGCCGGTGAATTTGATGATCATCTCTTTTCCGGTATAGCCGCGGGCGAGGCGGATGGCGGTCATCGTCGCCTCGGTCCCGGAGCTCATCATCCGGACCATCTCGATTGCGGGAAAGGCATCCACAATCTTCTTTGCCATCGTGATCTCGATCTCGGTCGGCGCCCCATAACTGGTCCCCCGTCCGGCTGCTTCCCGGATCGCCCGAACGACGCCGGGATGGCTGTGGCCGAGGATCATGGGGCCCCAGGAGGCGACGTAGTCGATATATTCTCTCCCCTCCGCATCGATGACCTTCGCCCCGGTCGCTACCCTGATAAAACGGGGGGTTCCTCCGACCGACCGGAAAGCCCTGACGGGGCTGTTGACCCCTCCGGGGATCAGCTTCTGCGCCTCTATAAACAGACGGTTCATGTCCATGTTAAAAATACTCCATGCTGACTTTCTTGAATTCCTCGATGCTTCTGAGCACGACCATAACATTATGGGTGTAGCCGGCCAACTGATGCCGAACGATGGCGCCGAATTTTCGAATGATGCCCCGTTCCCGGAGCCTGCCGGCAATCGCAAGGACCTCAGCTTCAGTCAGGCAGATCTCTTCAGCAATGGTCTGAAAAGGGCGCTCTGCGAGGGGAATGCTCCCTTGGAGCCGCCCGGCAACCGCCGACTCTGCCGGTGTCAACCCGCTGGCGATCGGCAAGTCTCCGCTGTGATCTGTTTCCATTGACATCGCAAATACAACCTCGTGGCGTGTTTCATGCGATCTCCTATATCACAAATCTCTCGGGCGATGCCAAATATTTCTTGACAAGTTTTTCCCTTGCCGCTACATACACAGCCTAATTAAAGGGAAGGAGGTAAATAATGAAACGGACTTTCAGTATGGTGATTTTAAACTTGTTTGCGGTTTTGGGTTTGGCTTCACTCGTGTCGGCCGCAGAAACGGCGGCGCCAGGTTCCGCGATCGATTATACAAAGGCCATTGTGGTCTGCTGCAGCATTCTGGCCGCGGCCTTGGTAATGGCCTTAGGGACGATCGGCACCGCCTTGGGCATGGGCAACGGCTTGAGCAGCGCCGCCAACGCCGTCGGCCGGAATCCGGAGGCGCACGGCAAGATCCTCATCACCATGATGGTGGGGCTCGCCATGATCGAATCCCTGGCGATTTACGCGCTGGTCATTGCGTTGGTCGTCCTTTATGCCAATCCTCTTCTCAAAGCGATTGGCCTTTCGTAACCGGCTGCGGCCGGCGGCCCCGCTGAAAAGTCGATTTATTTCTTATTACAGACTTTTTACGAAGGCTTCGAACAAGATATTATAAAAATCAGGGAGGGGAAGCGAACACCACGACTTTCCTTCCCTTTTTTTATTGGTCGTTCTTATTCATCGAGGCTGATCCGCGTACGGAGGGACTTTTCGGACTGGAGATGCTTCGCCTCTAGGGTCTTCTCGTTGGCCCACCGGGAACGGCGCCGTTTGGCCTCCCTTTTCTTTTGACTTCCTGACCAGGTCCTTTCCTGCGCTAAACCCGCACCCGAGTCGCGTTCCCAGGTTCCAGTATTCGCGGATGGTAGCGCAATAGACGAGGGGATCGATCTTCGACACATCGATTTTGCCGGTCACGGGGTCGAGTTTATCGGTGTCCGTATGTGTCTCAACGATTTCTCCGAAGATAACGGCCCAATCGCCTAATTCGGTCTCCTGTACTACTACTCTGCACTCCAAGTTGAACAGCGGGGCTAAGCGGCCCAAACCACGCCGCCAATGAACCTCGAAGAACGCATCCCAGATGCCCGGCGTGGTTTAGGTCCGCCTTCAGCCCTTGGTTGGGCTGTGACTGGAATGCCTTACATTTCTCTGATCACAATATCTCGCGAGCGTCCATTCCACTCACACAAATGTCTCCCCCTATAGGGGTTCCGAAAAGAACCGGCATTTCACCCTGTGTGCACGCAAAGGAGGGTCAGTGTTCCACTTTTTGATTATCCGTCTTCTTACACCCTCAGAGAACTGCAAGTGTTTCTCAGTGACAACATAGCCGAATTCATTCAGAAATTTGACGAGTTCTTTTGTGTTTTCCCACACCTTGGGAATCCAATGCCTGTCAAAGCACTCTTCCAGAACCTGTCTGTCAATCTCGGTGGATTGTTTAATTTTTCGTGCCATATCATCGACCGGATCATTCGGGAAAAGCTTTGCACCACCATCGAACATTTCAAAGTACTTTTCCGATTGCCTGCGATCCACCCTAAATATTTCGTGACTGACAGAAGGACATTCATTGAAGTTCTGCTTGTGACCGATCCAAAGGGAGTATGCCTTCTGAGCATCGGGACGCGGCAGAGCTTGAAAGCCAATCACGTGGAAGTCGGGATTGCTATTCTCCAACAAAGCTTTCAGATTCACTGTGTATAAAACAGCTTCTCGGTTGTCATCTTTTATAGGTTGATACTGGCCGGATTTATTCCTCTCACATAGAGCAAAAAACATCGCAACATATTTCGATCTGCTGACGTCAATCATCGGGGTTGCGAATTCATAGTGTGCAGATAACCCTTCCATGTCAATTTTGAAGGATTTCCCATCAACACGCCATTCCTGAAGGTATTTGATTATGGGATGCCCGGCCATTAATTTGTAAAACTCATACTTCTTAAGCAGATCAGTCAAATACCTTATCTGTGTTATTGGCTGCCTAAACAGCGAAGGCACACACTCTCTGTAAAAAACTGGTTGCCCGCGATACAAGCGAGGTGAAAACTCCGGACCCGGAAGCATGCTGAAGTGACTGTCGTCTGTCTGGACCACACACAACGCATCGTGGTCTTTCGAAGCAACACACCCGATCTCATTTATCCAGAAATGGTCATCTTCAACTTCGTACGGAAGCAGCAATGAAGCGTAGTGACCAATCGTCGGGATTTTCGCACCTGGGGGTACTGGTATCTCAATATATCTGGTCATCATGTCCTTCGCATCCGAAGAGTGCGTGCCTCCGCACTACGGTGGTTCAGACTCCGTATCTCCGCCCAACCATTTATTAACTTGCACTTTTGCCCTGATAATGTGATATTTTAGCGTTTTCGGGCACTTTTGCCCGATGCCCGTTATCAGTCATATCCGGGCGACAGCTTGGATAGAAAAAGCTATGCCTGATTCGACACTAAGTCAAGAACTAAAACAACCGAAACTTCTCGATCAAGTCCGCCAGTATATGCGTCTACATCACTACTTGATTCACACCGAGCGTTCCTATGTGGACTGGATAGTGCGTTTTATCCGCGTACGGAGGGGTTTTTTTTCGGACCGGAGATGCTTCGCTCCAGTGTTTTCTCTTTGGCCCACCGGGAACAGCGCCGTTTCTGACGCCGGACCTTATCGATCCGCATCCTTAAAGAATAAATTGTCCTGAATTTAAATTTCTGGTATCGTAATAATCAAGAATGGAGGGATGTTATGAATGCTTATGACATGATAGAGACCAAACCGGAAGTGATGCTGGGGAAGCCCGTCATCAAAGGGACCAGGATTCCTGTCGACCTCATCGTAAGAAAATTGGGTGAAGGCGCCTCTTTTGAAGATTTGCTCGATGGTTATCCAAATCTGTCGAGAGACGCCATCCAGGCGGCGTTGATTTACGCCGCCGATATGATCCGCAATGAAACAACTATCTTTTTGAAGACAGGCATTGCCAATTGAATACAACAAAGTCATTGAGTTTTTTGGCAGACGAAAGTTGCGATTTTTCCGTCATTCGCACACTGCGAACATCAGGATATTCCGTCAAGTCCATCGCTGAAATATCCCCATCACTACCAGATGAAGCAGTACTTGAATTGGCTGTGGCTGAAAACCGGCTGTTGATAACAGAAGACAAGGACTTTGGTGAGTGGGTTTTTGCGCATCAACATGCGATGACGGGCGTATTGCTAATCCGCTATCCGGCAAGCGTACGCTACTCAATGATTGCAGCCGTAATCGATCTGATTGGAGGACATGCACCAGATCTTGACGGCAGCTTTACCGTTTTAGAGCCTGGAAGGGCGCGAATCAGGAAGAAAATCAAGGGCTGACCACCACAAAGAAGCGTCCTGAGTGCCTTAGATGACGCCCTCTTTCTTATTCCTCCGAGGAGATCCGTGTACGGAGGGTTTTCTTTTCGGACTGGAGATGCTTCGCCTCTAGAATTCTCTCCTTGGCCCGCCGTGAGCGGCGCCGTTTCTGACGCCGGACCTTCTCCACCCGCATCCTTTCCGCAGCGACAAGACCCGTCCGGAGTCTTTCGATCCGGTCGAGGAGCAGCCGGCGGGCGAGAAACCGGTTCAGCGTCTGGGATCGTTCCTGCTGGCATTTTACCGACAGTCCGGTAGGCAGATGGACGAGATGGACACAGGAAGAGGTTTTGTTGACTTTCTGGCCGCCGGGGCCCGAGGAACGGATGAAGGTTTCGCGGAATTCCTCCTCCCGGACACCGAGGCTCGCCATCCGCTGCCGGAGCGCTGTTTCTTTTTCCGGGGAAATGATCATCGCTTTTTTCGCTGCAGTAACATCGGGCGAGGCAGGGAGTCCCTTTAGAGGGAATAGATTTCATCCTCGATCATATGGATCCAGTTCTCCCGGAGGATCTCCCGCGCCGAGTCGATCTTGTCCACCCCGAGAATGACGATCGTTTCCTTGCCGATCCGGTTGATCGTCGTATAGAGATAATGAATGTTGATTTCTGCCTTGGCCAGGGGTTTCAGGATGGCATTCATCCCGCCGGGATGAAGCGGCACCTCGGCGGCGAGAACCGGTGTGAGTTCATAATTGAAGCCGAAACTCTCCAGGATCACCGCCGCCCTTTCGGGGTCGTTGACGACCATCCGCACGGTGCTGTTTTCCGCGGCGCTGGCGGCGAGGAGGGCCTTCGCCGTGATGTCTTCCTTGTCGAGGATGTTCGTCAGCCGGGCGAGGGAGCCCGGTACGTTGCCCAAAAGGACGGAGATTTGCTTGACTGCCATATCAGGTCGACGCCTCAACGTATTCAAATCCGGCCGAAAAGGCCTTGTGATTGATCTCGATGATCGATTTCTTCTTCCCTCCCATGACCTCCACCATGCTGTTCAAATAGATATCGGGCGGTACGAGACCGGTCACCTTCAGGAAAGCGCCCATCATGACTGTATTGACTATGCGAAGATTCCCCAGCTTTTCGGCCATCTCCGAAGCGGGGATTTTGAAGATCCGGACATCGTGGCGAGAGGGATTGACGGCGATGATGGAGGAATTCAGGAAAAGAGTGCCTCCCGAAGCCACACGATTCTGAAACGTAAAGAGCGAGGGGGTGTTGAGGACCACGAGGTGGTCCGGCTTCGAGGCAATGGGCGAGGCGATTTCATCGTCCGAAACAGCGACGGTGCAGTTGGCCGTCCCCCCCCTGACCTCCGCCCCGTAAGCCGGCAGAAAAGTGACTTGATACCCGGCGCTCATCGCACCGTGGGCGAGGGTGAAGCCCATCATGAGGACGCCCTGACCGCCGAAACCGGAGAATATGGTCTTCACTATCATGGCGTTTGCTCCCCCTTCCGCCGTTTCACCTCCGGGAGGTCTTTCATGACGCCGAGGGGGAATTCCTTTGTCATCACCTCATCGATCCAGCGGCATGACTCGATCGGCGTCATCTTCCAGTTCGTCGGACAGGGGGAGAGGATCTCGACAAGGGAAAATCCCTGACCGTCGATCTGGTACTGGAATGCCTTCCGGATCGATTTTTTCGTCTTGAGGATGCTGGCCGGGGAGTTGACCTTGCACCGTTCGATGTAAGCCGTTCCCGGGAGCAGGGTAAAGACTTCGGATATTCGAATGGGATGGCCGTCGAGAAGGGATTCCCGCCCCGCAGGCGACGTCGTGGTCTTCTGATCCAGGAGGGAGGTCGGGGCCATCTGCCCGCCGGTCATCCCGTAGACGGCGTTGTTGATGAAAATAACGGTGATGTTTTCTCCCCGGTTGGCCGCATGAAAACTTTCCGCGATGCCGATGGCGGCGAGGTCTCCGTCCCCCTGGTAGCAAAAGACGACTCGATCAGGGAGGACCCGCTTGATCCCTGTGGCCATGGCCGGCCCCCGACCGTGCTGCGCCTCGATCATGTCGACATCGAAATAGTTGTACGCCAGAACGGCGCATCCCGCCGGCAGGACGCCGATGATGATGCCCCGGATGTCCAACTCATCGATCACTTCGGCGATCAGCCGGTGGGCGATGCTGTGACCGCATCCCGCGCAGTAATGAAAGATGGCGCTCTTCATGCTTTTCGGTCTGCCAAAAACCTTCTTCATTTTCCTGTCCTTGTAGCCCTCTTCTCTTATGCCATTCGCCGGTAGCGGCGCCAGGACGGCGACTAATAGTGTTCGATAATCCCCTGTTTCCGGTCATATTGGCGCATGACGACATTGGCGAGCTCCACGGGGGTCGGCACCACCCCGCCGGGGCGGCCGTGGAAACCGACACGGGCATGCCCCTGGAGGGCCAGCCGCACATCCTCCAGCATCTGTCCGGTGCTCATTTCAAAAACGAGAAAATTTTCAAATGTCTTTGCCATGTCGCGTAGCTCGTTTTCAGGGAACGGCCAGAGGGTGATGGGCCGGAAAAGGCCGGCCCTGACGCCCGCTTCGCGGAGCCGTTTGATGGCCCCCTTGGCGATCCGGGCAGCCGTTCCATAAGCAACGAGGATGAGTTCCGCGTCCTCCGCTCGGTAGAGCTCATGGCGCGTTTCTTTTTTGGCGATTACCCGGTATTTTCTCTCCAACGTCCAGTTGTGTTCTTCCATATCCAGGGGGTCGAGGATCAAACTGCGTAAGATTTTGCTCTTACCCCCTCCGGCGCCTCGCATCATGTAGCTCTCCGGGTAGATCCGCGCCCCGGGTTCTTTAAAGACCACCGGTTCCATCATCTGGCCCATCATGCCGTCGGCCAGGATCATGACCGGCGTCCGGTACAGATCGGCGAGATCAAAGGCGTCCATGGTCAGGTCCGCCATTTCCTGCGCCGTTGCCGGACCCAGGACGATGGTCCGGTAATCTCCATGACCGCCTCCCCGCGTAGCCTGGAAGTAATCCCCCTGGGCCGGGGAGATGTTTCCCAGTCCGGGTCCTCCCCGCATCATGTTGACGATCACGGCGGGAAGCTGACAGGCCGCCATAGAGGAGATCCCTTCCTGCTTGAGGGAAATCCCCGGGCTCGACGACGAGGTCATGGACCGGGCGCCTGCCGCGCTCGCCCCGGCCACCATATGGATGGCTGCGATCTCACTTTCCGACTGGATAAAAATGCCGCCTTCGACCTCGCGCAGACGCTCCGACATGTATTCGGGAATTTCATTCTGAGGGGTGATGGGATAACCGGCATAAAAACGGCAGCCCGCCCGGACGGCGGCTTCCCCGATGATCTTGTTTCCCTGCATCAATACTTTATTCACGGTAAACCTCGATCGCGATATCCGGGCAGGCGATCGCGCACAGGGTGCACCCCGTGCACTCTTCCCCTTCTTCTTTAAAGTGTGCCGGACGGTATCCCCGGGAATTATACTCCCGGGAGGGGGTGATCAGACCCTTCTTGCATGCCTGGATGCATAGATGGCATTCCTTACAGAGTTCCTTGTCGATGGTGATATATCCCTTCAACTCCCGATTCTCCTCGAATGGACGACGGATTTTTCTTTTCGGCGATCTTCCGTCGGCTATGTTCGCCTGCGCGTTCCCGCATATGGCGGGAATGCAAGGCAATGACTCAGTGTACTGTGGGTTTCTTACGCATCTTGGTCAGAAAGTCAAGATGAAATAAAGCATGGGAGAAACTATTTCTCCGGATCATGCAGAATGATGACCTCGTAAAAAGTCTTGAAAGTCACGAAAATGGGACGGCTTCGTAAAAAGTCCGCAGGCAAGGCGCGCGAATCCTGAGGAGTGAGGCGTACTTTGGCGTACGCCGCAATGACGAAGGATGAAGCGTAACGCAGCATCCGGACTTTTTTTACGAAGCCGTCAGAATGACATGATCATAATTCGTACAAAGGCCATGATCAGAGTGCGTGTTGATGCAGGTGCGAAGGTGGGAGGCATCCAAGGACCGCTTTTCAGGGATCACTCTTTCCAACCCGGACCGCCGACCAGATCTCTTCTGCTTTGATGTTCAAGGAGGGAAGGGATGGACCCCGCCTTTTTCATTGCCACCCCCTCCCTGATGGTGTTATAAAAAGAAAAGCTTAAAGCGCCCGTGTGTTGCGGAGGGCTGCGGGGTGCGGAAATATTTCAGTAATCCACAACTGGGGTGCGCAATCATGTCCGAAACCATGAAAATCCTTCTTATTGTCCTGCTCGCCATCGGGACCCTCATTCTCACCTTCCGTATCGCCGGCTGGAAGATGAGAAGGGCCGGCGATTTCATCCTCCGGGACCTGAAGGAGAAGAAGGCATTCGATCCGGTCTCTGCGGTTGAACTCCCTTACTGCAAGAATTCCCTGTTCCACGTCGGCTTGCGGGACTACCGGCCCAAAGCACTGAACGCACTCTTGGAGAACGGCGTCGTCCGGGTACTGGAGGGGGACCGATATTACCTGCGCGAAGGCCACAAACTGACCGGAACGGGAGGCGGAATGGCGGCATAGCGAAAGGCGATCCGAAACCCTGCAACACCGTCCGGACATCGCATTCCGGCATGGCGGGCCGTTTGTTTCCTCGCTGTTTTCCCTTCCAGTTGCCTCTTAAATACATGTTACCGAAGGGGGAGAGATTTTAGGTTAGGTTGACTTATAAAAACCGATTCTTTCGTTGGCGATGAGTTTTACGGATGGGCAGAATAAGATCCATATATTTTTCTTGACAAATATTTCCCCTTGAATATAGTGCCCCTACAGTAAACAAAGTTTAATCTTGAGAAAATAGGGCAGAACGATGTCAACCTCTCATGAGCAGGATATCGGCAAAAAAATACGCTCTATACGCCTGAAACAAGCCACCACCCTTGAACAACTGGCTTTGCGAACAAATCTTTCCAAGAGTCTTCTCTCTAAGATCGAAAATGGAAGGGTTTCGTCCCCTGTTTCAACCCTGTTTACCATCGCCAAGGCTCTGAACACCAAGATCAGTTATTTTTTCAACGTTGAGGATGAGAATCTCCCAATCACTCTGGTGCGAAAAAATGAAGGTCGGCAATTTCATCGAGCTGGCGCCCAGTTTGGATACACATATGAGGCTTTAGGCTATAAACGCAAGGAAAAGCTGATGGAGCCTTTTATCCTCTACATGGACAAGACGACGGCCAAAAACGTTGCCTTTTCTCATCCCGGGGAAGAGATCCTTTTTTTATTTTAGAGGGGACATGGGGGAATTCAAACACGGGGATCAAACACTGATCCTCAGGAAAGGGGACTGTATCTATTTCGATGCCAGTATCCCTCATTCAGGAAAGCCTGTTGGGAATAAACCTATAAAAGCCTTCATGGTAATTTGCTCCGGAGAGAATAACAGATTCCCCCTCGGGGAGTTAGAGTTGGATTACAGAAAAAAACAACCTTAATTGTTTTTGCTGCAGCAATTGGGTTAGTAAAGGCGAGAGAGCGGATGTGATTTAGGGTTTTGTTGGCGCCATCACCAC
>CAZINF010000057.1:3002-19374 GCA_964540555.1 uncultured Syntrophus sp. | reverse complement strand
AGCTCCCCTTATTTTTCTTGGCCAGCAGTCCCTCGATTATCGAGTCTCCTCTCACGCCATGCGTCGCCGTCCCGTAAGATGCGCCGTGAGGGACGAAGGGTCGGCCGGTGAACCTTCAGTTTCCGTTTTCGCTGCCGCCCGAGGCGCGAATTACGCATTTCAATCCGCGGATCTTGGCGACCATCCGCTCGGTAGCTTCCTGCGCGGTTTCCCGGCTTTCGAAACCGTACGCGATCACGCGAAACCACCTCCCCTTCCCGGGGAGATCCTTCATCACGACATGCGACGAAAACCCGAGAGCCGTGAATTTCTTGACCAGCGCTTCGGCCTGCTCCTTCTCCCGATAAGCGGCCGCCTGGATCTCAAAACGGCCTTTACCGGCCGGCGGCGCCGCCGTTGCTTGAGATGCAGACGGGTTCTGCGTTCCGGTCGTTCCTGCCGGCTCTTCAGCAGACAGGGTCTGTTTCTTCCTGCCGCCTTCCTTCACAAGTGGCGGGACAGTGGTTTGACTCGCCACTTCCGCGGGAGACGCCGGCGCCTCTTTTCTGAGCGGATTGACAGCTGGGGCAGCCTGCCCGGCGGAAGGTTCGGGGGTCTTGTTTTTTGTATCGCCGCTCCGGCTTCCCGGCGCTTCTCCCCCCTTTTTCCCCCCCAGTGTTTCGTAAAAAGTCAGATTGAATTTCTCTTCACCGGGATCCCGTGCATCCTTATCCGCCGCCTTATCATCCGCCTCCGGCTTAGCGGCAACCAGACGTTCGCGGATCAGCTCCATCATGCCGGAAGCATACCGTTCCGGATAGGCATCCATGTGCTTGCCGACGACGACGCCGATCAGAAAGCCGGAAAAAAGCAGGAAGGACATCCCGATGATGAAAAGGACCAGCCCCAGCTTGCCCAGCCGAAGTTCAAACACGCGCCTGTTTTTTAAAGCCATGGTTTCAAACGCCGCCGTTACATCGTCTCCGGGGTGGAGACCCCCAGCATGGTCAGGGCGTTTTCCAGAACGGTCCGTATGGACTTGACCAGAAACAGCCTGGCCCCTGTCAGGGCGCCATCATCGGAAATGACTTTCGTTTTGTTGTAATAACTGTGAAAAATTGCCGCCAGGTCGTTCAGGTAAAAGGTCAGACGGTGCGGCTCCAGCGTCCGGGCCGCCCCCTCGACCGCCTCGGGGAAACGGGTGATCGCCTTGATAAGATCGATCTCCTCCGTCGCTTTCAGGAGACCGAGATCCGCCTCGCCGTAAAGCGGCGCCGGATACCCCCGTTCGGCCGCCATCCGGATGATGCTGCAGATCCGGGCATAGGCGTACTGGACGTAGTAAACGGGGTTTTCGCTGGACTGCCGCTTGGCCAGTTCGAGATCGAAATCGAGGTGACTGTCGGAACGCCGCATGAGGAAATTAAACCGGGCGGCATCCTTCCCCACCTCATCGACGACCTCGCGGAGGGTGTCGAACTCGCCGGAGCGGGTCGACATCGCCACGGGTTTTCCGTCCCGCAGGAGGTTCACGAGCTGGACGAGGATCACCTTCAGCGCGTCTTTCTCGTACCCCAGGGCCTGCACGGCAGCGGACATCCGGGGGATGTAACCGTGATGATCGGCGCCCCAGATGTCGATCAACGTATCGAATCCCCGGAGAAACTTGTTTCTATGATAGGCGATATCGGCGGCAAAATAGGTCGGATCCCCGTTCTGCCGGATGACGACCCGGTCCTTCTCGTCGCCGAAGGCGGTCGTTCGAAACCAGAGGGCCTCCCCCTCGCGATAGACGAAACCTTTCTCCTGAAGCGTCCCGATAAGTCTCCCCACGCCGTCTTCCCGGTAAAGCTCCCGTTCGCTGAAATAGAGGTCGAAAACGACGCCGAATCTCCGGAGGTCCTCCTTGATCCCCTCGAGAATCACCCCCCCGGCATAGGCCGTCAGGAGGGGGATCGCCTCCTCGGCATCCATATCGAGATAGCGTTCTCCCTCGCGTTTCAGAAGCTCCCCAGCCAGGTCCCGGATATACTCCCCCTTGTAACACCCCTCGGGAAATTCCTCCTTCCGGCCCATGAGTTCCCGATAGCGCAGGAGAACGGATTTCCCCAGGTTGTTCATCTGGTTTCCCGTGTCATTGATATAATATTCCCGAAAGACGTCGTAACCGACGGCCGCAAGGATATTCGCCACGACATCGCCCACCACGGCGCCACGGGCATGACCGATATGGAGAGGTCCCGTGGGGTTGGCGCTGACAAACTCCACCTGGATGCGCCGGCCTGATCCCAGGTCCGACGACCCGTATCGGCCGCCTTCGTCATCCACTTTTTTCAGGAGGGAAAACCAGCAACCTTCCCGGATGAAAAAATTGATGAATCCGGGACCGGCGATCTCCACCTTCTCGAGGACCTGCCCGGGATCATCGATCCCATTCAAAAGAATCTTTGCGATTTCACGGGGGTTTTTTCTGGCCTGCGCGGCAAGGACCATGGCCGCGTTGGAGGCGTAGTCCCCATGGCCGGGATCCTTTGTCCATTCCACTTCTACAAGGGGAAGCGCTGCCCCAGGAAGAAGACCGTGAGCGATGCCCGATTGGATCGCATTTTCCAGAAGTGCAGCGATAACCTGTTTCATCGGCGAATATCCCTTAATACGAAAAAAGTTGGCCGCTGGGCCAACCGATGTCTTTTTATCAAACCGGAAACAGACCTGCCCGGCGGTGGTTTGGAGTATCCGCCTTTTGCCGGTCCGCCCGAAAGCGAGGCGGGCGGCCTTACCCTTCCCGGCATGCCATTTCCACCGCGTCGATATCCTTTTCCTTGATGGAAAGGTCGCGCGAATAGTCATGACAGCGGACGCAGCCCGTTGCGTCGGTCACGACGCTGTATCTTTTCTGGCAGTTCTCGCGCCAGGCGCAGATCGAACAATATTTCTTTTCCGTCCCCATGATCCTTACACCCTCCCCAACCAGCCGTTTCCTGTTGCAGTTCGGGCGCTACCCTATCTTCATACCGAGTCGAAGTCAAGAAAATTGATGCGAAGAACGGGAGACGGCTGTTGACCCTCAGAAAAATTGTTTCCATGATTTTTTGATGATCGGCATGCTCGCGATGGACTGGCTTGCGTTATATTCAACATCTGTTTCAAAGTCATTGCGCATATCATACGTGGGATTCCCAAGTGTGGTCAGAAGATTATTTGAAGCGTCCCTTGTCCTGGCAACAAACAGGGCACCTTCAATATCCCCGTGATCCCATCCGTCAGCCAATACACTACCCTGACCGATGCACATGATCAGGCCTTTGTAAGTCGAATTTCTCCGCCAAGTGAGCTGTCCGGTTACAACCAGGATCCCTACCCCGTTTAGGTTATCAATGATCGCATTTCCATTCACGACGACAATCTTTCTGTTCGAGTCGGTTCCGACCTGGGCTGCGGTGAGCGTCGTCGTCGCGGGCGAACCCGTCACCACGTCGGCCACAGACATCAGCGATTTGTAGAGCCCTTCGATCCCGCTGACGGAGTTCCATACGGGATCGATCGTCGCCGACGTATTCATTATAGAAGAGTCGCCGACGCCGGCGTTGTTTTTGTACTTGTTTAGCGTGCCGATCGCGGTGAGATTAGCGATAACCGCACTCCGGGCTGCCTCCGAGGTGAGGGCAACCGCGGCTGCCGTTTTGCCGTCGAACTTCGAGTTGGCTTGGAGTCCCCCCTGAAAAGAGACACCGGGCCCCGGGAGAACGATCGCCCCGGGAAGAGGAGGGAGTTTTTTTACAACGGCCTGAACGACGGCCAGGGCGTTGTTCGGACCCTGGCCAAAGGAGGTCAACGTAACTCGATTGTCAGTATCGGTCGTCAATGTTGGCGTTTCAACGGGTAAGACTCCAGGTAGTGTTGCAGCGTTTGTCAGATAGACGCGATACGTCCCTCCGCCGAAGGAGGTTTGTGCGATATAGGGAACGTCATCGGTCACAAAGGCGCCGTTGGCAAAGAAATTGGCGCTGTCTGTGCTGTTGGAAAGCAGATTGTTGGGGCCCACCCTCGCGGCCAGAATCTGGGAGAGGGTGGCGCTTTCGGTCAGGAGTTTCGCCCTCGCCTGTTCGATACCCGCCTCCACGATATAGAAAGCCTGAGCGCCGCTCCTGTAATTGCTGCTGATTTTCATGTCCGTCGTGCTGGTCATGACGGCCGTCGTCCCTATCAGCGATAAAACGGAAACCATAAGCAGGCCGACCACGAGGACCATCCCCTTTTCATCCCCGGGAGACCAGCGCGGGTGTATTTTTCTGTTCATGATTCCCCCTCTGCCGTCAAAAGCCGAGATTCCTCGGCGCGACGACGGAGATCAACGTATACGTCCTGTAACCGCCGTTGGCCGGATAAGACGGATCGGGCCTGGCGGTTCTCCCGGTAATCGTGATCCTGATCCGGCGCACCTCGGCGGAAGCGGCGGTCACGCTGCCGCTGCCGTCGAGGTATTCGAAGGTAAAAGCGTCAATATTTTCCGCAAAGGGCTGCGCCCCGGCGCCTATGTTTCGGGTAATGCGTTTATTCGCCGCATTGAAGGCGAATACAATATTTTCCTGGCTGGTGGCGTCGATGGCTATGTAAGGCGAAGGCGATTGACAATTATTAATAAGAGGATTCAGATCCGCCTTGATCTGTAGCTGCGTGCTGCTCACTGTCACGCCGGAAAAGTTATTGGAAGGATCGGAATCAGAATTCACGCTACAAGGATCGTATCCCGCCATTCCGACCTCCCGCGCCAGCATGTCCATAGCGGCTCTGACGCCCTGCTGCATCACCACTATTTCTTCCTGATTGCCGAAGGCCTTGTTCTGGATGGTAAAGACGTTGTACATCGCGCCGAGGACCACCAGACCGACCGTCACGGCAATCAGCATTTCGACCAGCGAGAAACCTCGGGGTCCGGCATGCGAACCGTTTGCCTTTGAGAAGATGTTTTTTCCAGGGCTTTTTCTCATAAAATAACCGCTATCCGGCCACAATCGTCGTCAGGGAGACGTTGCGCAGGGCGCCCCGCCAGTTCCACCGGACGGTCACTGTGATCGTTTTCATTCCGGCGGCAGGGGAATCGACCGTCACGGTCCAGATTCTTGTGTAGATGGAATCGGCGGTGGATGTGGTCTGGACGGTGGAATCCATCTTCGCGTAGTCGGTTCCTCCGGCCAGAGCAGCATAACCGGTATTTTTTAGTTGCTCCATTCTATCCTTGGCCAGCGTCGTTCCGGTCGTTATCGCCTTGCTCAGGGAATTGGACTGGATGACGATCACCGTCGTCGATATGACCCCCAGGAGCGCCGCCACGAGGAGAAAAACGGCGACCAGGATTTCAATCAGTGTAAAGCCGCCATTGCCGATCGGTTTATGCATGGTCATCATCGCTTTATCCCGGCTTCTGTTCCGATTCACTGCGGCTCTCCACGCGGCTATACCCGGATCGGCATCATCTTATACTACGGGGTGTCGTCGATCTTCACACGGCCGGTCGACGCCGCCTTGACATATTTCGAAACGCCCGTCCGCGAACTGGTCACGGTAACGGTCGCCCCGAAGGCCGTCCCCCTCGGGTAAAATATGGGGTTTCCCGAAGCGGCCAGAGCGACATCGTAATACTCCTTCCGGATGTCCCTGGCGGTCGCTTCGCCGGTGACGGTGTATGTGTAACTCGAAGTAAACGCAACGGTGACATTGATATTCTGGCTCACCGCCTTCTGCCGGGCCGCCATCAGATCCGACATCACCATCCGCGCGGCGCCCTTGAGCCGCCGCTCCGCCATGTAATTCGTGTAATTTGGCGCGGCAATGGCCGAGACGATCCCCAGGACGGCAACGACGATCATCAACTCCAGCAGGGTAAAACCCGTTTTATTGAATCTTTTCATGAAGAAACCGGCCCTTGCTGGCATCATAAGGGATATCCCGGCGCAATGTCAACAGGAAACCGCAGGGGAAACCTCATGCCGGGGCGAACCGCTCAGCGGAGTCGGTATGACCGGGAGCGCATCTCGCAAACCGCGCCCGCTGGGCGGGGAGCTTCACTCATATCATGAAACCACTTGGCATCACGGGAAAATCGGATCCCGGAAGCGCGCATTGGAGATTTTTCGTTGCGCCCTTCCGCCGAAAAATGTCCAGCGTGCGGAGGGATCTCGATTTCCCAGGGAAAACGTTGCCTAGAAGAAAAGTCCGGTCAGGGTGGTTCCGAAGAAGAGGTAGAGGACGGCCGCAATGCAGAGAAAGGGGCCGAAGGGAACCGCATACCGCATGTCCTTGCGTTTCACCAGGATGATCGCCACCCCAACGACGGCGCCGAGAAGGGAGCTGACCAGGAGGATGAACAGGAGGGATTTCCAGCCGAGAAATGCGCCCAGCATGGCAAGGAGGTTCACATCCCCGCCCCCCATCCCCTCTCTCCCCGTCAGCGCCTCGTAATAGACGGCCACAAAATAGAGGATCCCGGCCCCGATCATCACGCCGAGAAAGGCGTCTACGGCGGAAAGTCCCATTAAAAAAACGGCGAGAAGGGCAAAGACCGGGATGCCGCTCAGGGTGATCACATGCGGGATGATCTGCTGATCGAGATCGATGAACGTCACGACGATCAGCGCGCAAACGAAGACGAAAACGGCAAGAAAGGCCGGTGTCAGACCGAACTTCCTGAAGAGAAACCAGGCGAAGGCTGCCGTCAGGAGCTCGACCAGGGGATAACGGGGTGAGATCCTTCCCCGGCAGTCCCGGCACTTTCCTCGGAGGAGGAGATAAGCAATGATCGGGATGTTGTCATACAGGCGGATCGGATGACCGCATTGTGGGCAGCGCGACGACGGGGAAACGATGGAGAGTCCCTCGGGGATCCGGCAGATGCAGACATTGAGAAAACTCCCCACGGCGGCGCCCGCCAGGGCAAAGACGGCCGGGAACCACACCGTGGTGAAGATCTCGCTCCATGCTCCGGAGAGGTAACCGCCCATCAGCCGTCCTTCCGCTCCCAGTCATAGGGGATATCGTTCTTGTGGGGATGGACCCGGAACTCATCCGGTTCCCGGTAGTTGTAACTGTCTGTCGGTGTGTTTACAACCATCGCCTCCTCCTCGGAGATGCATTTGAACCCGTGAAAGACCAGGGGCGGGATATGGACAAGGATCGGGTTATGGACGCCCGCGAAAAACTCGTTGACCTCTCTGAAGGTCTTCGACCCCTCCCGACCGTCGTACAGGACGATCTTCATCATCCCCCGGACGACCGCCATGTTGTCGGACTGCCTTTTATGGTAGTGCCACCCCTTGACCACGCCCGGATAGGCGGTCGTCATGTAGACCTGGCCAAAACCCGAAAACATCTCGTCATCGGCGCGGAGGATCTCCATCAGTCGTCCCCGCTCATCGGCGATCACCTTCATTTTTTTGATCAGCACCCCGTCGATCATCTTTTTCCCCTTTTCAAAGTTGACGCTCTCGGATAAAGTCATGTTTCCCCTCCCGTGGCGGGAGGGTATTGAGGGGAGGGATTTTTTTAGACTTTATGCGAGGCCGTCAAAGTTTGTTCGCCCCCGTCTGCGCCACCATTTTCCCCGCATGCTGGAGGGAATCGAAGGTTCCTGCATCGGTCCACCATCCTTCCAGGACATCCCAGGCGATCTTCCCCTCGCGGATATAAAAATTATTGACATCGGTGATTTCCAGTTCCCCCCGCTCCGAGGGTTTGAGGGTCTTGATGAAATCGAACACCCGGTGATCGTACATGTAGATCCCGATGACCGCATAGCCTGAAGCGGGGGACTTTGGTTTCTCATCGATCCGGATGATCTTCTCTCCCGCGAAGACCGGCACGCCGAAACGCTCGGGATCCGGCACTTCCTTGAGCAGGATGCGGGCCCCTTCCTTCTGGGCCCGGAAAGATTCCACGGCCGAGCGGATATTCCCCTCGATGATATTATCGCCCAGGACAACAACGAGTTTGTCATTATCGCTGAAATATTCGGCGAGACTCAGCGCCGCTGCGATTCCGCCCTCCCCTTCCTGGTAGGTGTAGTTCAGGTGCCGGAGACCAAATTCCTTTCCGTTTCCCAGAAGACGGAGAAAATCGCCGGCGCTGTTCCCGCCGGTGACGATCAGGATCTCGTCGATCCCGGCGTTTACCAGGGTCCGGATGGGGTAATACACCATCGGCATATTGTAGATCGGCAGCAGATGCTTGTTGGTCACCTTCGTCAGGGGATGCATCCTGCTCCCCAGACCTCCCGCTAAGACGACACCCTTCATACCCTTTTCTCCTTTCGGCCCAGCCATCGGTGGCGCATCCATAGCACATTTTCCGAATCGATCACAACAGGAAAACCGCGAATCATCATAAAGACCGTCGCACGCGCCATTCCGGGTGCGCCATATAATGGGGACGGATTTGAAATCCGTCCCCATTATGCGTTTACATCCCATCGGACGTGCTGGACTTTTTTTACGAAGCCGTCGGTCTTTGCAAAGAAAAAACCGTTTACATCCGCATCGGACGTGCTATATAGCGACAAACACCCCGCAAGGGGCGCTGTATCAAGAAAGAACCGACCGTATTCGCCCCGGGAAAAACAGGTCATGGCGGAAACAAAAAACGGCAGAAGCGATGAATATTACATGCGCCGGGCTCTTCGACTGGCCCGGAGAGGGGAAGGTCGCGTCAGCCCGAATCCGATGGTCGGCGCCGTGATCGTCCGTGCAGATCGGATCATCGCGGAGGGATACCACCGCTGCTGCGGGGAAAACCACGCCGAGATCAACGCCATAGAAAACGCCACGGAGACGGTCGCGGGGGCGGTCTTTTACGTCACACTGGAGCCCTGCAGCCACTTCGGGAGAACTTCCCCCTGCGTCGATGCCCTTCTCGCCTGCCGTCCCGGACGCGTCATCGTCGGGACAACCGATCCGAATCCCCTTGTCTCCGGAAAGGGCATTCAGATCCTTCGGCAGCACGGAATCGAAACGCGGATCGGGGTTCTCGCCGAGGCCTGCCATCGGTTGAACGAGGTCTTTTTCAAATACATCCGGACCGGCCTACCCTTCGTCACCGTTAAATTTGCCCAGACCCTCGACGGCCGGATCGCGACGGCGACCGGCCATTCACGCTGGATCAGCTCGCCGCCGTCGCTCCGTTTTGCCCACCGGTTGCGGAACTCCCATGACGCGATCCTCGTTGGGGCGGATACCGTCCTTATGGACGACCCGGAGCTGACCTGTCGCCTCGTCCGGGGCAGAAACCCCCTCCGGATCGTTATCGATTCACAGTTGCGGACATCCCCGGAGGCGCGCATTTTCAAGGAACAAAAAGACACCCGGACGATCGTAGCCACAACCCGCCGGGCCGCGGGTGAAAGGCGGCGGCTTTTTGAGGAAAAGGGGATCGAGGTGCTGGAGATCGGAGAAGACCGGGCGGGCCGCGTGGACCTGCGCATGCTCCTGGCCGTTCTCGGGAAAAGGGAGATCTCCTCCCTCCTCGTCGAGGGCGGCGCCGCTGTCATCACCGCTTTTTTAAGGGAAAAACGTGCCGACCGCCTGGTCGTGATTCTTGCCCCCAAGATTGCCGGCGAGGGGCTCAATGCCGTCGGCGACCTGGGCATCCGGCAGATGGAAGACGCCCTTCGCCTCTCCTTTCGGCGGATCACCCGCCGGGGCGACGACCTCATCCTCGATGCCCGGTTCAATCCGGATGAAATCGTAAAAAGTCTTGATAGTTACGAAAATGGGACGGCTTCGTAAAAAGGCCGCAGGCAAGGCGCGCGAATCCTGAGGAATGAGGCGTACTTTTGCGTACGCCGCAATGACGAAGGATGAAGCTTTAGCGCAGCATCCGAACTTTTTACGAAGCCGTCAATCCGGAGCCCTGATCAGCCGAGAGAGGCGACCAGAAGCTCCGCCGCCCGGATCCCGTCGAGGGCCGAACTGATGATCCCCCCCGCATAACCCGCTCCTTCGCCGCAGGGAAAGAGGCCCGTCGCGGTCACGCTCTGGCCGTCTTCACCCCGGACGATGCGGACGGGCGAAGAGGTCCGGGTCTCCACGCCGATCAGCGTCGCCTCCCCGGTGACGAACCCCGGCATCTTCCTTTCAAATTCGACAAACCCCAGTTTCAGGGCCGCGACGGCAAACGGGGGAAGGAGTTCCCGCAGATCCGCACCCCTGAATCCGGGGCGGAAACTGCACCCTTCGACGGGCGGACCCTTTTTGCCCGCCAGGAAGTCGGTCAGCCTCTGAACCGGGGCGAAGTAGTTTCCGCCGCCGGCCGAAAAGGCCTGTTCCTCCCAATGTCTGCGGAAGGTTAAGCCCGCCAGCGGACCTTCGCCCCCCAGGTCCTCAACCCGTGTGTTGACGACCACGGCGCTGTTGGCATACGGACTATCCCTGCAAAAACGGCTCATCCCGTTGGTGATCACCCCTCCCTCCCGGGCGCTGCACCCGATCACCAGGCCTCCGGGGCACATGCAGAAGGAATAGACGGATCGATCCAACGCTTTGATGTTGGCCGTGAGAAAATAATCCGCCGGGGGAAGATCTCGATGGCCGGCCCAGCGCCCATATTGGATCCGGTTGATGGCCTCCTGGGGATGTTCGACGCGCAGGCCGACGGCAAACGGCTTCGGCGTCAGGGCGACTCCTTTTTCTGCCAGCCTTTCGTACGTGTCGTCGGCGGACTGACCGGTCGCCAGGAGCAGATTGCCCGTCCGGATCTCCTCAGAGCCGTTGACGACAATCCCGATGAGTCTCCCTCCGTGGATGATGAAATCCGTCGACTTCGCCCCGAAGCGGACCTCGCAGCCCATTTCGATAAGCCGGTTGCGGAGGTTGACCACGACCTCCTGCAGACGGTCCGTCCCGATGTGAGGGCGGGCGTCGACAAGAATATCGGCGGGCGCCCCCATGTCGGCCATGACCCGCTTGACCCAGGCGGTGTATGGGTTTTTGGTCCGACTGGTCAGTTTTCCGTCGGAAAAGGTCCCCGCTCCGCCCTCACCGAAGTGGACATGGCTTTCAGGATTGAATATGCCCTTCTCCCAGAATGAACGGACATCGGCGCGCCGATCCGAAACGGTCCTGCCCCGCTCCAGGAGGAGGACGGGCATCCCCTTCCGGGCGAGGGTCAGAGCGGAAAAAAGCCCCGCCGGTCCGCAGCCGACGATCACCGGCCTGAGCCCCGGCGCGGGGAAGCGTGTTCCGGAAGGCCCGGCCGGTCTTTCATACGGGGCGTCCGGTTCTTCGGTCACGGTCACGCCCGCTGCGGACTCTCCGACGGAAAAGGGGGTTCCCTCCGGAAGGCGGACGGCAACCAGGTAGACAAAACGGGGTGGGCGGGCGCGCCGCGCATCGATCGATCTCCGAATCACATGCAGCTCCGTCACCCCCCCCGCAGGAAGACCGAGGAGCGAAGCGACACGTGCGGGCAGCACCTCCTCCCCCTCGCCGACCGACAGAGTTAAGCCGTTGATCTTCAATACCATTGTCACTTCACTGTTGAAAAAAGCAAACCGCTGTTATAGATACCTGTGAAAAGTGCGGAAAAACGGCGAGTAGCGCCCTATGCCTCCGCCCGAAAAGGAAACCCATGCCCTGGTATGCCGTCCATACGCGAAGCCGCCACGAAGACCGTGTCTACCTTGGTCTGACCCAGAAGGCCTTTCACTCCTTCTTACCCAAAATGGAGGTCTGGAGCAAGCGAAAAGACCGCCGGAAAAAGATGATGATCGCCATGTTTCCGGGGTATCTCTTCGTCGAACTTCCCATTCTGAACAATGAAATCAAGGTGGACGTCCTGAAGACCTTCGGCGTCGTCCGCATTCTCGGAAAACCGCGGGGCTCGGAACCGATTCCGATACCCGACGCCACGATCGACGCCATCCAGCGGTTTGTTCGCTCGAAGGTGGAGGTACAGCACTTCCAGTATCCGAAGGTCGGCGAACCGGCCCGGATTGTCGACGGCCCCTTCAAGGGGGTCGAAGGCCTGGTCCTCAAGACGGACTACGCAAAGGAGCTCTTCGTCATCGGAATCGAACTTCTCCAGCGCTCCGTCGCGATCAAACTGGAAGGGTTTCAGATCGCCAAGCTCTGATTAAATTATGAGCAATGGTCTTGAGGTTCATCGGCTTTTTCGATAAAGGCCCTTTTTTTCTCGGCTTTATGGCGACAATGTTGCTCTATCCATATGACTGCATGCCGCGTGTACCGCATTTCGTGCACTTTACCGCAAATTCATCATCCGTTGAGAAGGTGTGGGGATACAACATTCCAAAACTGCAAATGAAGATGATGAATTGCCAGATGCGGAGTGCAATCTGCACAGGCCGCGAATACGCCGATACATGCGGCATCTTCTCGTTGCATTTTGGGCAATGGCGACTATAACTCTTGACAGCGGTCATGATGACCTCCTCCTGAAAAAATGTTTTTTAAAAAGACAACTCGAATACAAACCGTTTGGGGCTATACCCCGATCTCTTTGAGCCTCTTTATGATTCGTCCTTGCGTATTGCATACCAGAGCCATACGCCGAGACCCACCACGATAATCAACATAATGATCCCTCCGAACCACGGGCTTTCCATCTTCCCTCACCTCCTTCACAATGTAAAGATAGGCCGGTGATCATTCAGCCGCCGGGTGACAGGCATTTGCGAGTGAATCTAAAGAATCCGAACCGGGAGTGGTCAGGAAAGACCGGGGGGAGGAGCCCTGAAACCGTAGGGCAGGAGGTGTAAAAATGAGATTCTTACCGATCTCTTCTTCTGAGCGGAGCGCAATATAAAGATCGGCTCCGGTAGTAAGCTGCTGTGACTGATGATGCCGGCCGTGATGTTGCTTTCCAGACTGCTGTATGGGGAGGAGAGGATGCAAAGCTCTTCACGAAGATCGACAATGTCCGTTACGAAAGCAGAAAAAGCGATAAAAAAGACAATAAATAATAAGGCTTGCCTTTTATGAAGCGAAACAAACATACTGGCCGGGTCAGGGGGATACACAAGGCCGTATCGAGTTACAGCTTTTTGCAAATCAGTGTTCGCTTTCAGCTCACTCGAATTCTTCATAGGTTGCCTGGGCCAGCCTTTCCGTTGTGCATTCTTGATAAACCCTTATGTATAACGTTGGGGATGCAGCCTGATCTCTTTCAGAATATCGTCCACGATCCGCTCCTGATCGTATTCGCACTTCCATCCCCATTCCTTCCGGGCGATGCTGTCATCCAGGGGGTTCGTGAACCTATCAATGATCTTCTGGCGTTCCTCGTCGACCTTGAAGTCGATCATGGCGCCGGGAACCTTTGCCCTCACCAGGTCTGCCAACTCCTGGGCGCTTGCGGCGGGGGTAGGGCCGGCGATGACGTAGTTTACCATCTTGATGTTCTCGAGTGGTGCTTCCCCCAGCATCACAATGGCCCTGCCCGCGTCCTTGAAGTACATGACCGGGCAACGGGTCTCCGGTTTCACGTACATGGTGTAAGGGTTTCCCTTGCCACACTCCTCGATCACCCATGCGTTGTACTGGACGATGCCGGGCGTTTTGACCCCCGGCCCAACAATGGAAGGGTATCGGACCCCCCGATAGTCCAGGCCGTACTTTCGCTTGTAGAACTGGCCCAACAGCTCCGAGAAGACCTTGGTGCACCCGTAGAAAAGCTGGGGTCGCTGCAATGTGTAATCGTCCACGAAGGACTCGCGGATATCCAGCCCATAGGTGGCTATGGTGCTGGAAAAGAGCACCTGGGACACATCGAACAATTTTGCCGCCTCCAGCACATGGAATGTCCCCATGGCGTTGGCCCGGAAGGAGGCCGCCGGATCGGCGTCAGAAGGCATCGAGAGCATGCCCCCAATGTGATAGACCACCTTGGGCCTGAAGGTTTTGACCACGTTCAAGACGTGGCTGAAGTTGCCCAGATCCCCGCGGACCACTTCCACCTGGTTTGCCACATCATCGAGCAGTTTTGTGGAGGGGTTGATATCGAAGACAACCGGCCTCTTTTCACCCATTTCCAGAAGGATGCGCACCACCTGCGCGCCAATAAACCCGGTTCCACCTGTGACCAAAACGCTCATGGCAGCCTCCTATCATCACTGAACCCTGTGGATATCAATGGACATTGTGGGTCTTGCATCTGTGCCTCATTCTGGGTCATCGGACCTGTCCCAATAAAGCGCCTTCAGTCTTTTCAGGAACTCCTCATCTCGTTTTCTAACGGCTTCATCCAATTCCGCCCTGGAGAAATCCAAGGCATAATCGTAGAAGCCCTTCCCCGTCTTAATCCCATAGTGGCCCTGAGAGACCAGGCGCTGGAGTGCCTTGGGCGCTTCTGTGGAACTCTGAATCTTGGGAATCACGTTCTGGTAAGCCTTGAGCCATACATCCAGTCCTCCCAGATCCATGGTGAGCAACATCCCGATGCTGGCCAGGCGAAACCCGATGCTGCCCTTGATCGCCTTGTCGATATCTTCGGCGCTGGCCACGCCTCTTTCGTAGAGGTCAATGACCTCGCGGGCCACAGCGATCTGGATCCGATTCACCAGGAACCCCGGAAGTTCCAGATTGATCTTCACCGGGAGCTTTCTGATCCTGGTCAGGAGTCCGACGGTCATCTCGACAGTGACCTCGCTCGTCTTCTCACCCTTCACCACCTCCACCGTGGGGACGATGTGAGGGGGATTGAACCAGTGGGTGATGACCAACCTCTCCTTCTTCTTTACACGGGCGCCGATATCCGTCATCGTCAGAGAGGAGGTATTGCTTGCAATAATGGCATCCTCCGGGCACAGGGATTCCACTTGCTGGAAGAGCTCCTGTTTGAGCGCCAGGTTCTCGGGCGCCGCCTCCACGATGAAATCACAACCCTCCACTGCGGCACGCAGTTCAGTGGTGGTGGTAAGCCTCCGAAGGGCCGGCTCGATCTCCTCTTTCTTCAGGAGACCTGCTTGATGAAATAACTCCAGGTTCTTCCGGATGTGCGCCCTTCCTGTTTCCAGTATCGACTCTTTGAGGTCATAGAGACGAACAGGGTATCCGGCCATGAGAAAGGTCTGGGCGATCCCATGCCCCATGATGCCCGATCCCAGGACCGATATGGTCTTGATATCATCTAACTTCATTCTGCCTCTTATCTTCTGTCTTCCGGATTTCAGTAATTCACCTTATCCAGCCCCTTCAGACCGAGGATCTGCCTGGCCTCATCAGGGGTCGCAGGCTCGATCCCGAGTTCCCTGGCGATCCGGCCGATCTTCTCTACCTGTTCGGCATTGCTCTTGGCCACGCGGCCCTTTTCCAGATAGAGGCTGTCTTCAAGGCCCACCCGTACATTCCCGCCCATGAGGAGGGCCATGTTGCACATGTTCATCTGATGACGGCCCGCAGCACACACGGACCATTTGAAGTCCCCTATGGCAGCTCGCGCCGTCTGATAGAGGAACATCACGTTTTCCAGCGAGGGCTGGATAGCCCCGAGTATCCCCAGGACGAACTGCAGGTAAACCGGCTTCTGGAGATGACCGGCCTCGATCATGTGAGCCACGTTGTTGATCATGCCCACGTCGTAGATCTCGATCTCGGGTTTGGTCCCGCTCTCCCTGAAGAAATTGCAGAACTCTCTGAGGGTCTTGAAGGTGTTGGGAAAGATGAAGTCCTCGGTCATGCCGATATACTGATGTTCCCAGGGGAACTTCCACTCCTTGTACCGTGAGAGCTGTGGAAACAGGGCGAAGTTGATGGAGCCGAAGTTGAGCGAGCCCAGCTCCGGCTTGAACTCCCGCACTGAGACTGCCCGCTGCTCCGCAGTCATGCCCAGCCCGCCGCCGGTGCTGAGGCACAGGACCATATTGCAGCGGGACTTGATATCGGCGATCACCTCCCTGTAAAGGTCTACGGAGACAGAAGGGGCCCCTGTCTGGGGGTCCCGCACGTGGATGTGGGCCACGGCTGCCCCGGCCTCGTGTGCCCTCACTGCCTCATTCGCAATCTCCTTCGGCGTAATGGGCAGATGGGGGCTCATGGTCGGGGTGTGGATGCTTCCGGTGATTGCGGCAGTGATTATTGCCTTTGACATTTCTCTCTCCTCGTTCGTTCAGGTTCTCATGTTTGTTTTTAGTCCAGCTTCGTTTCTCACCAATGATACACGGACGCTCAATGTGACAACACCCTCGGCAGCCAGAGTACCAGACCGGGGAACACGATGCAAAGCACTGTGATCAAGATCTGAAGGAGGACGAAAGGCACAATCCCCCGATAGATGTCTGTGAGGGGCATCTCCGGCGCAATCCCCTTCAGGTAGAAGATGGAGTATGCAAAAGGCGGTGACAGGAACGATATCTGCAGGCTGACGCAGACCACCAGCCCCACCCACA
>CAZINF010000057.1:0-2902 GCA_964540555.1 uncultured Syntrophus sp. | reverse complement strand
GGCGGTGACAGGAACGATATCTGCAGGCTGACGCAGACCACCAGCCCCACCCACAGGGGATCAAACTTCAGGTTGAAAAGGACGGGGGCGAAAATCGGCACCATGATCATGAGGATACCGATCCAGTCGATGAAACAGCCCAGGATCATGATGATGATCAACAGCGTGATGAATACCCCCCAGCGGCCCAGGCCTAAACCCATCAGCAGGTCTGTAATGACCTGGCCGCACCCGGCGTTCAGAAAGGCCCCGGTAAATATGTTGGAAGCGATGGCGATGAAGATGATCATGGCCGTGATGCGGAGCGTCAGGTAACAGTTCTCCTTGAAGGACCTCCATGTGATCGTGCGGTACATGAGCCCCAGGGCAATGGCCCCGACGGAACCGAGGGCGCCGGCCTCAGTGGGCGAGGCCACCCCGAAGAAAAGCGACCCCAGCACCAGGAACACCAGGCCCAGCGGAGGCGCCAGATACTTGACGCCCTGCACAAGGGATTCTATGGAGAAGAACCTCAGGCCCATCTCCTTGGGCAGGCTGGGGCCCATCTCCGGGGTGATCATGGTCCGGATAATGACATAAACGATGTAGAATATCCCCAGGAGCACGCCGGGGATGAATGCCCCTGCATACATGTCCACCACCGAGACCCCGGCCATAGGCGCATACAGGATGAGCATGATGCTGGGAGGGATCAGGATCCCCAGGGTGCCGCCGGCGCACACCACCCCGCTGGCCAGGGCATTGGAATAGCGGGCCTTTTTCATGGAAGGGATGGCCAGAAGGCCGATGGCCGTCTCCGAGGCGCCTACCACGCCGACGCAGGCCGCAAACATCATGGCCAGGGTGATGGTGGCTACGGCCAGTCCTCCCTTGAGCCCGCTCATCCACCGCTGGAGTATCATAAAGGACCGCTCCGCCACACCCGAGGAGCCCATCATGGCCCCCATAAATATAAACAGGGGGACTGCGGCCAGGATGTATTCGGACAGGGTGCCATTGATGACCCGCTGCGGGAGCATGTAAAGAAAGGCATTGCCCCCGGTCAGGTACCCGAAGAGGAGGCCCATGGTGCCGATACCGAAGGCCAGGGGAAAACCTGCCAGGAGGATGAACAGGCTCAGAAGCATCAGGACGGTAGTCAGTTCAGGACTCATGGGACCCTCCTTTGATAGCCACGCGGAGGGCGCGTAAGAAGCTCACCAGCCCCTGCAGGATGAACAGCACGAATCCGAAGGTGATGATCAGTTTGAACGGCCCCAAAAGGGGACGCCAGACGCTCCCGGAGGATCGCTCCCCGGACTGGAGGGACCACAGGGCATGGTCCCCGCACATGTACGTCAGAATGATGAGGAAGGGAAAGAACAGCAGGAGATAGCAGATCACGTCCACCCTCGCCTTCGCCCTGGTCGACAGCCTGGTATAGACCATGTCCATCCGCACATGGCCCTTCAGTTTCTCGCAGTACGCCACGCCCAGCATGGAATACGCGCCATACACCATGTAGGTGACATCAAAACCCCAGGCGGCCGGCGCATTGAAGATGTAACGCAAGGCCACGTCATAACAGATGGCCACCACCAGCCCTGCCATGAGGAAGCTGGCCAGCTTTCCCGTCCACTCGCTGATCGCGTCCATGACGCGGAAGACCTTTTCCATGAAGACCCCCCCGATCTCTCCGAGAAAACCAATCTGAGGGCTATCTCCCCGGGTGTGGCCCCGAGACAATAGCCCTCAGGCGGATATCGCTATTTTCTCTCCCTTCTTAGTGGGGCAACGAGAACATCTTGGCGTAAGGATACCACTTGTCGCCAAAGGCCTTTTGAGACTTCCACACCTTGCCATAGAACTCATCCTTGGCGCCCATTTCGTCAAGATAAGCATTGGCCCACTTCATGAAGGTCTTCACGGCTTCCGGGTCCACCTGCACGATCTCGATGCCCTTCTCTTTGAAAAAAGCCATGGCCTCGATACTCTTGGACTCCATCCAGAGCCAGTTCTGGAGCCGGCTCTTCCAGATGGCCGCATCCATCAGCACCTTCAGATCCGCCGGGAGAGCCTCCCAGACCTTCTTGTTGACAATCACTTCGATCTGGGATGCAGGCTGGTGAACCCCAGGAAGATGGAGGTACTTGCAGACCTCCCAGATGCCCAGGCTCTTGTCGAAGGCAGGAATGCTGTACTCCGCGGCATCGATGACCCCCCTTTGCAGGTTGGGCATGATCTCACCCGCGGGCATGAACACGACAGAGAGACCGTTCTTGGTCAGCACATCGCCCATGACGGGCATCATGCGGAACTTGATCCCCTTGAAATCTTCGATCTTGCGAAGGGGCTTCTTGGCCCACATGAAGATCTCCATGGCAATGGGCGAAGTGAGGAAGACCTTCACGTTGTACTTATATTTGTCATACATCTCCTGATACAGCTCTTTTCCCCCGCCATGTTCGAGCCACATCTGCATATCCAGGGCGTTCATGCCCCCGGGGGCGGCTGTGAAGAGCGGCGCCACAGGGATCTTGCCCACCCACTGCCCCGTATAGCCGAAATTGGCCTCATACACGCCGTCGCTCACGGCCTTGAGCCCTTCGAACGGGGGAACCAGGGCGCCTGCCGGGAATACATCCCACACCAGCCTGCCTCCGGTCACTTCCTTGACTAGCGCAGCAGTGCGCTGCAGGGTCTCATGGTAAAGCATCCCGGCCGGGACGAATCCCTGAACCTTCCACTTGATGACCTTGTCCTGGGCCAGGACAGGAGTCATCAGGGCAACCATGATCACAAGTGCGAATACGCCAACAAACATCTTCTTTCTCATGGCAACTTCCTCCTTGTCTCGTAAGTTGTTTCGTGGTGATGGCGCCAACAAAACCCTAAATCACATCCGCTCTCTCGCCTTTACTAA
>CAZINF010000056.1:0-19518 GCA_964540555.1 uncultured Syntrophus sp. | reverse complement strand
CAAAAATATTGATGACGTCGCGCCCCTCCTTGTCCATGGTCACGCCCCGCGACCATACAGTGATTTCGTGTACCTTTGCCATACACACCTCCTTGATGTTCTGAATCTCTTGGGGACAGATTTGAAATCTGTCCCCACGTGTCGATATGTGTTGCCGCGTTTCCAAGGGGACAGATTTGAAATCTGTCCCCAAGAACCTTTCCAAGGGGACAGATTTCAAATCTGTCCCCAGGAACACAGGAACACAAATCACCCCCTTCCTAATTGTGGAAAAATAATCCTTTCTATATCTTCCAAGTGCTGCAGCATCGACTCTCGGGCGGCGTCGCCGTCACCGCTTCTGATTGCAGAAAGAACCCGCCGATGGCCTTCCAGAGACCTGATCGACCGCTCGTGATGCTCGTCTTCCTTGAGATATAGTTCACGCGTCTGTTTTAAGAGATCGATCAGCACGACGATAAGGCGTTCCATGACGCGATTTGCAGTCGCTTTGACCATAAGCTTGTGGAAAGCGGAATCGGTTTCGATAATGTTTTCTCCGCGACCTATACACGCCTCCTGCTCGTGCAGGATCATTTCCATCTCTTCAATTGCCTGCGGGGTAGCGTTTTCCGCCGCCAACTGAGCGACAGGGGGTTCGATAATTTTCCGTATATAGAAGATGTCGCGAATGTCATCTTTGGCATTAAACAAGGCTGCCGCCAAAGGCTGGATCAAAGCCTCTTCACTTGATGCAATAACAAAGGTGCCGTTCCCCTGGCGGCATTGAAGGAGCTTCATGGATTCCATGGTGCGGATGGCTTCCCGGACCGTGGTTCGAGATACTTTGAAGGCTTCGGTCAATTCCCGTTCCGAGGGGAGCTGATCGCCTCGCTTCAATTTTCCATCCTCGATGAGGGTAAGAACTTGCTGTACGATGTCCTCATAGGCCCTTTTCTTCTCAACGGCTTTCAGCGATGTCCTCATAGACTCCCTTCTTCTCAACAGATTACAGCATTGCCGGACGATTCACTTTCTGAAATCATAAATTAACATACCCCCGTCTTTTGCACTGCCGGCGATCCGCATTCCCTAAGCTCCTGAAGGGCGGCATCAAAATGCGCGGCAGACACCAACAGCCTACCTGGAGTTTTCACCTGTCGTGAATGGATCATCTCGGCGATAGCGAGCATCACCGCCCTTCTGCAGACGAAGGCGATGTGGGAACCCACTAATCCTTCGGTCTCGCCTGCCAGCTTCTCAAGATCGACATCGCTTTTCAGGGGTCTTCCTTTCGTGCTGATGCGGAATATTTCCAATCGCTCCTCACCGTCGGGAACATTGAACTTGAGAATGAAATCGAGGCGTCCGGGCCGCATCAAGGCCGGATCAAGCAGGTCTTCACGATTGGTCGCCCCGATGACGGTGACCTGAGACAGGTCGCTCAGAGAGTCCAGCTCGTTGAAGAACTGGCTTGCCACGCGTTCAACCGCCCCCGCGTCGCTTTCCGCACCGCGTTTCGGCGCCAGGGCGTCGATTTCATCGAAGAAGAGAATGGTGGGGGCGGATTGCTTCGCCTTTTTGAATATCTCGTGCAGCGCCTTTTCCGATTCTCCCAACCACTTCGAAAAAAGGGTGGAGCTGCTGATAGAGATGAAATTCAATCCCGTTTCCCCGGCCAGGGCCTTCACCATCAGGGTCTTGCCCGTCCCGGAAGGACCGGTCAGAAGAATGCCGTGGGAAGAAACCTTGCCCAACGAGAAAAGCTCAGGATACTTCAGGGGCCAATCGACAATCGAGATGAGCGTCTCTTTGATCTTGGCCAGACCTCCGACGTCGCTCAGCTTTAAGACGGATCTTTCGCTGAAGAACTGGCGGGTGGCCGACGGTTCGACCTCCCTGAGGGCCGACAGGAAGTCTTCTCTGGAAACCTGCATATGTTCCGGAGTCACCGGTAGAAGATCGGCATTGCCTATGGCGCCTACTGGCACATACCTCCGCACGGCGGCCATGCCCGCCTCCCTGCACAACGCCTCGATATCGGCCCCCACAAAACCGTGGGTGATCTGGGCAAACTGATGAAGGTCCACGTCCGGCGCCAGGGGCATGCGGCGGCTGTGGATCTTCAGTATGGACAGGCGACCTTCCGCATTGGGCGCCGAGATGCCGATTTCCCGGTCGAATCGACCCGGCCGTCGCAGCGCAGGGTCGATCATCTCCGGGACATTGGTCGCACCGATCACAAGAACATGGCCGCGGGGAACCGTGCCGTCCATCAGCGCCAGGAGCTGCGCCACCACCCTCTTTTCGACATCCCCCACAACCTCGGCGCGCTTCGGGGCGATGGCGTCCAGCTCATCGATGAAGATGACGCTCGGCGCTTTGCGCGTCGCCTCTTCGAATATCTCGCGCAACCTGGCCTCGCTGTCCCCGTAATACTTCTGGATGATCTCCGGTCCGTTGATTCTGATGAAATGGAGTTTGGCTTCTCCCGCAATGGCACGGGCAATCAAGGTTTTCCCCGTCCCCGGGGGTCCATAGAGAAGCAACCCCTTGGGCGCTTCGATGCCGAGCCGGTCGAAGATATCCCCGTAACGCAGAGGTATCTCCACCATCTCCCTGACCGATCTCAGCTCCCGGTCCAGCCCTCCGATGTCCTCATAGGTAATGCGGGAAACCGCCTTCTCGGAATAATCGGGTCTGTTGACCTTGAATTGGGTCTGCACATTGATGATGACCGGCCCGGAAGGCGAAGTGCCGGCAACGGAAAAGAAACGGTCTTTGCCGCCGAAAAGCGGGATATTCACCTTGTCGCCGGAAATGACGGCCAGCCCCTGAAGGATTTTGCTGATATACCCCATCTCGTTTTCGTCGGGCCACCAGTTTCCGGAATCCAGGGGGGTCAGTACGACGGCCGTTGCGGTTTGCCGGGGCGCTTTTTTCATCCGCACCTTGCCGCCGATTTGAACCCCTGCGTTCGCGCGGGTATTTCCGTCAATCTGGATAACTTTCTTCCCCAGGTATTCGGGAAAGATACCCGAAATTCTGGCGACGGTGCGCTTTTCTCCTATGATCTCTACAACATCCCCCATCGAAGCGCCTAGGATGGCGACGTCATCGGGATCCAGGCGAGCCAAACCCTTGCCCACATCCTCGATAAAAATCTCTGCAACTTTTAATTGGATTTCGCCCGCGGCACGTGAAATCGTCATGAAAAACCCCTATTCCATGTTGATTTTACTTTCGGACTATCGAACCACCGGTATGACCACCAGATGATTGGACCATATTACCTTTTCATCTTCTCTGTCAAGAACTTTTTTTATCAGTTGTAGATTTTCAAATTATCCCGTAAAACGTCCCACGAAAAAATTGACCTTTCATCGCGCTAGTGGTATGTCTGACCGCAAGAAAGACAGCAGACAAAAGGTTTGCCCTTGGCTCCGGCAACATCTCCGGCAGCATATAAAGATCCGAACGGCAACAGGGGCTGCGTAAAAAAGGAGGAAAGCGATGCCACACTTTGCAGTGAATCTGACATTTCTCTTTACGGAAATTCCTTTCATGGAAAGATTTTCCGCGGCGCGCAATGCGGGTTTTCACGCCGTGGAGTTCATGTTCCCCTACGATTTCGACATGGGCGACATCAAGGCCCGCCTGAAAGAAACAGGGATGAAGCTCATTCTGTGCAACCTCCCCGCGGGCAACTGGACAGGCGGCGATAGAGGAACGGCCTGCAACCCGGAGAGGAGAGCGGAATTCCGGGAAGGAGTGGCCAAGGGCATCGACGCGGCAAAGGCCATCGGTTTCGACCGCCTGAACTGCCTGGTCGGTCTAAAGCCCGAGGCCCTTTCAAGCGAAGAAGCCTGGGAAACGATGGCGGAGAATGTCCGCTTTGCTTCCGTCGCCCTTGGTCGTGAGGGCATCCGGCTCGTGGTGGAGCCGATCAACCGCTTCGACGTTCCGGGCTTTGCACTGAATACCTGTGCCAATGCCCTCAAGATGATCGAGGAGGTCGACCATCCCAACGCCTATCTGCAGCTCGATGTCTACCATGCCCGGCGCGAGGGCGAAGATGTGACGGCAATTCTGCGCAACCACCTCGACCGGATCGGTCATATACAAATCGCCGACTGCCCGGGCCGCCACCAGCCCGGAACCGGAGAGACGGATTTCCGGTTCCTGCTTCCAGAGATAGACCGCCTCGGTTACCAGGGTTTCGTTTCCATGGAGTACATCCCTCAACCCGACACATTGACATCGCTTCAATGGATGTCGTCCTACGGATATTCCGTCTGAGCCGGTCAAAACAATCGCTTTTTGAGATCACTTCAACGAAGTTTCTCAATGATAAAGCGCCCTTCAGGGCGTGGATCGCTATGTACGATACGCTATTTCGGGGGTTTCACTATGGAGTGGTGGATATGGCCAATCCTGTTGTTTGCAGTGAGCTTTCTCATAGGCATAGTGGCTGTGCTCTCTGGCGTTGGTGGCGGTGTGCTCTTTGTGCCTATTGTCTCCGGGTTCTTTCCTTTTCATCTTGATTTTGTAAGGTGTGCGGGATTGCTCATTGCCCTTTCAGTGTCTTTGGCTGCCGGGCCCGAGCTTCTTAAAAAGGGTCTGGCAGACCTCAGATTGGCTATTCCTGCGGCCTTGATTGCCTCTACCACCGCTATCATCGGAGCGATGCTCGGTCTTGCCCTGCCTACACATATTGTTCAGATAGCTCTGGGTGTGGCTATATTATCTATTGTCGTGGTGATGATGAGCGCAAAAAAATCAGAATTTCCTGAGGTGAAGGGGCCCGATGCCCTATGTTCCGCCCTGAAGATAGGCTGTATATATCACGAGCAGACAGAGAAAAGGGATGTCCGCTGGCACATCCATAGAACACCTCTGGGATTCTTTATGTTCATCTTTATCGGCTTGCTGGCTGGTATGTTTGGTCTTGGGGCAGGATGGGCCAATGTGCCCGTTCTCAATCTAATCATGGGCGCACCCTTGAAGGTGTCGGTGGCGACAAGCGTATTTCTGCTTTCCGTAACCGATACCTCTGCCGCCTGGGTTTACATCAACAAAGGCGCTTTGTTCCCAATGGTGGTTATCCCATCTGTCATCGGTGTGATGCTTGGCTCATTCATTGGCGCTAACTTACTCTCTAAAACAAAGCCAAAAGCCGTTAAACACTTGGTTATTGGCTTGCTCATCTTTGCCGGCATGCGGGCAATAGCCAAAGGATTGGGATATTGAGATATCAAAAGGAGAGAAGATGGAGGATAGCAAAGAAGTGACCAGCAACGATCAAGCCGTCACGAAAGAGCAACTCCTTTACACCGGTGTCCTTAGGGTGCTCAGTAAGATAGGTTTGGGGTTATTGGTCGTTACGTTTATCCTTTATGTGGGTAAACTCTTGCCACCCAAGATACCTTTTGAGGAGCTTTCCAAATATTGGTCATTGTCCTGTGAGGAGTATCTTAGGGCAACAGGCATACAACCAGGCTGGTCTTGGCTATATCTCTTAGGCCATGGAGATTTTGTCACCTTTTTGGCAATCTCCTTTTTAGCCGCAGTCACCAGCATCTGCTATCTATCCATAATCCCCTCATATTTACAAAGAGGTGATAAAATTTACGGTTCGCTGGCCATCATTGAGGTCGTGGTCCTGATCATCGCCGCCTCAGGAATTCTCCAAGCAGGCGGACATTAAGCCTCATTCAAATTCACTGTCTACCATTTTACCCGAAAATATCGTGCTTTACAATTTTTGATCACTTGTGTTATTTAATGCGGGCAGTTCTTGCCGAGAGGACGCGGGGCGGGCCGGGTGCGGACGGATCACCCGGATAATGTGAACCAGGGTCGCCGATCCATGAATAGAAACACCATCATCAAAATAGCGGTCTTACTCCTTCTGATCATCGCGAGCGGCATCCTGTTTTTCTATTACGACCTCCACACCTTCTTACTCAGCAGGGAAAAAGTTGTCGACTTCGTCAACTCCTTCGGCCCCCTTTCCGTTGTGATCTTCATCGGTCTCCAGATCCTCCAGGTGATCATGGCGCCGGTCCCCGGCGAAATCTACGGTTTTATCGGGGGGTATCTGTACGGCCCCGTACTGGGCACCCTTTATTCCACCATCGGGCTGACGATCGGTTCATGGATCGCTTTCATCCTTGCCCGCTGGTTCGGCCTGCCGCTTGTGGAAAAGATCATCAGCCCCCGGACCATCGAGAAGTACGACTATTTCATGGAACACCGGGGGATACTCGTCACCTTCATCCTCTTTGTGATCCCCGGGTTTCCCAAGGACGCCCTCTCTTACCTGATAGGCCTGAGCCATATGAAGACCGCATCCTTTCTCGTCGTCTGCACGACCGGGCGCCTGCTGGGCACACTCATGCTCTCCATAAGCGGCAACTGCGCCCGGAACGACCAGAATATTGCGGTGGCCGTCATTCTCGGAATCAGCGCCGTGATCGTGGTTCTGGCCTATTATTACCATGACGAACTTCTCGCGCTGGTGAGGAAAAAGAGAGACACTCGATGAGGATAGACCCTCTCCCGCGGCGTCTTTAAGGAGGTGGTTGCGATTGGAATGGATTTTCAGTGACCTTGTCATCATTTTTGTACTGATCCTGATCAATGGTTTTTTTGCGGGCTCCGAACTGGCGGTTGTTTCCGCCCGCAAGAGCCATATCGCCAGCCTCGCCGCAGCCGGCAATCAAAAGGCCAAGCTCGTCGAAGCGATCCAGAAGGACCCTCACCGCTTTCTTGCGACCGTTCAGATCGGGGTGACCATCGTCGGTTCGCTCGCGTCGGCCGTCGGCGGCGCTGCGGCGGTCCGGTCTCTCAAGCCCCTGTTGCAGGACGTCCCCGTGCCTTTCATCCAGCATTCGGCGGAGGCCCTCTCCATCGCCATTGTCGTCATCGGGATATCCTATTTCTTCCTCATCCTGGGAGAACTGGCCCCGAAAACCATCGGCCTTCAGTACGCGGACCGGATGGCCCTGCGTGTCGTCAGGCCGATCCATCTTCTGTCGATGGCCGCGGTCGTCGCCGTCCGGTTTCTGACGTTCTCCAACCGGGCCGTCCTTTCGCTTTTAGGCATCAAACCAAAAGAAGGACACGCCTTCGTCACCCGGGAGGAAGTGCAGCAGTTCCTCTCCGAGGGGAGCGAAGCCGGCGCCCTGACCGAGACCGAACACCGGTATATCGAGAACATTTTTGAGTTCACCCATACCTCCGTCCGCGAGGTCATGGTGCCCAGGACCCGGATCGTCGCCCTGAACCTCGACCTGTCGCGGGAGGAGATCCTCCGGACCGTCCAGGAGCACATGTACACCCGGTATCCGGTCTATCGGCGCGACCTGGATCATGTCATCGGTTTTGTTCACACCAAGGACATCCTTCTCGGAAGAATGTCAACGGGAACCGATTTCGATATCGCCGGAATCGTCCGGCCGCCTCTTTTCGTCCCGGAGGGAAAGAAGGTGAGCAGCCTCCTCAAGGAGATGCAGCGCAAGCGAATCCAGATGGCGCTCGTCGTCGACGAATACGGGATCATGAGCGGCCTTGCCACGACGGAGGACCTTCTCGAGGAGCTCGTCGGAGAGATCGAAGATGAGCACGATGAGAACGAGATGCGCCGGGTCCAGAAGTTCCCCGACGGGAGCCTCCTGGTGGACGCCCTCATCCCCGTCAACGACATCGAGGATCTGCTCGGGGTTGATCTGGGGGATTTTCTCCCTTACTACACGCTGGCAGGGCTGATTCTCGACCGTCTGGGGCGTTTCCCGGAAAAGGGGGAAACCCTGGAGTGGCAGGATTTCCTTCTCACCTGCGAGGAGGTGACCAAGAACGCCATCCTCAAAGTAAAAATTGCCCGGATCGAAAAGCCCGCAATGAACACTGCGACCTCGTAAAAAGTCTTAAAGGGTCGTGAAAGCGGGACGGCTTCGTAAGGCGCGAGCGGAGACGGATTTGAAATCCGTCCCCATTCATGTGAGGCGTACTTTGCCCGGGGACGGTTTTGAAATCCGTCCCCATTACGAGGGATGAAGCGCAACGCAGCATCCGGACTTTTTACGTAGCCGTCAGCGCTACCGCCTGAGGCGCGGATCCAGGGCGTCGCGGATTCCCTCGCCCAGGAGATTGTAACCCAGGACGGTGATCAGGATGGCGAGCCCCGGGTACAAGGAGAGCCACCAGGCGATGTCGATATTGTCCTTCCCCGCCGTGAGGATGTTCCCCCAGCTTGGCGTCGGTGGCTGGACGCCGATACCCAGGAAGCTCAGGGCCGACTCCGTGAGGATCGCCCCCGCCACGCCCAGGGTCGCCGTGACAAGGACCGAGGCCATCGCATTCGGGAGGATATGAAGGAAGATGATCCGGCAATCGCCGGCGCCGATCCCCCGGGCCGCCTGGACGAAGTCCCGTTCCTTGAGAGCGATGAAGTCCGCCCGGACAAGCCGCGTCACCCCCATCCATCCGGTCAGACCGATGACGATCATGATGTTCCAGATGGAGGGCTCGAGGATCGCGATCACCGCCAGGATCAGGAAGAAAGCGGGGAAGCAGAGCATGATGTCCACGAAACGCATGATGACCGCATCCACCCAGCGGCCGTAATACCCTGCAAGGGCGCCAAGGATCGTCCCGATGAGGATCGCGATCCCGGTCGCTACGAAGCCCACCTTGAGCGAGATCCCCGCCCCCCAGATCATCCGCGAAAAGACATCCCGCCCGAGCGGGTCCGTCCCGAAAGGATGGCTTCCGGAGGGCGGCATGAGGACCTGCTTGAGGTCGATCGCGTTCGGATCGTACGGGGCGAGCCAGGGCGCCAGAAGCGAGACGACAAAAAGCGCGAAAACGCAAACGCTCCCCGCAACCGCCGGCCCGTTCTTCATGAATCTTTTCCAGAAATCCTTTCCCATCGTCCTTCCCTTCAGGAGACCCTGATCCGCGGATCGGCGGCGGCATAAGAGACGTCGGCAAGGAGATTCCCGAGCAGGGTAAGCACCGCGCCGATGAAGAGGATCCCCATGACCACCGGGTAGTCACGCGCCATGACGGCCATATAGAAAAGCTGCCCCATCCCCGGGATGGCAAAAATCGTCTCGAAAATCACGCTTCCCCCGATGAGCCCCGGAACGGAAAGTCCGAGGAGTGTGATGACCGGGAGCAACGCATTTCTCAGGGCATGCCGGTAGATGACGACCCGTTCGGGGAGTCCCTTGGCCCTTGCCGTCATGATGTAGTCCTGGCGGACGACCTCCAGCATGTTCGCGCGCATGTATCGCGACATCCCTGCCAGACCCCCGAATGCCGACAGCAGTACCGGCAGGATGAGGTGTTTGACCAGATCCCAAAAGGCCATCCCCGGCGGCAGGTATTCGTAATTCAGGGAGCGGATGCCGGAGATGGGAAGCCAGCCGAGATGGACGCCGAAGAGGATCATCAGCAGGAGGGCGAGCCAGAAGGTCGGGACGGCGAAGCCGATAAACACGAAGACGCCGGTAATCCGATCGAAGAGGGAGTCTTGGCGGACGGCGGAGATCACCCCGAGGGGGATGGCGGCGACGAGAATCAGCAGCATGGAGAGGCAATTCAGAAGAATCGTGATCGGCAGCCGCTCCAGGATCTTGTCCGCCACCGGCCGGCGGTCGGTCGAAAAGGAGATCCCCATATCCAGGACAGCCAGTTTTCCCACCCACTTGAAGTACTGCTCATAAAGGGGCTTGTCCAGATCATACATCGACCGGAGCCGCTCCTTCATCTCGAGGGAGGCGCGCGGGTTCATCTGGGTCTGTAGGTCGGTGGGGGAACCGGGCGCCAGGTGCATCACGGCAAAACAGATGATCGTGATCCCTACAAGGAGCGGGATCATGAAAAGCAGTCTCTTGGCGATATAGCGGAGCATGTTTTCCTTCTCATCCCTTCCGGAGCTGCCTGATCTTCATAGACACTCCAGGAGCTTCATTGTCCGGATGTTTTCCAGCATCCGCTGGAGGCTCTTTTCCGAATGCGCCTCAACGGTGAGGATCGGTTTGAGATTCCTCCGTCGGACCAGCGCCAGGAGTTCCCGGAAGGGGAAATTCCCCTCTCCCACCGGCAGGTGCTGATCGGTCGTGCCGTCGTTGTCATGGATATGGATCTCGCCCAGGCGGTCGCCGAGAACCTCCATCCATTCCTGGTAAGGCGCACTTCCAAAGGTGTTGGCATGCCCGGTGTCGAAACAGAAACGGACGTGCGGCGAATTGATCGCGTCAAAAAACGGCCGGAGCTGATGGGGACCTCTCTCGTAAACGTTCTCCAGGGCGATGATCGTCCCCGTCCCTTGAACGTACCCGATCAGGGAATTCCATGTTTCAACACTGTTGGCGAGCCACTGCTCCTCGCTGGAAATATAATACTTCTCATCGAAGGAAGGATGGCAGACGATAGAGCGCGGTCGAAACAGAGGGATCAGTTCAAAGACACGGCTGAGCCTCTCCACGGTCACCTGACGGATTTTCGGATCGATCGCCCCCGGACGCAGATCCAGGAAGGGGGCATGAAATGTGACGGAAAGCCCCGTATCGGCAAGCCGGTCCGCCGTCTCCCGGAAATCGGTCATTCGAAAACGGTCGAGGTCGAGATGATTGAAAGCGATCTCCGGGTTGATTCCCTCCCGGATCACCATAGGCAGCAGCTTTTCCTTGAGGAGGTAGAACGGAATATGAACCTGGATTTTTTTCAGTATTTCACTCATGTAGGTCTCACGGTCACTTCGATGCAGCACCTCGTCTACCACAAGCGATCCTTTTTCACAACCGGCAATTCGAGACCGGATCGCCATTGACATGACTCACACCTTCTGTTATAAAAAAACAAAAAAAGGGAGGGGGATTGACAAAAAAAAAGGAACCTGATTCTCGGCAGAGGGCGCTTCTGTGCATCAACGCATCGTTGGAGAAAAAGGCGAAGGATCTGATCATCCTCAAGGTGAAGGAGATCTCCGCCTTCGCAGACTATTTTATCATCTCCAGCGGGACTTCGGACCGGCAGGTCCGTGCCGTCGCCACCGCGATCCAGGAGAACCTGAAAAAGGCCGGGATCCTCCCACTGGGCATCGAGGGGGAAGCCGCGGGGCAATGGATCCTCATGGATTACAACGATGTGATTATCCACATCTTCCTCGACGCCGTCCGGACTTTTTATGACCTTGAACGGTTATGGTCGGAGGCGCCGCGGATGGCCGTCCCCGACGAAACAGTTTCTCTGAAGGCGCTGACCAAGGGGATGTGACATTGAAAGGGATCCTGACCGGGATTGCCGATGTGATCTTCCCTCCCCGCTGCATCACGTGCTCTGTGATCCTGGAAGAACATGGAACTCTCCCCTTCTGCCCGCAATGCACGGCCGGAATCCGCTTCATCCGTTCGCCGCTCTGCCCCCGGTGCGGCATTCCCTTTCCCCCCTCAGAAGGGGAAGACCACCTCTGCGGAGAATGTCTCGTCACCCAGAGGCCCTTTGCTGTTGCCAGGGCGGTCGGCCTTTACGAAGACACACTCCTGACGGCAATCCACCTTTTCAAGTACCGGGGAAGGATCGGGATCGGCAAGGTCCTGGGAAGCATCATGGCCGATTTTTCCGGTGGGATTTGGGATATGAAGGTTTTTTCCGTGATCATGCCCGTCCCGCTGCATAAAAAACGCCTGCGGGAGAGAGGGTTCAACCAGGCCGTCATCCTGGCGCGCAGGATAGCGAAACGGTTTGCCCTCCCTCTCGATTTTCTGACACTTAGACGGGAAGTGTTCACGGAACCCCAAGTCGGCCTGGGACACGAGGCGAGGTCCGTCAATCTGCGGGGGGCGTTTACCGTACGGAAACCAGAGCGGACAATGGGCAAAAGAATCCTCCTGGTGGATGATGTCTATACCACGGGTAGCACGCTTGCGGAATGCGCCAGGACTCTTCTCAATGCCGGGGCGGATTCGGTGGCCGTTCTCACACTGGCCAGGGCGCCTCGTGATCACGACCTGCCCGGGAAATCAAAGGACGCTCTCCCTGCGGTTCAGGGGAAATAAGCGATTTATCCTCATTTCCCTTTTTTAATCTTGGAGGAAGCTGAAGCGATGAACAAAATAGTGACCTGGGAAGAGTTGAAGAAGGCGGTGGAGCTCCATCGGAAAGAAGGAAGGACGATCGTCTTCACTAACGGCTGTTTCGACATCCTGCATGTGGGCCATGTTCGCTATTTGCAAGAGGCTCGCAAGATGGGAGATCTCCTCATCCTGGGCCTGAACAGCGACGATTCCGTCCGGGCGATCAAGGGAGGCAAGCGGCCTCTGGTTCTCCAGGCGGAGCGCGCCGAGGTCATCGCTTCTCTGACAACGGTCGATTACGTGACCCTCTTTGACGAAACAACGCCACTCCGACTCATCGAATTTCTGCAGCCGGACTGCCTCGTCAAGGGAGGGGACTGGAAGGAAGCATCGGTCGTGGGGCGGGACCTGGTCCGGTCCTGGGGGGGAAAGGTCGTCATCGTTCCCTTGACCGAAGGCGCCTCCACGACAAACATCGTGGAGAAGATCCTTCGGGCATACGGAAAACCCTGAAATGATTACTATCCCCTGCCCTTGCATTTTTTCCTTTACAAATGCTTGTTCTTCGTGTATGAGGTGTTCCCCAAATCGAGCATGATGACAGGAGATGATGATTACGGTGGCCAAATCAGTAATGACGCCTGAAAAATTGGAATTCTTCAGACACATGTTGAACCAGAAGATCAATGAACTTCTGGAAGAGGCAGGAAAAACCGTCTCGGAGATGACGAACAGCATTAAGGAGAACTATCCCGATCCCAACGACCGGGCATCCCTCGAATCGGATCGTAATTTCGAACTGAGGATCCGTGACCGGGAGAGAAAGCTGATCCTTAAAATGCACGAGGCAATCAAGCGGATAGACGACGGTGTCTTCGGCAACTGTGATGTATGCGGAGGGTTGATCTCTGAAAAAAGATTGATGGCAAGGCCGGTGACCACCTCCTGCATCGACTGCAAGATGAAGCAGGAAAAGATGGAAAAACTGAAGGGGGAATAGCCTCCCCTTCCTCCAGTTGCTCAGAACAGAGACGCCGCCCCTCCGATCCCCTCTCATTCCCCCGTGCCCCGGGGGATCGAAGAGGGATTTTTTTAGGACCGTGCCGAATGTTTGTCCGGGTTGCCGTTCCGATCCCCTCCGCTCAGACCTTCACATACGCCGTTCCGGAAACGCTTGTCCCCGCTGTCGCCATCGGGAAACGGGTCCTGGTCCCCTTCGGAAAACGCCGGGTCACCGGCTTCATCGTCGAGGTCCTCAACGAGGCGGTCTGCAACCAGAAACTCAGGGAGATCCTCGACCTTCCCGACCCCGAACCCCTCTTCGACAAAGAGGATCTTACCTTTTACGAATGGATTTCCCGTTACTACCTCCACCCGCTGGGAAAGGTCCTGGGGGAACTCCTCCCCGGCGGGATCTCCGTACAAAGCGAGCGATGGCTTTACCGAAACGATGGCGCCGCGACCGCGGATCAGCGTCTCTCCGTGAGGCAAAAGGCGATCATCGAGCACCTGGCCGGCTGCCCGAAAGGCATCCTTCTGAGCCATCTGCGCAGGGCGCTGGGGAAAAACGACCTTTACGGGGATCTCCATGTTCTCGAATCAGCGGGGCTTGTGATCTCCGAGGAACGCCTCACCCGTCCGGCGGTCCGCCCTAAAAAGGCGAAATGGGTTGAGCTGAGCCCGGAACTTCCCGCCGGGGTGAACTTCACCGCCAAGCAGTCCGCCCTGATCGGTTTTCTCCGGGAGCGCGGCGAGATGCCGGTCAGCGATCTGCACGACCTGTTCAAAAACACCCTTGCCTCCCTGCGGACTCTTGAAAACAAAGGCGTCCTTCGCCTCTTCGAAAAGGAGGTCTCTCGCGGACCCGGCCCCGCGCTGACGATCGGGAAGAACGAAAACGGCATCGTGCTGAACGAAGCCCAGACCACGGTTCTGGATGAGATCCGGGAATGTCTCGCGTCGGGCCGTTTTTCCCCCTGCCTCCTCTTTGGTGTGACGGGGAGCGGCAAGACGGAGGTCTATCTCCGGGCAATTGCCGAAGTCCTTGGGGGCGATGGCGGCGCGATCTACCTTGTCCCGGAGATCGCCCTTACAGCGCAGCTCCTTTCGCGTATCGGGAGCCGATTTCCGGGTAGCGAGATCGCCGTTCTCCACAGCGGCATCTCCCAAAGCGCCCGGTACGATCAATGGAAGCGGATCTGGCAGGGGGAGGTGCGTGTGGTCGTCGGCGCCCGTTCGGCCCTGTTTGCGCCGGTACGGAATCTTCGATTGATCGTCGTCGATGAAGAGCACGACCCTTCCTACAAGCAGGACGACCGGCTCCGCTACAACGCCCGTGACCTTGCCCTGGTCCGCGGTCGGTTCTCAGAAACGACGGTGATCCTTGGATCGGCGACACCGGCCGTCCAGAGTTATTTTCATGCCGCCGAAGGCCGTTACCGCTGCCTGACCCTCCCCGCCCGGATCGACGACCGGCCCCTTCCTCGTGTCGAGGTGGTCGATCTGAGGACGGAGCGCGATGAACGGGGCTTGACGCCCCTCCTCACCCGCACCCTCATCGAGGCGATCCGGCAGACACTGGCCGGCGGGCAGCAGACCCTCCTTTTTCTCAACCGCCGGGGATTCCATACATACCTTTTCTGTCCGGACTGCGGCCATGTCTTTTCCTGTCCGAACTGCGATATCTCCCTGACGCATCACGCCTCCGAGAGAGTCCTGAAATGCCACCACTGCGATTTCACCGCTCAGATGGCCGCCCTCTGTCCCTCCTGCAAAGGAAGCCGCGTCCGCAGCTACGGGGCGGGAACGGAGCGGGTCGAGGAGGAGGTGAAAAAGCTCTTTCCGGCGGCACGGATCGCCCGGATGGACAGCGACACGACCACACGGCCAGGGGATTCGGAAAGGATCCTCCGGGGGCTCGACCGGGGAGAGATCGATATCCTCATCGGCACGCAGATGATCACCAAGGGTCACGACTTTCCTGCAATCACGCTGGTCGGGGTCGTTGCCGCGGACGCCTCCCTGAACATCCCGGACTTCCGCGCCGCCGAGCGGACATTCCAGATCCTCACGCAGGTGTCGGGACGGGGCGGCCGGGGCGATCAGCCGGGCCGGGTCGTTATCCAGACCTTCACCCCCGGCCATTACGCCATCCGTCGTGCGCAGGAACATGACTATGCCGGGTTTTACGTCGATGAGCTCCCCTTCCGGCGGCAGCTTGCCTATCCGCCCTTCTCCCGCCTCATCGGTCTCCATTTCTCCAGTCTCAAAAAAGAGGAAGGGAAAAAAGCCGTCACCGCGTTCGGCGCTCGGGCGCGGGAACTGGCCCGAACCATGATCGGCGGGAAGGCGGAGGTGATCGGCCCCGCCGAATCCCCTCTCGCGCGGATCCGGGGACGGTACCGCTGGCAGCTCCTCCTCAAGGGAAAAGATAGCCGTTCTCTCCATCTCCTGGCGCAGAGGCTCATGGAGGAAACCGGACGCGACGGCCTGGAGATCCAGGTCGATGTGGATCCGGTCAATTTCATGTAGGAGGTTTGACACATGCCCAAACCGCGCATACTCTTCATGGGGACGCCGGAATTTGCCGTCCCGGCCCTGACGGGTCTGGTCAAACACGGTTATCCGGTCATCGGGGTCGTCACGCAGCCGGACCGCCCTCGGGGGCGCGGACGGGCGACGGGGCCGTCTCCGGTAAAGGTCCTGGCCGATGGTCTCGGCCTGACGGTCTTCCGGCCGGACAAGGTGCGGCATCCTTCCTTTCTCGAAACTTTCCGGGATCTGGCGCCCGATATTGTGATCGTTGCTGCCTTCGGTCAGATTCTCCCCCAAGAGATTATCCTCGCCCCCAGACTGGGCTGCATCAACATCCACCCGTCGCTCCTTCCGAAGTACCGGGGGGCGGCGCCGATCAACTGGGCCCTGATCCGGGGCGAAGAAAAGACGGGCGTGTCGATCATGCGCATGGACGAAGGGGTGGACTCCGGCGCGATCCTCCTTAAGGAGGAGACGCCGATCGGTCCGTCGGAGACCTACGGGACGCTCCACGACCGTCTCGCAAAGATGGGGGCGGAGCTGCTCCTCATCGCCCTGGCCATGCTCCAGACGGGTACACTGCAACCGCAGCCGCAGGACGACTCCCTCGCCACGACGGCCCCCCGCCTTAGCCGGGAGGATGGCCTGATCCATTGGGAAAACGATCACCGGAACATCGTGCTGCTCGTCCGGGGACTCTCCCCCCATCCCTGCGCCTACACGACAATCGATGGAAAACAGCTGAAAATCTTTATCGCTTCGGCGGAAACGGCCGCCGTAACCGAAGCGCCGGGAACGGTCGCCGGCGAAACCGCCGCCGGACTTCGTGTGGCGGCCGGCAGCGGTTATGTCCTGATTGAGGAGCTGCAGTTCGAGGGGAAGAAACGAATGGCCGCCCGCGATTTTCTGCGCGGTTTCCGTGTCGCTCCGGGCCACGTTCTGGGCAGATAAGAATGCAATGTGAGGAAAAGGCGTGACAGGTGAAAAAAAACAGCCGGGAAGACCGCCGAATGTGAAGTTCCCCGCCCGCAGGTCGGGGCTTCCCTGCAGGGGAAATCCCCGTTTATTATTGCGCCCCTCGTCCCCGCCTGACAGGCGGGGTTTGAGGGTTGCGCCCCCGGTCCGGCAGATGGCCGTGGAGATCCTCAACCGGATCGACCAGGAAGGCGCCTACGCGGAACCCCTCCTGGATGCCGCTCTTTCCGGAGTCACGATCGTCAACCCCCGCGACAGGGGCCTCCTCACCGAACTCATCTACGGCACGATCCGGATGCGGGGTCGCCTGGACTGGATCATTGGGCAACTCTACCATGGAAACGTCGCCCAGCTGGAAACAGCGGTCCTGAACATCATCAGGACGGGTCTCTACCAGATCTGGTTCACCGACCGGATCCCTTCCTTCGCCTCGGTGAACGAGGCTGTGGGAATCGCCCGGGATGCCTCGCCGGCCTCCTCGGGGCTGGTCAACGCCGTCCTGAGAAATGCCCTCCGGAAGAAGGACGCCATCATCTGGCCGGATATGGTGAAAGATCCCGAGAAGGCGATCGCGGTTCTCCACTCCCACCCTTCCTGGCTGGTCAGGCGCCTGCTTGCCCAGTTCGGCATGGAAGAGACCATCGCGATCTCCATGGCGAACAACATAATCCCGCCGTTTGCGGTCCGCGTGAACACCCTCAAGGCATCGCGCGAACAGGCGCTCGCGGCTCTCGCTGAGGCCGGCATCGCCGCCGGACCGACCCCTTTTTCCACCGACGGCATCATCCTAAGCTCGCCTGCCTCCGGTCTCCGGGAGACAGCCCCCTATAAAGAGGGGGTGATCCGGATTCAGGATGAGGCCTCTCAACTGATCGGCCAGATCGTCGCTCCAAAACCCGGTGAAAAGATTCTCGATCTTTGCGCGGGCGCAGGGGGAAAGACCCTGCACCTGGCGGCGCTTATGGAAAACCGGGGGAGCATCACGGCCCTCGATCTCCATTCGGAACGACTCCGGATGCTCCGTGCAGAGGCGGGGCGATTGGGTGCATCGATCGTGGAGACGCGGACCGGAGACGCTGCAGCGCCGGCTGAGGGCTTCCGTAAGGTTTTCGACCGGGTCCTCCTGGACGCCCCCTGCTCGGGCCTCGGAACGCTCCGGCGGAATCCGGAGATCCGCTGGCGTCTCGTTCCGGCGGACCTCAACAAATGTATGCAGACCCAAAAACTCCTCCTCAAGAGCGCCGCGGAGTGCACCCGGCCGGGCGGCCGCCTTGTCTACAGCGTCTGCACCGTCACACCCGAGGAAAATGAGATCGTTATCGGTGATTTTTTGAGACATCATCCCGATTTCAAGTTAATACCGCCGGCAAACCTTCCCCCGGCGCTCATCGACGCCGGGGGGTATTTCCGGACCTCCCCCCACCTTCAGGGAATGGACGGCTTCTTCGCCGCCCTCCTCGTCCACTCCACATGAAACGCCGGCCATCTTGGTGAACGACCAATCCAGCCGTCGGTTTCATTCTTATCGCTGCTTATTTGCCAAGCAACCGCAAAGCTATAACGCATTTCGACTCTTCTTTTTTACAGCTAACGATTGCGTGCGTCACGGGCGCGCGACAGCGCGTCCGATGGATGCGATTGTTACGCAATAATTTCATTCAGCCCTTCGATCACTTGGGTCAACTCTGCCAGAGATGCTTTGCCAATAACTTTCCCGATTCTCTCTACGGATAGTGTTCGGATTTGGCTTATCTTGATCCATGATTTCTTAGGCAAATTTGTGGACTTCAGTTCAAGGGTCAGCGGGAATCCAGCCTTTTGTGGCTGACTTGTGATTGCCACGGCTATGACGGTACCTGAACGTTCATTAAATATATCGTGGCTCAAGATCATGACAGGACGCAAGCCTGCCTGCTCATGGCCTCGCACAGGGTTCAAATCTGCCCAGCGAATCTCGCCTCTCAGTATTCCGGCCATTGGCTCACATCCTCAGCTAACCCTTCTTCTGCCATAGCTTTTTCAAATGCGGGATCGAGTTTGGCGCATTCCATTGATAGCCTGCTGCGCTTCATTCGGGATAGTTTTTCATTTACGGCATCCTGTATTGCCTGGCTGCGATTTTGAAAAAAATGTTCGTCGACCAATCTGTCCAATTCGCCGATAAACTCTTCGTCCAACGTAATCGCAATCTTTGATTTACCCATAATTGCCTCCTTACTTTTAGTATTACCATATATCATACCAAAAGCAAGGTAATCAAATTTTTTCTTTTTGTCCTTTAGGCGTAGGCATCAGCGGGAGCCAGCTTTTTCGGCGATCCGCTGGATGCATTCGTTATGAGTTCTTTTCTTCCTTTATTTGTTCTATGAGCTTGGGGACTTTTTCTACAGGCTCAACGTGTGGCATCACCTGGACCAAAAGTCGCGAGGCTTTTGGGATCAGCGCGCATGACCTTGCTGGACGGGGTTCTATTGCCGCTTGAGAATTAATATCCGGGATATCGTCTTTCTATTTGGAGTCACCCATTTTCCCTCATCAATATCCCATGCCAATACTTCTCCTGTAATAATATTGCACCTGTACATAGCGAAATCATTAGGCCCCATGAATTTGAACTTCGGAAAAACAAAGTAAAATAGAATCGCGACAATGCAGATTAGAATGGACCATTTGATCAAGTCTTTGATATTAGACATAGGCACATACCTCTCATTTGATAAAGCTTTCAATCACCTTGCTTACATCATATCGCCATTTGGTGACATCTGTCCGCGGTCTCTTTCCACCTTGCACGGACATGTGCCAGCCGTCTGATCTGTCACGAACATAGAATTTGTACTGCAAGTACACTTTTGGGAGCTTGTATGTGTTTGTCGGCTCACCTTGCCCTAAACTGATCTTTAACACTTCCCGGGGTACCCCCCTTCGGAAAGCCGCGTAAATG
>CAZINF010000055.1:0-19637 GCA_964540555.1 uncultured Syntrophus sp. | reverse complement strand
AAAAGCTATCCGTCTGGCTGTGACTCGCTACTGTCTGAATTGCAGTGACAGGAAATCACTTTATCACTTTATCTGTAGAAAGAAGAAAGATATTTAGACACGCACACTTAAACCGGAGAAACCTTTTTTATTTATCGAACCCGTCATCTCGAAAAATAGTCAGCGTAATCGATTGCCGATGCGTGCGCCAGTATATATTCGTCACTTCGACTGGAACCTGCACGATTTCCTCGACTAGCGCCCCGTGTGCGTCAAGGGCAGAAAGCCATACGAACAAGATCAGCCACAAATTTTTCATCACGACCCCCCGTATGCAACGTAGCGTGCTCCGGAGCCGTTTTTTCTCCGTTCAGCGAAATCCATCCTGAATTCTCTGAAAAATAACGGTCCTGGATTTGACTTTTTCTGTCTCTCAGTGGCGTGTTCACTGCCTTCACTATGTCCGAATCGGCGAGGTGGACGAAGGTGATCAGGAGCTCCGGCATCGCGCTCAGCCGGTAACGCGTAAAGATTCTGCCGCGCGCCGCTTATTGATCGGCCTGGACTCCGGAGGACTTCACCACCTTGCCGTACTTCTCGATGTCGCGTGCGATCACCTCGGCGAACTCGGCAGGGGTGTTGCCGACCGCGTAGCCGCCCTGGCGTTCGATGAAGCCTTTCAGGTCCGGATGCTGGAGCGATTTTACGATGTGCGCGCGAATGCGCTGGACGATCGCCTGCGGCGTGCCCGCCGGCGCGAACATGCCGAACCAGTTGTCGGTCTCGAAGCCCGGGACAACGGAGTCGAGCGGGGGGACGTCCGGCAATGCCGGCGAGCGCATCTTGGTAGTGACGGCGATGGCGCGAAAGGTGCCGGCCTTGACGTGCGGCACCGCACTGAACACGGCCAGGAAGGCCATGTCCACCTCGCCGGTGAGCAGTCCGGTGATCGCCGGGCCTGCCCCCTTGTACGGAACATGCGTAAGCTGAATGCCCGCGATCTGACTCAAGATCACCCCGGAGAGGTGGCTGGTCGTGCCGCTGCCGTTCGAGCCGAAGTTGAGGCCGCCGCGCCGCGTCTTGCTGAGCTTAACCAATTCCTCAAACGTCTTGGCCGGCACCGACGGATGCACCGCGAGGACCATCGGCGCAGTCGCCATCAGCGATACAGGAATGAAATCCTTCGTCAGATTGAAGTTCAGCTTGGGATAGAGCGTGACATTGACCGTGAGCGATGCGGTCGAGAACATCAGCGTGTAACCGTCAGGCGCGGACCTCGCCACCAGCTCGGCGCCTATATTGCCGCCTGCGCCCGGCCGATTTTCAACCACCGCTGCCTGACCGTAGGTTTCCAGCACGCGCTGTGCGTACAGCCGCGCCAGCAAGTCGGTGCCGCCGCCCGGTCCAAAGGGCACCACGATGCGGACCGGCTTCGACGGGTAGTCTTGCGCGAGTGCCGCGCATGCTGTAAACACGATAGCGAGCACTCCCATCACTCCCATAACCCTCATCAACGGAAATCTCATGCGCGATATCAGTCTCTCTTTTTTCATGGGTATCTCCTTTTTCTCTAAATCAGCCGCAGGTTTACACTTCTGAAATCTCTCTTTTCCTCTCTCCCGGGGTTTATCATCAGCAGGGGAAATCCGGCTCTTCCGCCGTGATGATCTCCAGGAATGCGGGGTTCCCGGCCTCGGTTACGGCAATGGCACGCTGAAGCGCCGCTTTCAGATCGGCGCTTTTTTCGATCCTCTCGCTATATCCGCCGAGCGCCTCCGCCACCATGGCGTAACGGCCGGAGAGTCGATGGATGCCGAAGAGCCTCGTGGCGATCGGCTGCTTCTTCGTATAGCCGCCCATCACACCGTTATTCAGGAGGATCGTCAGGATCGGGATCTTGTTCCGGACGGCCGTCTCGAAATCCATACCGACCATCCCGAAGGCCGCCTCCCCCATGACATTCACGGCGAGCCAGTCGGGTCGGGCCAATTTGGCCCCCATGATGAGCCCGAGCGACGAGCCGAGCGGGGTCGATTTTCCCCAGCCGATGTATCCGTGCGGGACGACCGTTTCATAGAAGGGGACCAGCTGGTCCCGAGGGCAACCGGAATCGTGGGTAATGACCGTCCGGCGCGGATCGACCGCTCGCATCAGCTCCCCGATGACCCGATAGGGGCTGATCGGCTCCTCCTCCGCGGTGAGCCGGGGCATCCACTCCTTGAGATAGGCGTCCTTAACTGCCCGGATCTCAGTTGCGACTGCCGCTTCCTCCCGGCGGCCGTTCTCGCCCAGGGACTGTTTGACCGTGGCGATCATCTGGACCATAACCGCTTTGGCATCGCCGATCACGCCGGCGGAGATGGGATAATCCTTGCTGATGTCCGACTCATCCAACGTCACCTGGATAATCGTCTTCCCCTCCGGGATGGGAGCGATGAACTTCGAGCGCGTGAAGCTGGTGCCGATCCCGAAAATCAGATCCGCCTTCCCGAGGAAGTGCCCGACCATCTTCGGCCGGGAAAACCCGTTCGCGGTGCCGAGGGCCAGCGAATGGTTCTCGGGAAAGGCCCCCTTGCCGTTGAGTGAGCTCATCACGGGCGCCTGGAGTAGCTCGGCGAGACTCTTGAGTTCTTCCCATGCCTCGGCGTAGATCACCCCTTGACCGGCCACGATGACCGGCCGGGTGGCGGCTATCAGGCGATCGACCGCTTCGCGGACATCTTGCTCGTCGCCCGCCGGGGAAGACCGCCGCTGCGGCACGTAGTCTAATCGGCCTGGGAATTCTGCGTCCATGATGTCACTGGGAAACTCCAGGAGCACCGGACCGGATTTCCCCGAGCGCAGGAGTGCAAAGGCGTGCTGTAACATCTGCACGACCCGCGATGGATCGGTTACGGTTTCGGACCATTTCGTGATGTGCCGGTAGTTGCGGCTCGCCTTGAAATTCGGCGGAATGCTGAGCGAGGCGCTTTCGGTAGCCCCGGCCAGCACGAGCAGGGGTGTTGAGTCGCCGTACGCCTGTGCAACACCGGCAAAGGCATTTTCCGACCCGGCGCCGTACTGAACCGCGGCTACCCCGATCTTCTGCCCGCTCGTCATCCGGCTGTACCCATCGGCAATATTTATCGCCACCCGTTCATGCCGGGCGACCAGCGGCCGGATATTCATGGCCGCCACCGCATCGATGATCGGGTTCAGCGGGAAGCAGGTGATGAATTCGATCCCCTCCGCCTTCAGGACGTGTGCAATCGCTTCGGTGCATTTCATCGTTTCTGCTCCCTTCCCTTCTTCCTTTACCGTAAAAATTCCTCTTGACAACTGATGAAGATCTGTTCCATAAGGAAGCCGTCTCATCTACCCATGGTAGAAGGAGATGGGCCGACGCTCCGCGTTGGCCTTTCTTTTTTTACCTGATCCTCTCCTCGTATTTTTCCTTAATTCTATTTTTTGCGGGGGTGTCGGCGGAGTTCATCACCGCGAGGAGGTATTTCACGGCGAGGCGGCGTTGCATCAGTCCCCCGCTCACAACTTTCTCCCTGTGGTCTTTTCGGCAAAGCGGGAAAATGTGGTTGATCGCCTGATTCTGTTAAAATCAGGAACTGCCTGGGCAATCCGGATGGCATCCTGAAAATCGATGTAACGGCGGTGGGCGCCGAGTTCCCGATTGAAAAGCTTTGTGAGCCTTGTTTTCGGATTCCTGATTCTTTCCGGGTTCTTGAACTGCGGCAGTTTGCCGACAGGGCGGGGGTGTTTGTGGGCTGCAAGCACATGACGCAAGGCCCTGATATCCGCCAAAAGCCAAGCCTCCAGTTCTTCCTCGATGCACACCAGAGCGACTTTTCCCGGAGGCACACGGCTGGATCGCAGAGAAGCGAAGATTTTTAACCGGTCCTCTTTCCGGCAGGGCTTGATATGTCGTTCCCGCCAGGCGGGATAGAGGTCCCACAGAATGACCACCCGCTCGCAACTCCCAACCAGGATGGCTGCCACAGGACCGCAATTTTCCAAAAGATTCTTCTTGTCGTCCATGAATCGGGGGACCATTTCAATCCCCGGTTCCAACTTGTTGAGGAAGTGCCTGCATACTTGGCAATCCGCACCACCCCGCCCGCACTCAAAGATGAAGCCGATTTTCATCGCCTACCTCCGCGTCATGTTGCCCATCGTGTATAACTTGCCGGGGGCAAATTTTTCCGCCCAGATCGAAAGTTCCTTGTCCTCTGAAGGTCTGTGGAAAACCGGCGAGCCCTTCTCATCGCGCTCGACAACGATGATCTGGGAAAGCGTCAACAGGTCCAGGAGATAAGGGGAGTGAGTTGTGGCAATGACCTGGCCTTTTCCCGACTGGACAAAGGCGCGGATCTCGTCCACAAGCATATGGACCGTCCTTGGATCCAAACCGTTTTCGATTTCTTCGATGACGATGACGGAAGGGGGGGCAGGATGGCGAAGAACGCACAGGAGGGCCAGAATGCGCAGGGTTCCCTGAGATAACAGCCAGCCCGCCAGTTTATCCTCGATGCCTTTTTCCTTTAAGGTCAGATAGACGTTTCGTTCCAATTCCGAGGTGATGGCCGGTTGCAGGTCGTCGGCGTAGGGCAGAACGCTCTGCAATGTTTCAATGATACCGCGAAAGACTGAAACGTCTGCCTTTCTGATGCTTTCGAAGTATTCCGCCACGTTGGCACCATCTTTGGATAGAGCGACTCCACCCTTTGTTCTTTTCTGGAGAACCGGATATTGCATGTGCTGAGGTAGGATGGTCAGAAATTTCCAGGAAGAGGTCATCGTGTGCAAATGTAGATGATTTCTGATTGTCTGTTCAGGTAAAGAATCGCCCATCAGACCCTGCGGATATTCTTCTTCCGGCAATTTAACTTTGTATGCTCGAATACTGACGGTATTTTTCTCTCGATCCATCTCAAGCGACAAATCCACATACACGGGTATATCCGTGACGAGCTCGCGCCGGAACGATCCCTTGATTTCGAAAGACATGGGATTGGAGATTTTTCTATTTTTATTCAATTTATGCTCAACCGCCTTGTTCCAGACGTGTTCAAAGCCGCGCCAGGGCTGGATAGCCTCGTCTATCCCCTGAAGCACAATTTGTTGAAACATCTCCAGACCTTCGATCAGGCTGCTTTTCCCGGAGCCGTTGTTGCCGATCAAAACGGTCAGCGGAGTGAAGCGGATGATGCCGCTGTCGCGGACGGCCTTGAAGTTATTCAGACGGAACGACTGTAAAGGCAGTTTAGGTGAACTCATTTGATGAACCCCCTTTCAACATCCCGGTAAGCGTTGGCAGCGGCCACACGCTCCGGATCGGGTAAGGACAGTTGGGAAAGAACCAAGGAGAATTCTTCCTCCGACAAACCGTACAGGTGGGCGACAAGACCGTCGATCTGTGCCTCCAACGGCAGGGTAAAGGCGTCGGGATTTTGCTTCTTGGCCGTCAGGATCTGATCCACGAGACGGACGATCAGGTCGTGCTGGTTCTTGGTGGGCGGTGTGGCCGACAGGGAGCAGGGGATGGGAAAGGGCTTAAGGTATTCGGTTTTGAAAGTGAAATAGCCGCCACGCAGAACATATCCCGTTGATGACATAAAGAACCACAGAATTTTGGAATTCAACACTCCGAGGAAATATTTTAGATTGTCTTTCACATTGATGTTGAAAACAAAGCTGTAGACCTTGGTTGTGTGGTACATTTCCCCCGTGTCGTCGAGGGTCATTTGCCCGCCGAGGGCAATTTCCGGCGTGACAAGCTTTACCGCCGCGAATTCAGTAAGGTTTTGTGGCCGACTGAAGCCATACCAATCGTCTTGAAATCGTCCATTCTCACGGGCTGCCAGGATTTTCCTGTTTTCGTACAGATATTGCCAACCCCGCGAAAAGTGCTGTTTGATATAATCCGCTGCCATCAGGCGCGCCCGTCCATCCTCAATGGTGTAAGGAAAGATAACAACGCTTTTCGGTGTCAAGGGTTGATAGCGATGGACATCCTTTCCCATCAGGAAGGGCTTCACCAGTTCCCTTTCGATTTCCACTTCCCGATCCAGTGCCGGCGAAAAGCAGCGCACAGTTGTGGCCTTCCATTCCAGGATCTTTAATACAAAAATTTTATCTGCTCCTGTAGGTATTCCCTGAAAAATCTTGCGCGTGATGTCGCTAAGGGTGTGGGACTGGCGGCGGAGTTTCTGTAATATTTGAGCGGTATGGTCGGTGGAAAAGATCCACTCGCTGCCTTTCGGGGCGGGAACCACGGCCGCCTGATAGCCCGGCTGTGGCTGCCCCGCCTGGATGGCCGTCAAAATTTCTGCAGGATTTTCGAGATTTTTTACTTCAAGAAGTCGAAAACTGTCATTCGGTTTTCTCGTCAGGAACAGCAAACAGGTATAGGTCGTTGCCTCCGCGAAGACCTGTTCCGCCCCGAACCGGACCACTTGGTAGATGGCTTTTTCCCGAGCTATATCAAGACGGATCGTCTCGCCGAATTTTGCCTGGAAGAACTTATGAGGAAGGATGTAGGAAAGGACGCCTGTAGTCCCCAAGAGCTGAAACCCCTTCTCCAGAAAGAGGACATAGATGTCGAAACTCCCCTTGGCGGAACGATAGTGTTCCTTGAAATAGGCAACACCCTCAGGCTGGGTCTGCTGAAGGGTCTGGACTCTGGCGTAGGGCGGATTGCCGATGACGATATCGAAACCCTCCTGGAGATTGAACATGGTTTCCATGTCGAAAAATCCGGCGGCGTGGACGGGATCGAAGGGGTTCCAACCGGCGATCATCGACGCGCTGGCAGGCGTGTAATGGCTGCCGATCAGTGCTTTCTGAAGCTCTTCCCGTTTGGTTTTTTCCGTCTGCCGCAATCTCTTTTTGTCCGCATATTTGCGTGTATAGAACAATTTCTGGCGCAGGTTTTTCAGCTCGTTTTCAATCGCATACACCTTGCCGCCGCCCAATTCGAGTTCCTGCTGGGGCTTGTCGATCCCGATCAGGGTGTTGGCGGCAACGAATTTGGTTTCGAGATTGGGCAAGGCCAGAATGTTGCGGTTGGGCCGGTCGTTTATCACCTTCTGGTCAACAACCAGGGAGATAAAAAATCGGAGCTTGGCGATCTGGACGGCGATGTTCTGGATGTCCACGCCGTAGATGCAATTTTCGATCAGGAAAAGCTTACGGGTATAGTCCAACTCGTGCCGGTCGCTGCCGAAGGCCTCTTCGATGGCGCGGACACGCTGCTCGATATTTTCCAGGGTTAGACGGCGGATCTCGTCATCTTCCATCCTTTCGGCACGTTGCCGATCCCGTGTGGTCTTGTCCAACTGGGCCTGTTTCCACTGCCTGTTGAACGGGTCAAGTTTGCCTAAAATCAGGACCATCTTGTGGAGCGCGCCCATCGGAAAAGCCCCGGAGCCGCACGCAAGGTCGAGGATTTTACAGATATTAATAGCCTCGATGAGAACGTTCACCTCAGCAGTGTCTTCACCTTTCTCATCTTTGAACAGGTGGCCGGATTCGCCATAGGAGAGAAGATTCCGCAATTTATCGTGGATGGCGCTCCCCTCCTTCCGGGTCCTGTGTCCTCGTTTTACGGATGATATCGATTGAAATGAGGATCCTTTCCCTGTGTCATGGAATTCCGTCAACCGGTCTTCCAGATAGCGCAGCAGACTTTCGTCCACCATGTAGTTGACGATCTCACGCGGGGTATAGAACGAACCTGTCTGTTTCCGCGCCGTGGTCTGTGTCTCGGGATTGAAGTTCGCCAAAAGGTTCTCGAAGACCTTGCCCAATAGTTCCGGATCAAGGGCGATTTCCTCTTCGACGGGCGTGTTTTCCTCGATTGTGAATTTATAATTCTCAAGGATGCGGATCAGCCCCCGTACTCGGACGTCACTATATTTTGGATTTCCATAATCGCCGGACAAATCGACACGGGTATCTTCAGTAAAAAAAAGTTCATCCGGAACAACGGGCTGCTTGGAGAAAGTGGAGGAAAATCCGTCAATTCGAGTTTCCACATTCTTCCCCCGTATGGTCTCGAAGGTGTCAAGGCACTCGAAAAGACCGCCATTGAGGAACGGAATATCTTCGAAATATTTGATAGCATTTTCTTTTTCACGAAAGAGATCCTTGTAGCGAAAAACTGTTGGAACGGAATATTCCTCGGAGACCCCGGCGGCGCTCTTCCTTCCGGTGATGAAACGACGGCTGTCGGGAACATCCTTGTTCATGTCCGTATTCAAGGTCGCGAAGAAAAGATTCTGAAGGATGGCCTTGTAATAAATGGTCGGGTCGCTGTTACCCCGCTCAAGGGGAGGCTTGTCAAGAATTTTTGACAATTCTTTAAAATCAAATAGCCTTTCCGAAATCAGTTTTTTCTCTTTCAAAAACCAGCAGAAGATCAGCCTGGTGAGGAGACGGATGACGTTGAGGGAATGGTTGTGTTGTTCCGACAAATTGTGCGGATTGGGATACCTGACCTTTTTCACCGCCCAGAAATACCAGTCCGCGATTTCCTTGAAGAAACGCCTGTTGAGTTCCGTAATGTCCAGGGTCTTTTGCCAGGCGCGGTGCAGCTCGACAAAATTCGTAAAACCCTGGCGCTGTCGGAGCTCGTCGAGGGCAAGGTCGTGGAGAATATCGATGTGGGCGCGGTGGGGCCGGGCGCAGTCGATGTCCTTGATCAGCGTAACCTTTTCCAGAACGTCCCGGGCGCCCTCCTTCTTGCTCAGACGGCGGTCGATGACGGCGATTGTCAGGCGGTCGTTGTAGGAAAACAGGACCATCGCCGGCATCGGCGTCAGTTTGTTGATCTCCCGGGTGATCCGAACCAGATCCCCTCGCGTGTAAGCCTTGCCGGTGAGCGCCACGGCAAAGAAAAGGTAGGATTCGATGATTCGGTTGTCCACTTCCCGGATCTCGAAGAGGGTATGCTGGGTCTTTAGCTCGTCCTCCGTGAGTTGGAAGAGGATATCGATGCTTTGCCATTCGCCGGTTCTGGCCTTGGCAGGATCAAAGATACTGGGAATTTTGATGAAATAGTCCGCAAAGCCCCTGTAGTCGTTGGGCCGAAGGGAGAAGGTTTTATCGCTTTTGTATCCGAGAACATTAAGAAGGTTGACCGCCTTTTCAAGGAGAGGGCTGTCCGCAAAGGCATTGAGGGCGTCCTGGATTCGTGTTTTCAGATCGATCATGAAAACTGCCTTTCGGTTTTACTCCGTCGGGTCGATTACTAGGCCGGGGATGCTACGGAAATGCTCATCCACTGTCATGACGGTAAGATTATTATCGATTGCCAGTGTTGCGATCAGGATGTCGGAAAAGGGTATAGTTTTCCCTGCCTTCCGCAGAGAAGCGGAGAGTTGGCCGGCCTTGATCCAGATCGCTTCCGTCATCTCCAGGTAAGGCAAGGCCCCAAGGGCTCTGGTTAGAGACGCCTGCTCCTTTTCGGATCTGGCGCCCTGTACCAGCTCATAGAGCACCGGACCGCATGCATACACGGAATCTGATACGATGGCCCGTTCCACAAGCTGTCCCAGCGAGTTCCCCCCCGGCCGGAAATAATCGATCCAGGCGCAGGTGTCGGGTAGGATGCCTCTATCTTTCAAGATATTTATCCTTTTTTTTCTGGGCCTTTAATTCGGCCGCTTCCTCTTTTTGCCAATCATAATCCAGGGGCATCTTTCCCCGCAGGTCGCGAAGCTCTGCCATTTTGCGATCCCGGACATACGTTTCCATTGCCGTGACGATCGCGCGGGTTTTCGATTTTTCCTTCGATATTTTTTGGACTTCAGAAATCAAGTCGTCGGGGATGTTCAATGTTGCACGCATATTTGTCACCTCCATCATATGCGCTCACGATATGCTTTATCGAGCGAGATGTCAAGCAGGATGATCGGACGTACAGGCCGCATCCCGGATCACGAGCCAGGTGATCAGCTCGAAATCATCGGCATCCTCCGTCTGGCGGGAGCGGGGGATCAGTCGGCCGTCCCTGCCCGAGAGAAGGGCGCCGATCGCCCGCTTTTTGAACATGGCCGTGATCGCGGCGACGGACTTTGCGAGCAGGTCGTCGTAGCGGGCCATGTCGTCGCCGTTTCCGGTTTCGCCGTTCAAGAGGTCGCAGAGCGCCTCGCAGGCCTTGCCCTCCCCGGCGGCGAGCGTCCGGAAGATCTCCAGGATCTGCTTGGCCTGGGTGAAGTTGAAGCGGACCGCACCGTCGTCGCGGATGTAAACGAGGAAGCAGGGCTGGAGGGGGTTCACGGTCTCGTTCCCGGCCGTCTCGCCAACCTGACGTAGGCAGAAGATCGCGCCGGGGCGGATTATCGGATGGCCCGGCGGGACGGCGACGACGGCGTAGAGGCCCAGCGGCGTGGCCTCCAGCTTCTCCCGGTTCGCCTCGATATAATTGGCCAGTTCGATCCGGAAGTCGTCGAGGGTGAATTCGCTCAGCGACACACCGTCGGTCGCCTCCTCTGGATCGAGGATCTCCTCCCGCAGCCGTTTCAACTGCCGGTCCCGGTATTTCAGGTCGCCGGCGATGAGCTCGCGGATCTCCTCCTGGAGGAGGTTGTCGTCCGCCGTGGCGGTGAGATCTACCAGGGCCATCCGCGCCTCGACGCGGTCCTTCAGGGCGATGTAGCGGTCGAGGTCCTTGGTCGGCCAGAAGTTGATCAGGCGAACGGAGGCGTTCCGGCTTCCGATCCGGTCGATCCGACCGAAGCGCTGGATGATCCGGACCGGGTTCCAGTGGATGTCGTAGTTGATCAAGGTGTCGCAGTCCTGGAGGTTTTGCCCCTCGGAGATGCAGTCCGTGGCAATCAGGAAATCGATCTCCCCCTCCTGCGGCAGGGAGCGGATCTTTCCCCGGTTCTTGGAGAGGGGCGAAAAATTCGTAAGGATGTTGTTGTAGTCGTTTTTCCCGAAGGTGGTCCGGTTCTCGACCGCGCCACCGGTGACCAACGCGATATGGACGCCCAGTTCGCCCCGCGCCCATTCCCGGAGCGCTTCGTAGAGGTACAGCGCTGTGTCGGCGAAGGCGGTGAAGACCAGGGCCTTCCGGTTGGGCCGGCCGTCCCGCGTCGTGGCCGGATGCAGGGCCTTCTCCCGGAGGAGATCCCGAAGGGCCGCCAGCTTGGCGTCCCGCGCGACCGTAACGGCGGCGGCCTCCTGGAGGAGGCTCGCGATCTGTTTCCGGTCCTTTTCCAGATCGATCAGCCAGCCGTCCACGTCGAGGTCGGCCAGGCTGAAGGTGGCCTTCCGGCCGACCTCCCAGGCCTCCTCCGTCTCGGGATCGTCGTCCTCGACGGCGAGATCGTCCAGATCGACCGCCCCGGCCTGGGCCTGATGGGCCTGGAAGGCGCGGAGCTTTTCCTTCAGGGCTTCAATTTTGCCAACAGTTCTTCCCATCGACACGGCGAAAGAATGGACGCAGCTCTCCAGGCGCTTGAGGAAGTTGACCTTCATCATCCCGATCAGGAACTGTTCACGGCCCGCCTGGGTGAAGTTCCGGATCTTGAATTCGTATTTCCCCCTATGCTCCGGCCGGACGTACTTCGACGGGTTGAACAGGGAGAGCTCGTATTTCTGGATTTCCTCGTTGAGCCGGTCATAGGAGATGAAGCCATTTTCTGCATCGATCTGCGGATAGATGGCCTGCGGCTTCTCCCGACGGGGAAACTCCCCGATTTCCTTCAGATCGTAGTATTGCCGGATGTGTTTCCGGGAGCGGGCGATGGTCAGTTCGTCCAGCAGCTTGAAAAAGGCGGAATCCAGCCGCTCCATGAGATCGCGGATATCCCTCTCCTGCCGGCCGGACCAGATTGTGAAGACCGACTGGGCCGCCTTGAGCGTATCTCCGATGCTCCGGATCCGGATGGATTCCCGGAAGGCGTCGTCCCGCTCCTCGGTGACGAAATAGATCTGGTTGCGAAGATCGCGGAGGTTGTTGTTGACCGGCGTGGCGGAGAGCATCAGGACCTTCGTCTTGACCCCCTTTTTGATGATCTCCTCCATGAGACGCTCATACCGGCTGACCCGGACGACCCGCCCCTCCTCGTCCTTCTTCCCCTTTGTGTTGTTCCGGAAATTGTGGGATTCGTCGATGACGACGAGATCGAAGTTCCCCCAGTTGATCTGCCCCAGATCGATATCGCCCGAACAGCCGCCCTCCCGGCTCAGATCGGTGTGGCACAGGACTGTGTAGCTGAAGCGGTCCTCCAGGAACGGATTGAGTTCGCTGTTGTTCTGGGCCTGGTAGATCGTCCAGTTTTCACGGAGCTTCTTCGGGCAGAGCACCAGGACGCGGTGGTTCTTGAGTTCGTAGTACTTCATGACGGCCAGGGCTTCGAACGTCTTTCCGAGGCCTACGCTATCGGCGATGATGCAGCCGCCGTGACGCTCGATCTTGTTGATCGCCCCCTTCACCCCGTCCCGCTGAAAGGCGTAGAGGGCGGTCCAGATTTGGGTATCGAAGAGGTGGAGCTTCCGGTCGAGGAGCCCGCCCGTCTCCTGGTCGAGGAGGAACTTCTCGAAGATGTGGTAGAGGGTCTTGAAATAGATGAAATTCGGGGCGTTTTCCCGGTAGAGCTGGGATAGATAACCGAGGACGTCCGCCTTGACATCGGCAACGAGTTCTTCGTCGTTCCAGAGCTCGTCGAACCAGTTCCTCAGGTCCAGGCGGTCACGGTCGTCTGTGACCTCGAGGTTCAGCTCGATGTTGGGGGCGGCGCCGTAACCGAGACCGTTGACGGTGAAGTTGGAGCTGCCGACGAGCGCCTTTTCGATGCCATTATGGCTGATATGATAGAGCTTGCCGTGAAGGAGGTTGCTTCGTCGGATGGAGCGGATGTCGACCTTCTCCCGGATCCAGTCCGCGCACTGCCGGGCGATCGCTTTCTGGCGCAGGCGGTTCCGCAGTTGCAGCTTTTCATCCTCGATCCGATAGGCCTTCGTCTCCGTTCGGTCCGGGTCCAGGCTTTTTACGAAACGGGGTTCGCCGAAGAGGAAGCGGAGCCCGGCGATCTCTTCAAGCGGCTCTCTGAGCCGGGCGTATGCGTAGATGGTGAAATAGGCGGAGACGATGGATAGGTCGGCGTCCTTCCGGATGTGTTCCCGAAGAAAGTCACCAACGCAACCTCTCTTCCGGTTGTCCCGGATGGACGACATCGGCAATGCCTGTGCATCTGACATCTGGCATCTCCAAAGGCGGTAAGTGTATGAACGAACAGCTCGATTTTTCAGTACATTTATACGCCCGAATTGCGGACAGATCAAGATAATATTTCTAGTAGACGGCATGTTCTGAATGTCATATTCCGAATTGACAGGCCGGATGACTTTCCTTATACTCCGGCCGTCAGAAAGCAGGAGGTGTCGGTGTGAGAGAGATCGTTAAGGAGGCTATCGGGCTTTTAGAGAAGGGGCAAGGCTTTGCTCTGGCCACCATCGTGGAACAGGCCCGTTCCGCTCCCCGGAGCGCCGGGGCGCGCATGGTGGTCAGGAAGGACGGCGCCGTGATCGGCACCGTGGGTGGCGGCGCCCTGGAAGCGAGGGTACAGAAAATCGCCGCGGAGGTGATGACAAGCCGGAAGGCGGCACTGGTCTCCTTCAATTTGACCGCCGGGGATTCCTCGGGGATGGGGATGATCTGCGGCGGTGAGGTGAGCGTCCTGATCGAGTACGTCGATGCCGGGGATCCGTCCTGCCTGCCCCTTTACCGGGATCTGGCCGCCGCTCTTGAGAGAAGCGAGCGGGCCTGGCTGGTCACCCTTCTTCCGTCGGAAGAGGACGGGCGGTCGGGGCGCTCCTTCCTGATGCGAGCCAACGGCGAGGTCACCGGTATCTTGGGAGACGCCGCCGAGAGTCTTCAGGACCTCCTTGACGAGGTCCGCGGCTGCCGCGCTTTCACCTTTCTCAAGGGGCGCCGGGCGGTGATCGATTCCCTGGGAAACCGCGGGACCGCACTGATCTTCGGCGCCGGCCATGTGGGCAGGAGCCTGGTCCCCGTCCTCTCCTCCGTGGAATTCAGGACGGTCATTCTCGATGACCGGCAGGAATTCGCAAACCTGGAAAGATTCGGCTGCGCTGATGAGATCGTTCATCTCGACTCTTTCGAAGACGCCTTCAGGGGGGTGACCATCGACGAGCAAAGCTATGTCGTGATCATCACCCGGGGACATCTCCATGACCGGACCGTCCTCGGGCAGGCGCTGCGGACGACGGCCGCTTATATCGGCCTGATCGGCAGCAGGACGAAGCGGGACCTGACATTTCAGGCTCTCCTCGACGAGGGCTTTGTGAAAGAGGACCTGGAGCGGATTCATTCACCCATCGGTCTTTCCATCAAGGCGGAAACCCCCGCCGAGATCGCCGTCTCCATCGCTGCCGAACTGATCCGGATAAGAGCGGAATTGAATGGATGAAAGAAAATAACCGCATTGCCGCCCTGATTCTCGCTGCCGGTTTTTCATCCCGGATGGAGACATTCAAGCCCCTTCTGCCTGTCGGGGGCGCCCCGCTGATCGAAAGAACGATTGCACGGTTCCTCCAGGTGGGTTTTCGTGATGTCAGGGTCGTCCTGGCCGCCGCAGGGGGGGTGGAGATGATCACCCGGCCGATCCTCTACCCCACGCTTTCGGTGGAGGCGGGGGGGATCGCCTTTGTAAGGCCGGATATCCTTGAGAAGGATTGACGGGGTTCATAATTTTTTTGGGGGATCGATGAAAGCGGTTGTGAAATATGGCAAAGGCAAAGGGTTGGTGGAAATGCGGGAGGTCCCGGAGCCGCAGGTGAAGGAGGATGAGGTGCTCATCGAGGTCAAGGCCGTATCCGTTTGCGGCAGCGATCTCCACATCTTTCATGACAACCATCCCTACTGGCCGCCGATGGTCATGGGGCACGAGTTCTCCGGTGTGATCGCCGACGTGGGGAAAGCGGTCACGGGGTGGAAGATCGGCGATCGGATCGTCAGCGAAACGCGCACGGGCGCCTGCGGCGTCTGTTACCATTGCCAGAGCGGATTCCCGCAGGTTTGTGAGCACAAGCGGGCATACGGTATTGGCATCGACGGCGCATACGCGAAATATGTGGCCGGTCCGGCCCGGCTGCTCCACCGCCTTCCGGAGTCGATCCCGTTCGACGTAGGTGCGACCATCGAACCCATCGCGGTTTGCGTCGCTGCGATCGTTGAGCGGTGCGGGCTGAAGGCGGGGGATTCGGTCATGGTGACGGGGCCCGGTCCGATCGGCCTCATCTCTCTTACCATCGCCAAATCGGCCGGGGCGAGATGGGTCGGGATCATCGGGGGGGAAGGGATAAGGCTGGAAAAGGCGAAGGAACTGGGCGCCGATTTTGTGATCGACAGGAGAAAGACGGACCCCCTCCAGAGGGTCCTGGAGATGACGGGGGGCCTGGGTGTGGACATGCTGGTCGAGACCTCGGGCAGCCCGGATGCGATCCGTCTGGCATTCGAGATGGTCAGACGATTGGGAACCGTCTGCGCCCTCGGTATTTCGGGCAAGCCGGAGGTCCCCATTCCTTACGACCGTGGAATCTTCAAGGCCCTCCGCTATGATTTCTGCTTCTCCAGCAGCTGGACCGCCTGGGAACGGGCAATCGGGCTGATCGCGAACGGTCTGCTACAGGCTGAAAAGATGATCACGCACCGGCTGCCCCTCGCCGAGTGGCAGAGAGCTTTTCAGCTCTTGGAGGATCGTCAGGCGGTGAAGGTTATTTTGATCCCTTAAGTCAGGAGGTCGTGGACCGTGAAAAAAGTCGTTACGTTCGGGGAGATCATGTTGCGGCTCAGCCCGCCCGGTTTTATCAGATTCGGACAGGCGCGATCCTTCGATGTCGCGTTCGGTGGGGGCGAGGCCAATGTCTCCGCTTCCCTCGCCAACTTCGGGATGGCGACCGATTTCGTGACCCGCCTGCCGAAGAACGATCTGGGGGACGCCTGCCTCGCCTATCTCAGAAGCTATGGCGTGGGGACGGCGAAGATCATCAGGGGGGGGAGCCGAATAGGTATCTATTTTCTGGAAAACGGCGCCGTGCAGCGGGGGAGCAAGGTCGTCTACGACCGGGATGGTTCGGCTATCGCCACCATAAAAAAGGGGATGGTGGACTGGGAGGCTGTTTTCGCGGATGCCGACTGGTTCCACTGGACCGGGATTACGCCGGCGGTCAGCGAATCGCTTTGCGAGGTCTGTCTCGAGGGGATCATGAAAGCCAGGCAGATAGGTTTGACGGTTTCCTGCGATCTGAATTACCGGGCCAAACTTTGGCGGTGGGGGAAAAAGGCGGGTGATGTGATGCCGGAGATGGTCCGGCACTGCGATATCGCGGTAGGCAACGAAGAGGATGCGGATCAGGTTTTCGGGATCAAGGCCCCGGATACGGATGTGGCTGCCGGGCGGGTCGAAGCGGAAAAATTCGCGACGGTGGCCGAGGGGCTGAAGAAGGCCTTTCCGAACTTGAAGCTGATTGCCATCACGCTCAGGGGCAGCGTCAGCGCGAGTCACAACACCTGGTCGGGGATTCTGTACGACGGCGCCCGGCTGTATACCGGTCCTGCGTTCAACATCACCGATATCGTCGATCGCGTCGGCGGCGGCGATGCCTTTGTCGGCGGGTTGATTTACGGATTGCGGACCTATGGGGATAATCTCCAGAAGACCCTTGATTTTGCGGTTGCCGCTTCCTGCCTGAAGCATTCCATTGTGGGCGACTTCAATATGGTTTCGGTCGAAGAGGTGGAAAAGGTCATGTCCGGGGAGGTATCCGGCCGGGTATCGCGGTAGAGCTGCGGGACGGTCTGTATTCCCCGGGGGTGATACGGGGGGCGGATCTTGAGCGAAGCGAGGAGGCGCAGGGTCGAAAAATGTCCAGCGCGCAAAGGGATCGCGATTTTCAAAGATTGATCTCGCTTTTTGTGAAGCTTCCCGCCCACGGGGCGGTGCTTTCCGGCAAGATAGAGTTCTTCTTTTACAGCGCCCCGCATCCCCGCCTGTAAGGCGGAGCTTGCGGGTTGCGCTCCTGGTCATCATGGAGGAAAGGGTATGGCGCGATTCAGACGGTTGGATGTGTTGCAGGCGATGATGGACAGTGGGCTGGTTCCCGTATTCTATCACAAGGATTTGGAGACGGCCAAGAAAGTGGCCAGGGCGGCTGCCGACGGGGGGGTGAAGGTACTGGAGTTTACCAACCGGGGGGACTTCGCCTATCAGGTCTTTTCCGCGTTGATCCAGTGGTGCGAATCGGAAATCCCGGATCTCATTGTCGGCATAGGCTCGGTGGTCGATCCGGGAACGGCTTCGCTTTATATCAACAACGGCGCTAACTTCATCGTCGGTCCGATCCTCAACGCCGAGGTCGCCAAGACCTGCAACCGGCGGAAGATCCCCTACATGCCGGGCTGCGGATCCGCCAGCGAGATTTCCCAAGCGGAGGAGTACGGGGTGGAGATCTGCAAGATATTCCCGGGGAAAGAGGTGGGGGGGGCGGCGTTCGTGAAGAATATCCTCGGGCCGATGCCCTGGACGCTCATCATGCCGACCGGAGGCGTGGAGACGACCAGGGAATCCATCGAGGCATGGTTCAAGGCGGGGGTGGCCTGCGTAGGGGTCGGTTCGAACCTGATATCGAAGGAACTGATAGCCGCCGCCGACTTTGCGGCAATCGCCAAAAAGACGGCCGAAGTCCTCACCTGGATCAACGAGGTGCGGGGCCGCTCGGTATTCGCGGGGATCGAGCATGTCGGTCTATACCCGGACGGCAGGGTCAGCGCAAAGGCAATCACCCAGTGGTATGTCGATACGTTCGGATTTGCGGGCAAAGAGGGGGCGTCGTCGTTTTTCGTTTCCTCTTCCGGACCGGGCCGGATTGAGATCATGAAGGCTCCCGAATTCGACAAGCCGCACATCGCCGTTCGGGTGACCAATTTTGAACTGGCCTGCAGCATCCTCAAGGGTAAGGGGATTGAATTGGAGGAGCCGAAGATCAAAAGCGATGCCAAGTCGGTCTTTCTCAAAGGCGCCGACCCGGCGGGGAACCGGATTCACCTTTTGTGGAATAAGAAGTAGCAGCGGAGAGTCGCCGGTTTTTTTGACGACCGGCAGGCCGTCAGGGGTTGTCCTTTGAAGGGTGACGGCGGATCGGGTAAGGAGGGGTTATGTCGGAGAGTATGGCGCGCGTCGATGCCGGGCAGTTGAAAGGGTTTATCCAGCGGATATTGTCGGCGGCGGGACTTTGTGAGGCCAATGCCCGGATCGTTGCCGATTCGATCACCACGGCGGAGCTCTTCGGGTTCAATTCGCACGGGGTCATCCGGATACCCCATTATATCAAGCGCCTCCGGATCGGTTCGCTCAACGGAAACCCCGACATCCGGGTGGTGCAACAAATGGGGAACACCCCTGCGGCGCCGGGGTTCGAACGCGTGCTGGTGCCGGGTGAAAAGGAGTATCTGACTCAACTGGCATACAAAAAGGAAGGGATCCCCATGCCGTCCGAGACCCTGAAGGACCTCCAGACCTCCGCGCATGAGCTGGGGCTTCCTTTCCCATTTTCCGTTGCGTAACAGTTCCTCAAGGAAAGGATGAGAAACAGTAATGGCAAAGAATTCCCCTCCCGCCAAACCGAATAACCTTGTCCAGACGATTGAGAGGGTCTCGCTGATTCTTTCGATGGTCGGACAAAATGTCCAGGGTATAAGCATCCGGGATCTCTCAGCCGGTCTCAAACTTCCCAAAGGGACGGTCCATCGTCTTTTATCCTCGCTATCCTATTTCGGCTATATCCGCCAGGATCCGGAAACCAAGAGTTACTTTCTGGGACTGAAACTGATGGAGTTGAACGCCCATCTGAGCAATCAGCTCGATTTTCGCAAGGTCGCGGAACCGATTCTGCGGGACCTGGCGGAGAGGACAAAACAGACGGCCCATATGGTCATTTATGACCGCAGCGAGGTGGTCTACGTCGAGAAGATCGAGACCGAGCAGCCGGCGGGCGGTTTGAAAATGGCGTCGCGGGTGGGTTCCCGGAATCCCGCTCACAGCAGCGCGGTGGGGAAGGTCTTACTCTCCTGCTTTTCTGAAGAGGCCGTGGAGGCATTTCTCTCGGAGAAGGGGCTGCCCCGACGGACGGCCAATACGATTACCGATCCGGACGCTTTCCGGGGACACTTGAAGATTGTCAGAAGCCAGGGCTGCGCGATGGACGACGAGGAGAATGAAAAGGGGATCCGCTGTCTGGGAGCCCCGGTCTTCGACGGGGAGGGGAGGCCGGTGGCCGCCATCAGCATTTCGGGTCCCGTCTTCCAGATGACCAAAAAGTTTGTTCAGGAGGTGGTGAAAAAAGAGGTCATTGCGGCAGCCTCCGAAATTTCCCGGCGATTGGGATTCAAGCGATTAACCCGGGATTAGCATCCATACAATGACCTGGCCCCCGCATCGTGAAGCGACAATAGGAGGGAAGACCGATGGGTCGAAGTATCATCATGGACGAGGATCGTCTTTTTTCCAGTGATCCCACCGAGAGGGGGATCGCCAGACGCCTGTACGGCGAGGTTAAGGGGCTCCCCATCATCAGCCCCCATGGGCACACCGATCCCCGGTGGTATGCGGACAATATTGCGTTTTCCGATCCTGCTG
>CAZINF010000054.1:12704-19701 GCA_964540555.1 uncultured Syntrophus sp. | reverse complement strand
GACGGTTTTTTCAATATCATCCACGTGCGGAATCCGGGCGCTGCCTTCGGTTTTCTCGCAGAGGCGTCGCCGGCGTTCCGGTCTGTTTTTTTCCTTGCGGTCACCCTGGCGGCGATCCTTCTCATCCTTCACTACCTCCGGCACACCCTCCGGCAGGCAGGGATCGAAAAGCTTTCGCTTGTTTTTTCCCTTGCACTGATCCTTGCGGGGGCGGTGGGAAACCTGATCGACCGCATCCGTTTCGGCGAGGTGGTCGATTTCCTCGATGTCTATGTCGGCGCCTACCATTGGCCCGCCTTCAATGTTGCCGATGCGTCCATCTCGACCGGCGCTGCTGTCCTGGCGATCTCCCTCTTTGCGAAGAGGAAGGAAAGGACCGGTGGAAAGGGCCTGGAGGAGTAGGCCTGGCTTGGCGGTTGTTGGAGATGGTCGAGGGGAGCCGGCAGGTCATCTGAAGGCATTTCGGCACAGGGGAAAAACCTTCTTTATCATTCCAGTATGATTGTGGCGTCTACGGCCGCCGCCCCTTCTTCACCGACGATCAGGGGGTTGATGTCGATCTCCCTGATCCGCGGCCGGCTGAGACCGATCTCGCCCAGGGTGATGAGGATCCGGGCGATCTCATCCCGCCGGACGGGAGGCGCCCCCCGGAAGCCGTCAAGCATCTTTTGGCCCCGGATTCGGCTCATCAGCCTCAGTGCCTCCCGGTGCGTCAGCGGGGCAACGGCGAAAACCGCGTCTTCGAAAAGCTCGGCCATCACTCCTCCCAGACCGAACATGACACAGGGACCGAACTGGGGATCGCGGAGGAGCCCAAGGATCAGCTCCACCTTTCCCGGCAACTGTCTCTGAATGAGGATCCTGCCACGGCCTTCCATCTGTTCCATGAGACTGTCGAACGTTGCACGGGCGGTCCGGCCATCGGGAATCCCCAAGCGGACGATGCCGAGCTCCGTTTTGTGGACCCCTCCAGGCAGAAGCCCTTTCATGACCACCGGATAACCCAGGGCGGCGGACACCGCCTCGGCGTGGGCTGCATCGGCGGCGATCTCCTCCGGGACGGTGGGAATGCCGTAGGAGCTGAGAACCGCCTTGGAAAGGTGTTCGTCAAGAGTTCCCGATGCCGAATTGAGATGTTCCTCAAGACCGGCGGGCATTGTCCGCTCGTCCTCTTTTCGGGCAATGACCGGCTCCGGTCGGCGCCGTTCTCCGAGGACTGCGCCCAGGCACTCCGCTGCGCGGGAGATTTCCGCAAAAACGGGAATTCCATGGGTAAGCGCTTCCTTCTGGAAGGCATAGACGTCGTTCCTTCGGCCGATGATCCAGGCGATGACAGGTTTTCCGGCGGTACGGATCCGGGCGGCGAGTTCGGAGGGATTTACCCTGCTGTGATGATTGCTGATAAACAGGTGGAGAAAGACGGCATCCACCTCCGGGTCGCTAAGAAGAGACTCAAGGGAGAGACTGAAGACATCGACACCGGCGCCGATCTGTCTTTCCATTGCCGGCCACAAATCGACGGGATTGGCTACCGGCATCCATCTCGGAAAGAGCTCTGCCAAAAAACCCCTGGTGGATACCGAGAGGCTGGCCATGGTCAACCCTTGCTCTTCGATGAAATCGGTGGCGACGATGCCCGCCCCGCCGCTTACGGTCAGGACAGCGACCCGGCCCGACCCGCCCCTGGCCGGCTTGGTCAGAGCCAGCGACCGGCAGAGGTCCATCATCTGTTTAAAGTCCCGGGCTTCTCTGACCCCGACCTGCGCCAGGGCGCCGGCGATGATTCGCTGATTGCCGGCAAGGGATGCCGTGTGGCTCAGCGCCGCCTCCGCCCCCTGGCGGCTTCTCCCTCCCTTGAGGACGACGATCGGTTTTTCGCTCCTCCGGCAAAGATCCAGAAAGCGCCGGCCATCGGAGAAGGATTCGAGGTAGAGGCCGATCACCTCGGTGTCGGGATCGTCCAGGAAGTATTCCAGGATGTCGCATTCATTGACATCGACCTTGTTCCCCAAGGAACAGACCTTGCTCACGCCCATCGTGGCATTGCTCATGATGTCGATGAGGAAGATGGCGGAGAGCATGCCGCTCTGCACGATAAGAGAGACAGTTCCCCGGATAAATTCCTCCCGCTCCTGCGCCCGGGGATCCATGAAGGAAAAGATGTGGCGGTGGACAACATCGACGAGGCCCATGCAGTTGGGTCCCCACAGGCGGATCCCGGTTCGTGCGGCGGCATCGGCGAGCGTTTTCTGGAGACGCTCGCCTTCCGGACCGGCTTCCGCAAAACCGCCCGATTCGATCATGACGCCACGGACGCCTTTCCGGACACAATCCTCCACCGCCGCAGGCGCCAGCGGAGCCGGGACAAAAACAACGGCGAGATCCACCAGTCCGGGGATGGCATCGACGGAAGGATAACAGGGCAGACCCTCGATCTCCGTGTATTTCGGATTGACGGGGTAGATTCCGCCTCGATAACCGAGGAGGATGTTTTTCAGGATGGCGTTGCCGCCTTTGAGGGGATTCGGTGTCGCGCCGACCACGGCGATTCCCTGTGGATTGAAGAAAAAATCTATAGGCATCAATACATATAGAAGCAGCCGAGGGTAACTGCCAATTTACAGGGGTTTTTTCGCATCAAGAAAACGCTCCGTTCGTCGATTCACGTATGCGCGTTCCTAATCGAATTTTATCGCTCTGTCAAGAGGGATCATTCATCTGTTCCTTCAGCTTCTCAATTTCCTCTCGATATTGCTGCGACTCGGCCTTCACCCGCTCTATCTCTGCCTGGGCTTTTTCCAGTTTCTCATCCTGGTTCTGTCGCTCCTCCCGTATCCTGTCCTGCATGGCATCCAGACCCACGTAGATGGCAAGGATGCCCCCGAGAATCAGCATGATTGGGACACCGCCTTGCAGGATGGTGATAAAAGCACTCCACCAATAGAAGAAACCGATAAGCCCCAGGATGCCTGATACAATTCCGCCAATAAGTAATAACATCGCCGAACCTCCTGATCATCTGGTTTTTTCTTTTTTTCTAACACAGAAAAGAGGGTGAGGCAAGGCGAAAGTGAAGCTACCCGCCCACAGGGCGGGGCTTGCGGAATGCGCTCCCGGTCACCCGCCGGGCAGGAGAAAATGCTTGATTAATGAAAGGTCTTAAACTATAATTCTCAGATTATCTGCGGGTTTCCGTAACCGCCGGTACATGCATAAAGAAGCCATAACGGTGTACGGGGGTTGTTGGGATGGGGCCGAATTTTGATAGAGGGGGGGGATTGGTTCCCGCCGTAGTCCAGGACGAAGCGAGCGGCGAGGTCCTCATGCTGGCCTACATGAACGAGGAGGCCTGGCTGAAAACCCTTGCGACGGGGAAAGCCCACTACTGGAGCCGTTCCCGGCAGAGTCTCTGGTTGAAAGGGGAGACCTCCGGCCATGTTCAGATCGTTTCTGAGGTCCGGCTCGATTGTGATGAAGATACCGTCCTGCTGAAGGTCAAGCAGGTGGGCGATGCAGCCTGTCACACCGGTTATCGGTCGTGCTTCTATCGCAAATGGGCTGATGGAGATTTGGCGACCGTGGGAGAAACAGTCTTTGATCCAAAGGAAGTGTATCGATGAATAAGCTGAAATTGGGGATTCCCAAGGGGAGTCTGGAAGCCAAAACGGTGGATCTGTTTAAAAGGGCAGGATGGAATATCACCTACGACAGCCGGAGCTACTTTCCCGATATCGATGATGATGAGCTCTCCTGCACCCTGGTCCGAGCCCAGGAGATGTCCCGCTATGTGGAGGACGGCACGCTCGATCTGGGGCTTACCGGCCAGGACTGGATTACTGAAAACGCATCGGACGTCGTGGCCGTCCAGGATCTGATCTATTCCAAGACATCGACGAGGCAGGCCCGATGGGTCCTTGTCGTCCGCGAGGATTCTCCCATCGGTTCGCTTGAAGACATGGCGGGGAAGAAGGTTTCGACGGAACTCGTGAACTTCACGCGGCGGTATTTCGCGGAGCGGAACATCGATGTCCATGTGGAATTTTCCTGGGGAGCAACCGAAGCGAAAGTGGTTGAAGGGCTGGTCGATGCCGTCGTCGAGGTGACGGAAACGGGGACCACCCTCCGGGCCAACAAGCTGAAGATCATCCATGAACTGATGAAGACCAATACCAAACTGATCGCCAATCGGGGGGCGTGGGAGGACCTCTGGAAGAGGCAGAAGATCGAGCAGATCCGGATGCTCCTCAACGGATCGCTGGAGGCGATGGGGAAGGTGGGGATGAAGATGAATGTCTCGCGGGAGAATCTGGCTCGGCTGGTCGTTGTTCTCCCCTCTTTGAAAGCGCCGACGATCTCGGGCCTATATTCCGAGGACTGGCTTGCCGTGGAGACCATCGTCAACGCCAATGCAGTCCGGGATCTGATCCCCCTTCTCAGAGAGGCGGGGGCCGAGGGAATCATCGAGTACCCGTTAAACAAGGTCATCTGAAGGAGGAAACCGCAATGCGCAAGGCGACGATCCGGAGAAAGACCACGGAGACGGATGTTTCGGCGGAGGTCAACCTGGACGGGCGAGGGGAGGGCAGTATCGACACTTCTGTCCCTTTTCTCGATCATATGCTGAATCTTTTTTCCAGGCACGGTTCGTTCGATCTCACCATCCGAAGCCAGGGCGACACCGCGATCGACGCGCATCACCTCGTGGAGGATGTGGGGATCTGCCTGGGGCAGGCCGTCCGAAAGGCCCTGGGTGACAGGAAAGGGATCAGCCGGTATGGTACGGCTGTGGTGCCGATGGACGAGAGCCTCTGCAGCGTAGCGATGGATCTTTCCGGCAGGCCCTATCTGATCTGGCGCGCCAAACTCGGCGATGCGCGGATCGGGGAATTCGATCCGGCGCTGCTGCGGGAATTTTTCAAGTCATTTTCGGATCATAGCGGAATCACATTGCACATCAACCTCAACTATGGTACAAATGTTCACCATATGGCGGAGGCAATATTCAAGGCCTTTGCCCGCGCCTTCAGGGAAGCGGTTGCGATCGACGGGCGGGTAGAGGGGGTTCTGTCGACCAAGGGTTCTTTGGATGTCTGAAGAAAAGACTAAGGGGGGCGTCATCAAAAAGTTATCCTGTTTTTCCAGGGGTCTTAACGGGTTTTTTCTCTTCGGTCTCCTTTTGCTCATGGTGGCAGGCTGTCATTACCGCGGGGAGACGGATGCGACCGCTTCGGAGAGGACGCTCGTTTTCGACCGGATTGCCGTGGCCCCTTTTCAGCAGATCGCTCCGGAAGATCAGGAGGGAGGCGCCGTTCGCTGTCCTCTCTGCGGGATAACCATCAATGCCGTAAGGGCGCCTGGAAATCCGGAAAAGATCCTCGAGGCGCTTTTCCTGGAGGAACTGAACAAAAACAAGCCTAAATTCCATCTCCTCGAGGGGGAGCGGGTCGCCGCCGTCTTCCGGCGGGTCTCCGCGGATTCACTTACATCCCCCTTGCGCCAGGTGCTGCGTGATGTGGGAAGCGAGCTGGGGGCGGATGGCGTCGTGGCCGGTTACGTCTACCGTTTCAGGGAAAGGAAGGGGGTTGCTTACTCCGTGGAACAGCCGGCGTCTGTCACCTTTGAAATTCACCTGTTGCGGGTCAGCGACGGGGCGCTCGTCTGGCGGGGTACTTTCGATAAAACACAGAGTTCGCTGATGGAGGATCTCTTCCAGATTTCCTCTTTTTATCGGGGGAAAGGGCTGTGGGTTACGGCAAAAGAGCTGATGGGAGAGGGGATCGAGCATATCCTCAAGACCTTTCCCGGCCTGCCGTAACAACATCCCGAGCTTCTGAGAGCCCGGCCCGCTTCGGAATTTCCGAGACCGAGAGTGCAACCCGCAAGCCCCGCACTGTGGGCGGGGAGTTTCACAGCAGGGCTTCCGTGATCCCTGAGAGAAGGCTCTTCATGATTGTCATTCCTGCCATAGATTTGAAAGAAGGCCGGTGCGTGCGTCTCGTCCAGGGAGATTTTCGAAGGGAGACCGTTTACGCCGACGATCCGGTTAGAGTGGCCTTGGCATGGAAGGCTGAGGGCGCCGAACGTCTCCACGTGGTCGATCTGGAGGGTTCTCTCGCCGGTGTTCCCCGCCATGAGGCGGTGATCCGGAATATCGTGACAGAGACGGGATTGCCGATTCAGGTCGGTGGCGGCATCCGGGAGATGAAAACGGTGGAGGCCTACCTCCGGGCGGGTGTCGGGTGGGTGATCCTCGGTACGGCTGCCCTGCGGGATCCGGAGTTTGTCCGGAAGGCGTGCCGGGAGTTTCCGGATCGGGTGATCATAGGCATTGATGCGAAAGGAGGGCGGCTTGCCGTCCAGGGATGGACGGAAACGCAAGCGGATACCGCATCGGCGCTGGCGCGCCGGTTTGCGGAAGACCGGCCCGCCGCCCTGGTCTATACGGACATCACGAGAGATGGAATGGAAACCGGGGTCAATATCGAAAGCACAAGGGAACTGGCCGCTTCCGTCGGGATTCCGGTGATCGCCTCCGGCGGGGTATCCGGGATCGGGGATATCGAAAAGCTCATGGCAATCGAAGGGGATGGCGTTTTTGCCGTGATTACGGGAAAAGCCCTCTATACCGGCGCCCTCTCTCTTGCAGAGGCCATTGCCCGCACGAAGAATCGCCGGAAAAAATCTCCAATGCGTGCTTCCGGGACATGATTTCCAATTGTTCAAAGGTTCAAGGGAGGTGATGGAGAATGGAGGACTGCATATTCTGTAAAATCGCAGCCGGCAGTATTCCCAGTCGGAAGGTATATGAAGACGAGAAGGTCCTGGCATTCGAAGATATCCATCCCATGGCGCCGATCCATGTGATCATCATTCCCAAGAAGCATGTAGCCACCCTGATGGATGTTGATCTGGGAGAGATGGCCGATATCCAGGCCATGATGAGTGCGGCCCAGGAGGTGGCCCGGGTGAAGAAGGTCGACCAGAAGGGTTTCAGGAT
>CAZINF010000054.1:0-12604 GCA_964540555.1 uncultured Syntrophus sp. | reverse complement strand
GTGCGGCCCAGGAGGTGGCCCGGGTGAAGAAGGTCGACCAGAAGGGTTTCAGGATAGTGATCAACTGCAATAGAGAAGGAGGACAGGTGGTTTTTCATCTCCATATGCATCTGCTGGGCGGTTTGCGACTCAAGGACGGGCTTGCTTGAAATTAGGGACATGGAAAATGGGGACAGCTCCCTATTTTTCATAAAAAAATAGGGAGCTGTCCCAAATTTTCCAGGGCGCTGTCCCCAAATTTCAAAACGAAAAGATGATCTACCTCAAATCGAACGGAGACCGGTGAATAATGGCTTTCAAAGAAACAATTGATAGGGAGATGGTTCTGGCTGCCAAGACAAAGGACAAAATCCGTTTGTCGGCCTTGCGTATGCTGAAAAGCGGTTTGCATAACCGTGAGATCGATTCGAAGCGCGAACTTAACGAGGCCGAATTTCTCCAGCTTCTTTCCTCCATGGTCAAGCAGCGGAAGGACTCCATCGAACAGTTTGCAAAGGGAGGCCGGAGCGATCTGGTGGAAAAGGAGGAGGCGGAACTCAAGGTGATCGAGGAGTTCCTGCCGGCGCAACTGTCGGAGGCGGAACTCGATGCGGCGATTGCGGAGGCCGTTCGCGAGGTGGGCGCCGAGGGGGTCCGGGACATGGGAAAGGTGATGAAGGTCCTGATGCCGAAATTGACCGGCCGCGCCGACGGCAAAGCTTTAGGCGAAAAGGTCAAGGCGAGATTGTCCGCATAAGGGGGATCGGCGTTTGAATGGGTCTGTTCCCGATGATAAGATTGAAGAGATCCGAAGAAGGGCCGATATCGCTTCTCTGATCGGGGAATATGTGACCCTGAAAAAGGCGGGGCGGAATTATCTCGGGCTCTGTCCTTTTCACCAGGAGAAAACACCCTCCTTTACGGTGAGCCCCGACAAGCAGATGTTCTACTGCTTTGGATGCAGCGAGGGGGGGAATGTCTTTTCCTTCCTGATGAAGCTCAATCATCTGACCTTTCCCGAGGCGGTCCGCCATCTTGCGAAAAAAGTGGGGGTCGTCATCCCCGAGAGGACGATGAGCCGCGAGGAGAAAGAGCGTTACTCGCTTGCGGAACAGATCCGTCAGGTCAATGAGCTCGCCGCCGTTTTTTTTACGACGACGCTTCAGTCGCCTGCCGGGGAGGGCGCCAGGGAGTATCTTCGGAAGCGAGGAATCGGCGAGTCCGCGATCAGGACATTTCGCCTTGGTTTTTCCCCGGATGGATGGCGTCATCTACACGAGTATCTTGAGAAAAAAGGAGTTTCGCCCAAGCTTGCGGAACAGGCGGGCCTCCTTGTGGAGCGAACGGGGAAGTCGCAGGGTCATTACGACCGGTTTCGCGGGCGAGTGATGATCCCCATCGAAGACGTCGACGGCCGCGTGATTGCCTTCGGCGGCCGGGTCATGGGGACGGACGAACCGAAATATATGAACTCCCCGGAGTCGGCCGTTTATTCGAAGGGGAAGACGCTTTACGGGCTGGCAAGGACCGGGGAGGCCATTCGCGAGAAAGGTTTCGCCCTCCTGGTCGAGGGGTATTTCGACCTGATCGCCCTTTGGAATGCAGGCATCCCTAATGTGGTAGCCATGCTGGGGACGGCTTTGACGCAGACTCAGGTCGATCTGATCCGTCGCTATACGGCCCGGGTGGCGGCCGTTTTCGATCCCGATGAGGCGGGCAGGAAGGCTTTGGCAAGAAGCCTCGAGCTGTTTCTGGCCAGAAATATCCATGCCCGGGCGGTGATCCTTCCCGACGGGCAGGACCCGGATGATTTCGTAAGGATCCACGGCCGGGAGAAGATGGATGAAGTTGTGGCCAAAGCCTGGCCGATGGCCGATTATTACATCGAACAGATCCTCGGCGGGCGGGGGACGCTGGAGGAGGATAGGGACAGGTTAAGGGAGGCAGTCTCTTTCCTGGGCCGAATTGAGGATGACGTCGAGCGAAACCTCTTCACCAAGAAGGTGGCCGAGGCGTTCGACGTCGACGAGGAGGTGCTCAAGACGGAGGTCCTGCGAGGCCGTTCCCGCGGCAGGTCCGCCGTCCCGGCCGACCTGCCGAGACGGACGACTGCCGCGGAGATGGATCCCCTGGAACTGAGCCTGATACGGGTGATGCTCGAATATCCGGCAAAGGGTTCGGTCGTTCGCGAGTCGGCGGTTCTGACCGCTTTTAGAACGGAGGAGCTGAAGTCGCTCGGGGAGAAGCTTCTGGCCGCGGACCGGGACGGAAGGACGGGCCGGGACGTATCATCCCTCGTCAGCAGGTTGGCGGAGGGTCCGTTGAGAGAAAAGCTCCTCTCGCACCTGGTGGAGGAGAGCCCTTATACGGAGGAATTGATCGATCGACTGATGGCCGATACGATCAGGAAGATAAAGGAGCGGTCGAATAAGGAGAGGAGCAGGACGCTGACACGCAAGATCAGGGAGGCGGAGAGGGTCGGAAACGGGGAATTGGTCAACCGTCTCACGGTGGATGTGGAGAGGCTCAGAAAGGAAAAAGTGTCGCTTTCCTGATCCGGATGTTTATTTTCATGGGAGAAACCGATATGGGAAAAGAAATAGAATCCGATGAGTTCAAGAAGTTGATCACGCTTGGTGAGGAGAAGGGGTTCCTGACCTATGACGACGTCAATGATCTGCTGCCCTCCGATGTGATCTCTTCGGATCAGATTGATGACATCATCATGCTCTTCGGCGAGAAAAATATCGATATCATCGACACAGACAAAGGGGAAAAACTGCTCGTCAAGAAGTCGTCGGACGAACGGGCCGAGGGCAAGAGCGAGGACATCCTTGCCCTGCTGCCCGCGTTGGGAAAGACCGGAGATCCGGTGAAAATGTATCTTCGGGAAATGGGGATGGTTTCCCTGCTCAGCCGGGAGGGCGAGGTAGAGATTGCCAAAAAGATCGAAGAAGGCGCCAGAGAAAGCATGGAAGCCGTCTTCAGCGTGGCTTCTTCCATCAAAGGCGTGGTTGATATGGGCGCCCAGTTGAAGAGGGGAGAGATCCGCGTAAAGAGCCTGCTTGAAAATATCGAGGATGAGGATGGCGTCGTTGAAGAAGATATGCATCTCGACAGGGTAATCAAGCTGCTGGACAAGGTGACGGTCCTGGCCGGCAAGAATGATTCGATCAAGAAAAAGCTCAATGCCAAGGTGCTTGCCGCCGATGAGAGGAAGAATCTCAAGGCGGCGCTGGAAAAGAACGTCCGAGCCATCGTCGATCTCTGCCGGAAAATCCGGTTCAGCAAAAGACAGATCGACCGGATGGTGGCCAATCTCCGAGTTTATCTCAATGATGTGGAAAAGGCGGAAGAGGATGTCCGCTGCTGCAAGGCAGAGACGGGGCTCTCCCTTGCCCAGATGGAGAATGCCTGGGCGAAGATGAACAAATCCGCTAGATCTGCGGGGCAGGCCGTAAAAGAAACCGGTGTGTCGCTGGAAAAATTGAAAGCGGCCGAGCAGGCGATCAAGGATGCCAACAGCCGGTTCAAGAGGATTACGAGGGAGACGGGACTCTCCGTGACGGCCCTGAAAAAAGCGATGGTGGCTATAGAAACGGGGGAGGGAAGGGCGGAGATCGCCAAAAGAAAATTGGTGGAGGCGAATCTGCGCCTGGTGGTGAGCATTGCAAAGAAGTACACGAACAGGGGCCTTCAGTTTCTTGACCTGATCCAGGAGGGGAATATCGGTCTGATGAAGGCAGTCGATAAATTCGAGTACCAGCGGGGATACAAATTTTCCACTTACGCCACCTGGTGGATCAGGCAGGCGATCACCCGCGCAATAGCCGATCAGGCAAGGACCATCCGGATACCGGTGCATATGATCGAAACGATCAACAAGCTCATCCGGACCTCCCGGTATCTCATCCAGGAACTGGGAAGGGAGCCCAATCCGGAGGAGATCGCAAACAAGATGGAGTTTCCTCTTGAAAAGGTCCGGAAGGTCCTGAAGATCGCCAAGGAACCCATCTCGCTGGAGACGCCGATCGGCGAGGAAGAGGATAGTCACTTAGGCGATTTTATTGAAGACAAGAAGATCATGTCGCCCTCGGAAGCCACGATCAATATGGATCTGGCGGAACAGACCCGTAAGATTCTTGCAACCCTGACGCCTCGAGAGGAAAAGGTGCTTCGCATGCGTTTCGGGATCAGCGAAAGGGCGGATTATACACCGGAAGAATCGCGGGAATCCCTGGAGATGAGCAAGGAAAGGGCGAAACAGATCGAATCCGGCGCCGTCCGGAAATTGCGGAATCCGTCCCGACGGCGCCCCCTGAAACCGCCGGACAAATAAAATATTGACAAGAGAGGCCGATGGGTATTATATAGCTCTGCTAAGAAAAGGCGTATTCATCCTGTGAGGAGCAGGGCCCATAGCTCAATTGGTAGAGCCACCGGCTCATAACCGGTCGGTCCCTGGTTCGAATCCAGGTGGGCCCACCAGGGATGAAGAGAAGGAGTAAAAAGTGCGCATGGCGTGCAGATTTTCTATAAAGATAGCGGGCAATCGGGCGGGGAAAAGAACAACTCCCGAAAAATGCACCAGAAGCTGGTGCATTTTTTTTTGGGTGGCAGTTATTCTTTGATGTGAAAGGGGGATGGGGTTGAAAGAACAGTTGGCGCTCCTGATTGAGCTGCAGAAAATGGAATCAGCGGCAGGCAGTATTGCTGCCAGGAAGAGGGATCTTCCGGTCCAGATGGCCGAACGTGAGACGAAATTCAAGGAATATCATGCGGGTGTGGAAACAGTGCGTGAGCAGCTGGAAGGGCTTAGAAAACGCCGGCGAGACAAAGATAACCAGTTGCGTATGGGTCAGGAAACCCTGAAACGGGCTCGGGAGAGGCTCCTCGATGTCAAGACAAACAAGGAATATCAGTCGATTCTGAAAGAGATCGAGACCTTTGAGACCAAGAACAGCCATATGGAGGACGAGATCATCTCCCTTCTCGATGAGCTCGACCTTCTTGAAAAGGCAGAGAAAACCAGGGAAGAGGAACTGGAAGCGCAGCGCCGACGCTACGAAGAGGAAAAGACAAGAATGACAGAAGAATTGAGCTCCCTTGCCGGCGAGCTCGACGTCTGCGCTCGGAAGAGTGGTGAGCTCAGGAAGACGATTTCCGCCGATATCCTCCGGAAGTACGAACAGATCAAAAACGCTAAGCGCGGCGTCGCCGTGGTGTCGTGCTGGAAAGAGATCTGCCATGGGTGCCACATGTCCATTCCTCCTCAGTTGTATAACGAATTGCAGAAGTCCGTGGTTCTCGTCACCTGTCCGAACTGCAGCCGGATCATCTACTGGGATAATAAAAAAGGCTGACGACAGGTGACGCCTGTATGGTGAAAAAAGAAGAAGGGAGTCGGGATCAACCGGCGGACGTACCGGCCCGGTATGGAGAGGTAGTTTGATAGAGGTGTTCGAGCGGATCAGATGATCGCCGGTCCGGCATTCCGGATCGGAGGAAAGTCCGAACTCCACAGGGCAGGATGGTCGCTAACGGCGACTGGGGGCGACCCTAAGGAAAGTGCCACAGAAAATATACCGCCTCTCCCGATCAGGGAGAGGTAAGGGTGAAAAGGCGAGGTAAGAGCTCACCAGTTTCCCGGGTGACCGGGAAAGCTTGGCAAACCCCATCCGGAGCAAGACCAAATAGGAGAACGGGGCGGCCCGCTCCGATGTTCTCGGGTTGTGTCGCTTGAGGCGGCCGGCAACGGCCGTCCTAGAGGAATGATCATCGCCGCCCTCCGGGCGACCGGGAGGCGGAACAGGATTCGGCTTACGACCCGCTCGAACACCCTTTCAAGAATAAATGGGGACAGCGCCCTGTTTATTTTCTACTTGGAATAAATAGGGCGCTGTTCCCATTTACCTCACGGGAAATAGGGCGCTGTTCTCATTTACCACGGGGAATTGAGATATGAAGATTCTGTCCGCCGAATTTGTCCTGTCCGCCAAGGAGCCCGCCCACTATCCGCCGGCAACCTTTCCGGAAATTGCGTTTGCCGGCCGGTCTAATGTAGGGAAGTCCTCCCTCATCAACACCCTTCTGAAGCGGAAGGGGCTGGCCCGGACCAGCAACACGCCTGGGCGGACCCAGGAGATCAACTTTTTTTCCGTCAACAATAGTCTGTACTTCATCGATCTTCCCGGATACGGATATGCGAAGGTTCCCGAGAAGATGAGGAAAAACTGGGGGCCGATGATCGAGACTTACCTCAGCCGGCGGCAGACCCTCCGGCTTGTCGTTCTGATTCTCGACATCAGGCGTGATCCGTCGGAGGAAGACCGCCATCTGATCGGCTGGCTGCAGTTTTACCGCCTTCCGTTTTTTATTGTTCTGACGAAGATCGACAAGGTGTCGCGCAGCCAGGTTAGTCTGCGACAGAGAAGGATCGGCGAGGACCTGGGTCTTTCATCCCCAACACCTCTGATTTCTTTCTCCGCGAAAACGGGCGAAGGAAAGGACCTTCTCTGGCATGAGATAAAAAAAGCCGTGGCGCTTGACGCGGGGGTCAATCTCTGATAGACAGCCTCTGGCTTTGTGGCGGTATGATCAGCGTACGGCAGTCTTTGACCTTGATTATCTTGGTATTTTAAATGAGATCGTCACGCGAATCCAAATTCTTAAGAAACACAATCCTTCAAGCCATTCTGCTCATGCTCTTCTGGCTGCTTTTAAGCGGCCTCTACGATCTGATGCATATCTCCTTCGGCGTCTTTTCCGTCATCCTGGTGATGCTCATGAATTATCCCCTGAGAAGGCGGTTTTTTAACATGGAGGAAGAAACGGGCGACCTGAAACTGAGCCTTCCGAGACTCATCGCCTATATCCCCTGGTTGCTCTGGCAGATCGTCATTGCCAGCGTGCAAGTGGCTTGGGTCGTGCTGCACCCCAAGTGTCCCATTGACCCGGCGCTGCTTCGCTTCAGGACCCGGCTCGGCAACATGAGCTCGAAGGTGATCCTGGGAAATTCCATTACCCTGACCCCGGGAACCATCACCCTGGAAATCGAAAAGGATCAGTTTCTGGTCCATTCCCTGATGGATGTCTCTTCCTCGGGGATCATCGACGGATCCTTGCCGGGGAAGGTGGCGGAGCTCTACAAGAGGAAGCCGGGACAGGTGGTCAGTGATGTGGAATTCATCAGGACCACGGGCGGATCATGATGAATCGATTTTTCCTCTATTACTCCCTCGTGTTGACCGTGATCATCTTCATCCCCCTTTACCGGGTCGTCAGGGGCCCGACGATCTTCGACCGGATGCTCGGGGCGGGGGCCATCGGGACTAAAACGATGGTCCTCATTCTCACCATCGGCATCGTTTACAACAGATTCGACATGTTCATCGACATTACCCTGGCCTATGCCGTTTTAAATTTCATCGGCATTATCGCGATAGCAAAATTTTTGGGAACGGAAAAATCGAAAGAATGATAGCGGATATTCTGGGCATAGCGGCTGTCGTCGCCGGCGCTTTCTTCCTGCTCGTGGGCAGCATCGGGCTGCTGCGGCTGCCCGACTTTTATTCCCGAAGCCATGCGACCGGAAAGAGCGATACCCTGGGGATCATGCTCGTGATCGCCGGATTGATGCTGATCGAGGGTTTAAGCCTCAACAGCGCCAAGCTTCTGTTTGCGCTCATCTTTGTTTTTCTCACGAATCCCACGGGCACCCACGCCCTCACCAATGCGGCGCTGCTCAGCGGGTTGAAGCCCTGGTTCAGGAAAAACCTCGGGAAGGCGGATGGGTCATGTACTGGGAAATAGAAGCGCTTCTCTTCGTTTTTTTGATCGCGACCGCCCTCATTTCTCTTCACGTCAAAGACCTTCTTACTGCGGTCGTCACGTTAAACGCCTTCAGTTTCATTTCCGCCTTGATTTACGTCGTCATGGGTGCAATCGATGTCGGTTTTACGGAGGCGGTCGTCGGCGCCGGTGTCACGGGCATCTTCTTCGTCATCCTGATTTTTCAAACATCGAGGAGGAGCGCCGATTGAAGATCGCCAACTGGTTTCTTCTGATCTCTTTTGGCGCCTTGCTCGTCTATGCCTCCCTGGGGCTGCCCAACCGCGGGGACATCAACGCGAAGATGCATGCGGAGAGAAGCATGGCGGGCTCACCGGGGGCTGCGTCATACTACATTCGCAACGCATACCGGGATGCAAACACGCCGAATATGGTCACGGTCATTCTGGCGGATTACCGGGGTTACGACACCCTGGGCGAGGAAACGGTGATTCTGACGGCAGGGCTTATTTGCTATCTGATATTGCGAAGGAAGAGGATCAAACCATAGAGAGAAGGATCCGTTAAGGTCGGGGCAGATGCTTACGTATAAATACAACCCCATACTATCGCTGGTCAGCCGCGTGGTTTCCCCTTACATCATGCTCTTTGCCCTTTATGTGATCTTCCACGGGCATTATAGCCCGGGCGGAGGGTTCCAGGGCGGGACCCTGCTCGCGGCAGCCATCATGCTGATTCGCCTTTCCGCCGGCCGCGACCTCGCCCAGCTTCAGTTCAAGAGCATTCTGGGCACGCCGCTGGGCTGCATCGGCGTGCTCATCTACTTCGGCACCGGTTTTTTGGCCATGCTCTCCGGGGGGGAGTTCTTAAACTACGGTTTTCTCCCCTTTTCCGGTTTCACGGCCGCCGAACTTCGCTCCCTCGGCATATTGATGGTGGAGATCGGCGTCGGTCTGGCCGTCATGGCCATATTGGTCGCCATTTATGATGATCTGCTGGAGGGTTATCAATATGATTGATTTTATTCTTGGGCATTATGCCTATTGGGCTATCATTTTTCTTCTGATCCTGGGCCTTTACGGGATGATTTTCAAGCATAATCTGGCGAAGAAACTGATCGGCATGACCATCTTCCAGGTGGCGATCATTATGTTTTACGTTGCCAGCGCCGTTAAATGGGCAGCCACGGTTCCCATACTGGACCCGGCAATCGGGGCGGCCGATGCCGCAAAGTACATCAGCCCGTTGCAGCACTGCCTGATGCTGACGGCCATTGTGGTCGGAGTGGCGACGACCGGCGTGGCTTTCTCCCTGGTCATTTCCATTTACCGGCGGTACAAAACGCTGGATGAATCGATACTCTTGGAACGGATGAAATCATCGTGATCATGCAGAACTCGCCGGCACTGATCCCTTTACTGTTGCTGGCCGCCGCAATCTCTATCCCTGTTTTGGCAATCAAGAAGACGGGCGCAGCCTATCTTGTGGCTGTGGCGGCTTCTTTCTGTTCCGCGGCGATTTCCGCCTACAACACGCTGCGCATATGGGAAAGCGGTCCGCTGTCCTATCATTTCGGCGGCTGGATCCCCCCGATCGGAATCGAATATGTTCTGGACCCCCTCTCCGCATTTGTCGCTCTGGTCGTGAACGTCGTCGCTTTTATCGTCCTGTGTCATGCGGGCGGCCTGAAGGAAAGGGATATCCTAGGAAAAGCCGTGCCCTATTATTCCCTCGTGTTGCTCCTTCTGTGCGGCGCCAACGGGATGATATTGACCGGCGATCTCTTCAATCTCTATGTGTTTTTGGAAATATTTTCACTGGCCGGCTACGGATTGATCGGCATCGGCGAGAGGCAGGCGCCGGTCGCCTCTTTCCGCTATTTGATCATGGGAACAGTTGGGGCGTCATTCTATCTGCTGGGGTTGGGTTTTATCTATATCGTCACCGGTTCTCTGAACATGGCGGATATGAGAAACATGCTCCCGCTCGTCTACGGAAATCCCGCCGTTACGGCAGGTCTGACGCTGATGGTCATCGGCATGGGAATCAAGATGGCCATTTTCCCACTCCACGGCTGGTTGCCCGATGCCTATACCTACGCCCCCTCCACCTCATCGGCTCTCATTGCCCCCATCGGGACGAAGGTTGCCGCCTATGTGATTCTTCGCGTCCTGTTTTTTGTCTTCGACGTCAAATTCGTCAGCCACACCTTGCCGGTTACGGACCTGATCGGCTGGCTTGCCGCCATGGGCATCCTCTTCGGATCGGTGATGGCCATGGGGCAGAACGAGATGAAACGGATGCTGGCTTACAGCAGCGTTGCCCAGATCGGCTATATTGGATTGGGGATCGGGTTGGCGAATCCCCTCGGTTTCATCGGCGCGGTTCTCCACATTTTGAATCACGCCTTCATGAAGGGGGCCCTGTTTCTGGTCGCGGCAAACCTAAGAAAGAACGCCGGCCATTCGGACATCTCGAAACTGGATGCGTCCTATAGAAAAAAACTGCCCTGGAGCATGGCTGCCTTCACCCTGGCCGCCCTTTCGATGATCGGACTACCCCCGACGGCCGGCTTTTTCAGTAAATGGTACCTGGCCCTAGGGGCGATCGACAGGGGGAACTGGGTGTTTCTGGGGGTCATTCTCCTCAGCAGTTTGTTGAATGCCGTCTATTTCTTCCGCATACTGGAAAAGGTGTATCTCGCCCCGCCACCGGTTCAGGGGGCGGGTGAGGGGTCGTCGCGGAAGGAAAAGGAGGGACCCATGGGCGAGGAGGAATATTCCCTCATGATCCCGACCGTTGTCCTCTCCTTCTCCCTGTTGCTGCTCGGTCTATGGAACGCAAATATCGTGAAAGGAATCATCCAGCGGATCATCCCGTTGGGAATGTGACCGATAATTGGCAATGATCGATCCCGAAATATACAGATCCATGATGCCCTTCTATGCGGTGATCGTATCGCTCGTCGCGGTCCCTCTGATCCTGATGAGCTCCCGGCAGGCCAACCTGCGGGAATTCTGGACGCTGGCTGCAAGTCTCGTCAAATTCGCCGTTGTTTTTCTTCTTTTGCCCGGCGCCCTGGCCGGACGTGTCGCCGAGTTCACCTTCTGGGAGATTTCGCCAGGCATCACCCTCGCTTTGAAAGCCGACACACTGGGTGTTTTTTTTGCCCTGATCGCCTCCGGTCTGTGGATTCTCACCTCCTTCTATTCGATCGGCTATGTGCGGGGTCTGGCAGAACATAAGCAGACCCGCTACTTCGCCTCTTTTGCCGTCTGCCTTTCCGCTACGATGGGCATTGCCTTTGCCGCCAATCTGCTGACCTTTGTCTTTTTCTACGAGATACTGACCATCGCCACCTACCCGCTGGTGATCCACAAGGAAACGAAGGTCGCCATAGAAGCGGGCAGAAAGTATCTTGTCTATACCCTGACGGCGGGCGTCCTGCTGATTGCCGCCACGGCCTGGACGTACAGGATAACCGGCACCCTGGACTTCCAGGCGGGCGGCCTGTTCGGGAATGCCTCCCTCTCTCCCTCAACCGTGATGGTATTGTTTCTCCTGTTTCTGGGCGGCGTCGGGGTCAAGGCTGCCGTCATGCCTCTGCACAGCTGGCTTCCCGCCGCCATGGCGGCCCCCACTCCCGTAAGCGCCCTGCTGCACGCGGTGGCGGTGGTCAAATCGGGTGTCTTCGGCGTTGTACGGGTCGTCGGGTTCGTCTTCGGGCCGGAGTTGATGCGTCAATTCGGGTTGAACACGCTATTGGCCGTTTTTGCCGGCGTCACCATCATTTTGGCTTCTCTGCTTGCGTTCAGGCAGGACAATCTCAAACACCGACTGGCGTACTCCACCGTGGGACACCTCGCCTATATCGTTCTGGGAGCGGCCCTGCTTTCCCCGGCCTCGCTCATCGGCGGTCTGCTTCATATAGCCAATCACGCCACGATGAAGATCACCCTGTTTTTCTGCGCCGGCGCCCTTTATGTGAAGCACCATAAGGAAAGGATCAGTGAACTGGACGGCATCGGCAGGGCGATGCCCTGGACGATGGGGGCTTTCACCGTGGGCGCCATCGGTCTGGCGGGTGTGCCCCCCATCAATGGATTCATCAGCAAGTGGCAGCTCGGCCTGGGCGCCCTTCAGGCCGGCGAAATTCTACCCCTGGCTCTCCTGGTGCTGAGCGGTCTGCTCAACGCGGGTTATTTTGCCCCCATCATTTATCGGGCGTTTCTCAAGAAGCCCGCCGTTCCTTACGAACATGGGGAGGCGCCCCTCGCGATGGTGATTCCCCTTGTGGTTACGGCCCTGCTTTCCCTGTTGCTGGGACTGAATCCCGATCTGTTTTTTCACTTCTATCGTTTGGCGACCATGATCAGCGGCAGCATATTGGGGGGAGGAGGCCCATGAACACATTGCTCTGGATTCTGCTGGGGATCGCCGCGGCGGCTTCGCTGCTGGGCGGGTTTGTTCTGCCTCACGACCCCGCCCACGAGGGATGGTGGAACCGCATCCCCGCTTTCTTCGCCCTCTACGGCTTCATCGGCTGCCTCGTGATTATCGTCTTTGCCAAATCCCTGGGGAAACTCTTCTTGCGGAAAAAGGGGGATTACTACGATGCCGATTGATGCAACGTTTCCTCCTGCCCTGATCCTGCTTGCGGGCGCCCTTTTACTGCCCCTGCTGCCCCGCGGTTTCCGGTCCTCTTTTTCCATGCTCGTTCCCCTGCTCGCCCTGGGCCTTGTCTGGCTTGCGCCTTCGGGGGTTCACGTTACCCTGGGGTTGATGGATTATCGACTCGTCGTATACAAAGTCGACCGGTTGAGCTGGGTTTTCG
>CAZINF010000053.1:0-19756 GCA_964540555.1 uncultured Syntrophus sp. | reverse complement strand
GGACCGTAAACCAGGCTGTCCAGAGAGAAAGCAATATCACCGCGACGGGGAGCAAGATAATGATCGGTGAACCCTTAAAACGAAATGACTGCCATTGCTGCTGAATCTTTTCGATGATCGCGTCTAAAGACGGCGGCTGTCCGATTGGACCAAATCCTCCTTCCGGCGTCATACATTACCTCCTTTCAACTCCAAAATGACCTATGTTTTCATAACCAAACGGACCCTCTTTGGGTCAACCCCATTGTCGTATTTCACCGCGCCAACTTTCACAGGGCTCTTCGAGAAGATTCATCGCCCCCCGGAGCGCCTTAAGTGGTACTGCTTCACGTGGGTCACAAGGTTAAATCTCCATATCATGCGCAGATGATGCAGGAAAGTTGCGCTGATCAAACCCTCTCAGCCGCTTGCGTCCTTCTGGGACTTGAATAGGAAACTCCTGGGCTATACCGGATACTATGGGGAATATTTCTCATCATGTCAAACAATAAATTAAAACCATTGTGTGCTGTATACTTGAGTTGGTGATGGCCATTGGGAATCTCCTAATTGATCGCATCAAGGATGGTTTTGATGAACGGCTCCATGCCCCATTTATCGTCGTAGGTCATGCCTAGCCTGACGATGACAAACTTGCGGGAGGGGATTATCGCGATGATCTGCCCCTGATAGCCTCTGGCAAAGAACGCGTCTGCCGGTAACTGAGGATAAAGGCGCTCTGTGGCTTGGGGACTCCCGCCGCTATTCAACCAGAAATGGGCGCCGTACTCGCCTTTCGGGGCGGCAGGCGTGGGAGTAGTGCTGTAGGCCACCCATCCTTCGGGCAGTATTCGTTCACCCTGCCAAACGCCGTCATTCAAATAAAGCATGCCGAAGCGGGCATAGTCGCGCGCTGTCGCGTAAAGATATGAAGACCCGACAAACGTCCCTGTCGCGTCGGTTTCCCATATGGCGCTCTTCATGCCGAGTTTGTTGAATAATTCGCGCCGCGGAAAATCCCAGTACGCCTCCCGCCTTCCGATTTTTTCACGGATGAGCCTGCTGATAATGTTGGTCGTGCCCGATGAGTAGCGCCAGAGAGAATCCGGTTTGACTGCCAGAGGCCTGGTAGCTGCGTATGCCCCCATGTCCGGTTTTAATAACAGCATGATATTGACATCAGAGATTGGTCTTTCCGCATACGCTTCCACCCATTGCAGCCCGGAGCTCATCCGCAGAAGCTGATCCAGGGTAATGGAATGCCGCGGATCATCCGCCGCCTGCCACTCGGGCACGGCAGCCGGCGCCCCGATGGTGATCTTGTTTTGCCTGACAAGTATCCCGACTATTGCGTTGGTGAAGCTTTTGGCTATGGACCAGCTCAGAAGAGGAGTGTCCTCTGTAATCCCCGGTGCATAGCGCTCGGCGATGACGCGTCCGTTGTGAACGATAAGGACGGCCCTGGTGCGGAGCTTTTTTTCCGGATTCGATTCGATGAAGAGTTTTTCGACAGCCGAATGTATTTTCGCCATATCAATTTGTGCAGGAAGCGGCGCTTCGGGGAGCTTTTCGCCCCTGGGCCACGGTACCGCTTTGGGATCGACAGGCTCGGCGTGAGACATGACAGGCTTCCATTCCCTGATCGTTTTTTCTTCAATTCCGGAGAGGAGCACGGCGCCCAACCCATCAACGTGCACCGCTTTCTTTTCATAAATGCCTGTCCCCAGGAGCGAGCAGGTCACGCTTTTCTCTCCCGTGTCGATTTTGGCATAAAATAACTTGAACAGAGGAGTGAAACCTATATCTTCCCGCTCAACAACCGCCGGATCACGCCCGGAAACGAACACCGCCGCGCAAAGGGCTTTCGCCTTGAAGGCGCAGCCGATGGGAAGTTGGTTAATGTATTCCCTGTTTTTATAGACGGTAAGAATTGCGGCGACCAAAAGGATGACCGCCAGACCGAGGACGATTCTTTTCCTGGAAAAAATTTTCATGCGACGCTTCCCCGAGGTTCCTGCCGGTTAACGGCCACGCCGTATTTGTTCCTGTTGAGCACGGAATAGCAGCGTTCCGCCCCGGGCATCATCTGAAAGATCATTCTGAGGGTGTCGCCCTGGGGAGGTTCCACCTTCACCACCTCCGCTCCCATATCGGCCAACAGCTGCGTGCACCGGGAACCGGATATGAATTGCGTGACGTCAACAACTTTAATGCCGGAAAGAATCTCCATGACCCCACCCTTTTTCACCTCATAATCGGGACTGATCTTCCACTTCATTCATCAGCTCGCGCACCTTCGCCAGGGCTTCGGTAAGGGCTGCCCTACCGGCTTCGGTGGCCAGGTAGTATTTGCGTACCTTGCCTCCCACCACCTGCTTATCGGATTTCATGAACCCATCCCGCTCCAATCCGTGCAGTAGGGGGTAGAGTGTGCCGGGGCTGAGGCTGTATCCGTGCCGAGCCAGTTCACGGATCAAATCCAGACCAAAGACCGGCTCCTGGGTGGCGTGAAACAAGATATGCAAACGGATGAACCCCAGGAAGAAGTTCCGTGCTATCATATCGGTATTCGTTATCGACATACGATAGTAATAATGATGTTCAGGAGGTTTGTCAATCATTTTATGAAATCCTCCCGCAGAATACCCCGTCCTGTGGACGGGGATGAATGGGAGGCGATTATTGCTTGTCAAGGGGTAAATTTTCTTGACAGATTGCGTACTTTTCACTACACTTTGCCTACAAACAAACAATACCTTTTACCAGGCTATACCTGGCGAATCCTATTGGATGGGAAGACAGGGCAAATCAAGAGGAGGGACATCAATATGGGTAGATTCCGTATCGTGCGTCAGTTAACGTTGATATCCTGTTTGTTTCTGATTGCCGTCGGTGTTTTTGCACAGGCGCAACCAGGGAAGAGTGAATACGAACCACAGCCTTACCAGGAAGGCAAGGACGTGGTATGGGTGCCAACAGAACAGGCGTTGACCAATAAAATGCTGGATTTGGCAAAGGTCACGCCTCAGGATTATGTGATCGATCTGGGATCAGGCGACGGCCGCATTGTCATCACAGCAGCGAGGCAAGGTGCTCGTGCACTCGGAATCGAGTACAATACTGATTTGGTTGCCCTGTCAAAACAAAATGCGATTAAAGCAGCACTCGTTGACAAGGTGCAGTTTGTTGAGGCGGATCTGTTTGAAAGCGATTTCTCTCAGGCCACCGTGATTACGATGTTCCTTCTGCCCGAAATCAATCTAAAGCTTCGCCCAAAAATTCTTGACCTCAAGCCCGGTACACGCGTCGTTTCGAATTCCTTTGATATGGCGGAGTGGAAAGCTGATCAGACCATTAGTGTAAAACCGGAAGAAGGGTGTAACAATACATTCTGCAAGGCCTACCTCTGGATCGTACCGGCAAAGGTGGAAGGCACCTGGAGTTTGCCTCAAGGAAAGCTCTCGATCGTGCAACGATTCCAGCGGATTTTCGGTGAGCTTCAACTGGGAGCCAGGACTATACCGGTGGCGAACGGCAAACTCAACGGTGATCAGATCGCTTTCACCATTGGCAATAAACATTACTCGGGTCGAGTGAATGGCAACACCATGCAGGGCATTGTCAAAGCCGCCGGAAAAACGAGCCACTGGGGCGCAAATCTGATCGATGATAAACATCTCTAACGACGGAGTATCGATGAAATCGTGAGCCATCAGAAAACGAATCGCACGAAATGAATACGACATGGGGTCTATACTCATCTCCCTCCATTGCCCATTTACTGAGGATGGGTAATAACCGCTAGGCAAAGAAAAAGGGGCTAACCTTGAATCGGCTAACCCCTTGTTATTTTTGGCTCCCCAGCGCGGACTCGAACCACGGACCCGATGGTTAACAGCCATCTGCTCTACCGACTGAGCTACTGGGGAAAATCGGTTTCGGAGGGACTTCATAATACAAGACACAAGGATTGTCAACACAACTCTTAACGTCTGGCGGAAATTGCCGGTTCTTTTCCTCCCGCGATTTATAGATGACAATAGGTAATTTATAGGTTGACAGGGAAACGTCCGCTTGTGTTAGAATACCCTTGATAAATTCGGGAAGGACCGCTTATTCATATAGATTTACGATGTGGGGGTGGGGCTGCGATATGAAGGGGAACGAGAGGGAAAGCGAGCAGGCGGAAAAGGAAAGCACTCCGGGAGGGCAAAAGGAACTGGAGGAGGAGGTCCTCAGAGCTGGTCTTTGCACGGGTTGCGGCGCCTGCGTCAACCTCTGTCCTTATCAGGCATCTTACCGGGACAGAACAGTTACACTCCACCATTGTGATCTGACACGGGGGAGTTGTTACGCCTTCTGTCCGCGTACCCCGGTGGACCTGGACGCCCTGCAGCAAAAGTTGTATGTCGGCGCCGATCTGACACCGGAGGTAGGGGCGGTCAGCGGATTCTTCATTACCCGGGCGGCGGATGAGGCGATCCGGCGTCAGGCCCAGCATGGCGGAACAGTATCCGCTCTGATCGCCCTGGCCCTCCGGGAGGGATTGATCGATGCCGCCGTTCTCGCCGGGGAAGGAGAGAGATTGCTTCCCCAAGGCATCACCGTCAGCGATCCCGAAGCTGCCGCCAGGCTGGGAAAGAGCCGTTTCGTGGTTTCGCCGACGGTAGCCGAGTTCAACCGTGTAAGTCGCACGGATTGTCTTCGGATCGGCGTTGTGGCGACTCCCTGTCAGGCGCTGGCTCTCGCAAAGATGCGCGCCCAGCCTGTGGCGGATACCGAGAGTGGCATCGAAAAACTCCGGCTTGTCGTGGGTCTCTTCTGCGGCTGGGCACTCTCCTGGCGGAACCTCACCGCCTTGCTCGAGGGGAGGATGGATCTTGCCGCTATAACCGGGATGGATATCCCACCCAGCCGTTACCATACCCTCGATGTGTACACCGGAGTGGGGACCAATCGGATTTCTCTTGATGAGGTGAATTCCTGTGTCCGGGAGTCCTGTCGCTCCTGCGGCGATATGACCGCTGAATTCAGCGATCTCTCGGTCGGGTCAGCCCGTCTTCCGGAGGGGTGGGAGACGGCCCGCCTCTGGAATCAGGTGATTGTTCGGACCAAGCGCGGAAGCGACCTCCTGGAACTGGCTCGCAGTAAAGGGGTTCTCGAATTCAGGGAGGTTCCGGCGGGCAATCTCGAGAGACTGAAAACTGCCTCCTTGAATAAAAAGAGGACGGCGGCGAGCCATCCTTCCGGTCGGCGTAGTTTCGTTGAACCGATGGGACTGGTGGGATAAATTGCCCGTGAAAGTCTGAGGTGGAGGAGCGAATGTCGATCGACAAGCAGCAAGGGGAAGGGGCCGAGGTCCTGCTCATGGGTAACGAGGCCATTGCCCGCGGCGCCCTGGAAGCCGGGGTGCAAGTGGCCGCCGGTTATCCCGGCACGCCTTCTTCGGAGATCATTGAAACCCTTTCCCGGTTTGCGGAGCCGGGGAAACTTTATGTAGAATGGTCCGCCAATGAAAAGGTGGCCATGGAGGTGGCTGCGGCCGCCTCCTTTTCAGGGCTCCGGTCGTTATGCGTCATGAAACAGAACGGCGTCAACGTCGCCTCCGACTTTCTCCTTCACCTGACCGGATCGGGGACAAGGGGGGGGATGCTCCTTGTCACCTGCGATGACCCGGGGGCCCTCTCCAGCGTCAATGAAGGGGAATCCCGCCATTTTGCGCGACTTATGGAGATCCCGCTTCTCGAGCCGGCGGACTTCCAGGAGGCGAAGGAAATGACGCTCTGGGCCTTTACCCTGTCGGAGGAGATCCGAAACATCGTCATGGTCCGCAGCGTGACCCGGATGTCTCATGCCAGCGGGAACGTCGTCCTCGGGGCGCTGCCGTCTTCAAGGGGGAAGGGGGCCTTTCTCTGCGACGGCAAGGTTTCAGATCCCGAGCGGGGACCGATGATCAGCGCCCCCGTGGTCGAGAAGCACCGCCTTCAGCAGGAGAAGATTCGGAAAGCGTCGACGATCTTCGAGACGAGCCCTTTCAACTCCTATACCGGACCCGAGAGGCCTGAGCTCCTTATCATCACGAGCAGCGCCTGCCGGCTGTACAGCCAGGAGGCCGTGTCGATGCTCGGGGCCGAAGGCCGGGTAGGCATCCTCAAGCTCGGGACGACCTGGCCCGTTCCACCGACCCTTGTGAAAAGACATCTCATGGCGACAGAAAAAATTCTGATCGTCGAGGAGGTCCTCCCGTTTCTCGAGGAGCAGGTCAAGATCCTCGCCGCCGAGCAGACGCGGGAAATCGGGATAAAAACCTTTTACGGAAAAAACGACGGGACAGTGCCGATGGCAGGCGAGCTCAATCCTGACCTGGTGGCCGCGGCCATCGGCCGGATTCTGGGAATCACACCTCCGACGATTCCTGCGGTCTATGCGGAAAAGCTCCGGATGTTCTCCGGTCTCGTACCCGGGCGCGAGCAGACCTTCTGCCCCGGCTGCCCCCATCGCGCTGCTTACTGGAGCATCAGCGAGGCGCTGCAGCGCGACGGCCGCAACGGATTTGTCTGCGGCGACATCGGCTGCTATGCGATGGCATGCCTCTTTCCCGCCGCCGGTTTTCATACCGCCAAGACCCTTCATGCGATGGGATCGGGGATAGGTCTGGCCTCCGGCTTCGGTAAATTAGGATCATTCGGAATGGACCAGCCGGTCCTTGCTGTCTGCGGCGATTCGACCTTCTACCATGCGGCCATACCCGCGCTCATCAACGCCGTCCATCAGAATGCGAATGTCATCTTTATCGTTTTAGACAACAGCGGCACGGCAATGACGGGATTCCAGTCTCACCCGGGTCTCGCCGTCAATGCCATGGGGGATGCCGTCCCGATGGTCGATATCGCCGCCCTCTGCGGGGCAACGGGGGTGAAGGTGGTAAGCGGCGACCCCTTTGCCCTACGGGAAACGCGGGAGACGCTGAATCGCCTTATGGAGGAGGGAGGAGGGGTGAAAGTGCTGATCCTGAAGCAGTCCTGCGCCCTTTCTCCCGAAAAGAAAGGAAGGAAACAATACCTCATGCGGGTGGACGAGCGTCTCTGCCGGGGGGACGCCTGCGGATGCAACCGTCTATGCACGCGGATCTTCCGTTGTCCAGGGCTTCTCTGGGATCGGGAGAAAGGGAAGGCGCAGATCGATGAGGTCATCTGCGCCGGATGCGGCGTCTGCTCGGGGATTTGCCCGGCCGAAGCCATTCGCTGCGAGGAGGCGCCACTTTCATGACGAAGCAGTTATTGGTGAAAGATCCTTACAATATCGTAATCACCGGGGTGGGGGGTCAGGGGAACGTCATGGCCTCGCGGGTCCTTGCGAATATGCTGGTCCGGACGGGATGTAAAGCGACGATTGGGGAGACATTCGGGATGTCCCAGCGCGGCGGGTCGGTGATGAGCCATATCCGTGTTTCGGCGACAACGGTCTGGAGCCCGCAGATCCCGAAGGGGAGGGCGGATCTGATCGTTGCCATCGAACCGGTCGAAGCGCTCCGGGTGCTCGCCGACTATGGAAACCCCGCCGTGAAGATCCTCGTGAATATGCGGCCGATTTACCCCGTAGGCGTGATCACGGGGGAGGCCGAATACCCAGCGCCGGAAAAGATACGGGAAGCGGTGACGTCGCTCTCGGCACTGTCGTGCTTTTTTAATGCGACGGACGAGGCGGTAAAGTTAGGCAATCCCATCCTGGGGAACATCGTCATGATAGGCGCCGTCGTGGGGCTGGGAGTGCTGCCCGTCAACCGGGAGGTTTTTGAGACGGTCATTCGAGAGGGGATGCCGGCTTCCCGGGTTGAGGCCAATCTCCACGCCTTCGACATAGGCATGGCGGCAGTGACCGGCGCCGTGAACGCGGATGGGTGAGGGTGGAACAGGCAAAAGGGGCCGACTGCTGTCGGTTGGAAAAAACGATGGAGAGACTAAAGGAGGAGTAAGAATATGGAAAGATATGTATGCAGCATTTGCGGTTATGTCTATGATCCCGCGCAAGGAGATCCCGAAGCCGGCATCCGCAAAGGGGTTTCGTTTGAAGACCTTCCCGACGACTGGGTCTGCCCGGTCTGTGGCGCGGCGAAGGGTGACTTCAATCCTGAATAGCGGGAAATTGAACTGTTGAGGGAGAGGGGATGGACGAAACGCGAGATGCGCTGCAGCAGGCCTATGCAGGCGAGGCCAAGGCGGCCCTGCGCCTGAAGGTTTATGCGGAAAAGGCGGAAGAGGAAGGATACCCGCAGATTGCAAAGCTCTTTCGGGTGATCGCCCGCTCCGAAGAGATCCACGGAGCGAGGGCGCTCAAGGTCCTTAGGGAGATCAAATCGACCGAGGAGAACCTCGCGGCGAGTTTCGAGGCGGAGCAGCGGGTGGCGGAGGTCGCGTACGGTGAGTTCATAAAAAGGGCCGAAGCGGAGGGGAATCAGGCCGCCGCCCTCCAGTTCGCTCAGAGCAAGGATGTGGAGGAGACGCATGCGAAACTCTACAAGGAGGCGATGAGCCACATCATGGAGGAACGGGAGACGACCTATTATGTCTGCCTGGTCTGCGGTTATGTCGCAGACGGCCTTTGCCCGGAGACCTGTCCGGTCTGCGGCGCAAAAAGCGATCGGTTTACGCCATTCGTCTGAATCGATGCGAGGAGAGTGATGATGCGAGGAGTTTTATTGCGCTGGCTGGTCCTGACGGCGGCGGTCCTTGTTGCCTCCTGGCTCCTGGACGGCATCCGTGTGACCGGCCTGTTGCCTGCCTTCCTGGCGGCGGCCGCACTGGGGATCTTAAACGCCTTTTTCCGCCCCCTCCTGATCCTCCTGACGCTGCCCATCAACATCCTCACCCTCGGTCTCTTCACTTTCCTGATCAATGCCCTGATGCTGAAAATCGCTTCCGGGGTCATTACGGGCTTTGAGGTGCATGGCTTCTGGACCGCGGTGTTCGGCGCCCTGATCATCGGTTCGGTGAGCTGGCTCCTGAACGCCTTTGTCGGCGGGCAGGGGAAGGTAGAGCGGTCTTCATACATCGACCTGCAAAAGAGAGGAGATCGATGGGAGTGAACGACCTGACCCCCGCCATGCGCCAGTATGCGGAGATGAAGGAGCGTCACCCCGATTGCATCCTCTTTTTCCGGATGGGGGACTTCTACGAAATGTTCTTCGAGGACGCCCTGACCGCCTCGAAGATCCTGGAGATCACCCTCACGTCGCGGAACAAAAACAGCAAGGACGCGATTCCTCTGTGCGGTTTTCCCTATCATGCCGTTTCCTCGTACATCTCGAAGCTCATCGAAAAAGGGTATAAGGTGGCCATCTGCGAGCAGGTCGAGGATCCGAAGCTCGCCAAGGGGGTGGTCAGGCGCGAGGTGGTGCGCGTGGTGACCCCCGGTCTTGTTCTCGATACGGAGAACCTTCGTGCCAAGGAGAACAACTATCTTGCGGCCCTGGTCATCCGGGGCGGCCGCTTTGGCCTCGCCTGCGCCGACATATCCACCGGGGAATTCCTGGTAACCGAGGCAAAGGACCGGGAATTCTTCCTGGCCGAGACCGCCGGGATGGAGATTCGCGAACTCCTGGTTGCGGAGGATCTCAGCGATGAAATGCTCATCAGGGCGATCGCCGGCGAAGGGGAACGCTGCCGGATCGACCGTCTCCCTCCGGAGAAGTTCGATTCCGAAGCGGCCGGCATCCTCTTCAGGGATCATTTCCCGTTGGAGAGGATCGAAGCGCTGGCCATGGAAAGCCATCCGGCGGCGGCGGGCGCCGCCGGCGCCGTCCTCGCGTATATGGCCGAGACGCAGAAGGACGCTCTTTTGCATATCAACGATCTGACATGGTATGAAAGCGGCGCCAATCTGATCCTGGACGAAATCGCCAAACGGAATCTCGAACTCTTCGCGACGATCGCCGAAGGGAAAAAGAAGGGGTCGCTTTTTCATGTTCTCGATCAGACGGTGACCTCGATGGGGGGACGAAGGCTCCGCCGCTGGCTTCACTATCCGCTCCGCGACCCGGTCCGGATCAGGGAGCGTCTGGCGGCCGTTTCCGAGATCAGGGAGCGCCATCTTCTTCGGGAATTCCTGCGGGGGATGCTCAAGTCCGTCTATGACCTGGAGCGCCTGGGGAGCCGGGTCGCCGTAGGGCTGGCCAATGGCCGCGACCTGGCCTCACTCGGTGCGTCACTCCTGGTCCTGCCCGAAATACGCTCCTCGCTCAGAGAATGTGAGTCGCCGCTTATGATGGCGACCCATGCCGGGATCGATGCGTTAACGGACGTCAGGGAGCTGATCGAAAAAGCGATCGTCGCGGTCCCGCCCCTCACGATCCGCGAGGGAGGGATCATCCGGGAGGGTTATGACCCGGAGCTGGACCGTCTGATCGTCGCGATGCGGGATGGGCGGCAGTGGATCGCCGCCCTGGAGGAGAGGGAGCGCCGGCGGACGGGGATCAACTCTTTGAAGGTGGGATTCAACAGCGTCTTCGGGTATTATCTCGAGGTCACGAAGGCGAACGCCCGGCTGGTTCCCCCGGACTATATCCGGAAGCAGACACTGGTCAATGCGGAGCGGTACATCAACGAGGAACTGAAAGGGTACGAGGAGACGGTCCTTCATGCGGAGGAGCGGCGGCAGGCAAGAGAATACGAACTTTTTGTCGAGATCAGGGGCTGGATTGCCCGCGAGATCCGACGGATTCAGGAGACAGCGTCTCGGATCGCCGATCTCGACGCGCTCGCATCGCTTGCCGAAGTTGCCGAAAGATACAACTACTGCCGTCCCGTGGTCGACGGGGGGGACGCCATCGAGATCACCGACGGCCGCCATCCGGTTGTGGAGCGGATGACCGATGGAACGGGATTTGTTCCCAACGACGTCCTCCTTGATCTGGAGAAGAACCGTTTTCTCATCATCACCGGTCCCAACATGGCCGGCAAGTCCACATTCATCCGGCAGATTGCCTTGATCGTCCTCATGGCCCAGATGGGGAGCTTCGTCCCCGCCGCGCAGGCGCATATCGGCGTGGTTGACCGGATCTTTACCCGCATCGGCGCCGCAGACAGCCTCGCCAGGGGGCAGAGCACTTTCATGGTGGAGATGACCGAGGTGGCCAATATACTTCAACACGCCACAAAGCGGAGTCTGATCATCCTGGACGAGGTGGGACGGGGGACGAGCACCTTCGACGGCCTCAGCATCGCCTGGGCGGCGGCGGAATACATCCACGACGCCGCCCCGCTCGGGGCAAGGACCCTCTTCGCGACCCACTATCATGAGCTCACGGAGCTTGCCGTTACGAAGGAGGGGGTGCGGAATTTCAACATTGCCGTACGGGAGTGGGGGGATCGAATCATTTTTCTCCGGAAGATCATGGAAGGGGGGACGAACCGGAGCTACGGCATCCAGGTGGCGCGGATTGCCGGGGTTCCCGCGGAAGTGGTCTCGCGGGCGATGGAGATCCTCCGGAACATGGAACAGGGTGAACTCGACGAGGTGGGAATGCCGAAAATCGCCCGGGGGAAAAAGACGGCACAAAAAAACGCCAACCAGCTCAACCTCTTCACAGACCATAAGGAGGCGATCATGGAGGAGCTCAAGGCTTTGGATCTGTTGAATCTGACGCCCCTCGAGGCAATGCGGCGTATCGGCGACTGGAAGGAGAGGCTCTGACCGAGGCAAAAAAGATCTCGATGGGAATAAAGGCGTCACATCCGGGCTATGCCCTTCGGGTTGTATCGGCAGAAGGAGACCCACTGGTCCTCTCCCTCTCCGGGCGGGTCTCTCTGGAAGATGCGGACCGGCTGCTTGCAGACATGAAAGGCCTTCTGGGCGACAGGACGGTCGGGGCAGTCAAGGTCGACCTGGCGGACGTTTCCTACATTGACAGCGCCGGCGCCCTGACCCTCTTCCGGTTTGAGGAAAAGATCCGTCGGGCGGGCGGCGCCTGCGTCTACCTCCATCTTCCGGAACGGATCCGGGGGATCATGGGTTTGATCGACCGACAGGAGCTGACCAGGTTGCCGCTCTATGGGGAAAGGGCCCCTGCCGGCATCGTGGAGACGATAGGCAATGCCGGCGTCAAAATCTACACCGATTTCAAGGCGCTGATGACCTTCCTGGGCGATCTCATGGCAGCGCTGATCCATCTTGCCGGCCACCCCCGCGAGGTGCGATGGGGGGATGTCCTCTTCACCATGCGACGGACGGGAGCGGAAGGATTTCCGATTGTCGGTCTGATCAGCTTTCTCATCGGTCTGATCGTGATCGTGGATTCGGTGTTTGCCGTGGTTCTCCATTATGTGGGTTGACCGGGAGCGCATCCCGCAAGCCCCGCCGTGTAGGCGGGGTTGAGGGGCGCATCGAAAAAAGGACACTTCCTTACCGGGAAGGCCACGCCCTGTGGGCGGGGAGCTTCAAAGTGGGCAAGGTGGAATCGAAAGTGCGAAGCCGGGAAGGAGCGGGGGGTGAGCCTGTCATTGCCGTAGAGCGCCTCACCGCACGTTTCGGCGAGGAGACGATCCTGGAGAACGTCAGCTTTGAGGCGCACCGGGGCGAAATCCTCTGCATCGTCGGGGAAAGCGGATGCGGGAAGTCAACGCTCCTCAGACATCTGGTCGGTTTGATCCGGCCAGCCGCCGGAAGGGTGCTTGTGTGGGGGGTGGATATCGCCGCCGCCGGGGAAAGGGAACTCAACTCGATCCGGAAGAAAATCGGCGTCCTTTTCCAGTCCGACGCCCTCATGGCGTCGATGACCCTCGGGGGAAACGTCGGCTTGCCTCTCGACGGCAGGCCTCGCAGAAGCCATGAGCCGGGCGATGTCGCAATTTTCGGCACAGGTCATCTCCGACGTTGGGGATGCCCTGAAACGGACCGGTCGTTAGAAAGCCGCAGCGGCCATTTCACCTTTGCGGGCTGTTTAAAAGTGCCCGGATGCAAGGCCCTCGAAATCCTGAGCCGTGAGGCGTACTTGTTTGTACGTTGAACGGCGAAGGATGGATGGAATACCTGAAGGAGCAGGAGTACCTGAAAAGCGGCATCCCCGTCTCCCGGTGCCCCGGTGTCTTTTTTCAGCCCCTTGCCCGATGGCGTGGTTCCCGCACCATCCGAGGCGGTGGCCGTCTCCGGATATCCCCATATGCAGGGCGCCGATTATCGACTCCATCGATCTATCCATGCTTCTATGCTTCTATTTTATTTGCGGGATCGTCGATTCGTTTGTTGAAGTCGAGATCAGGGATGAATGGGCTTTTGTGCCAGCTTTCACCCAGTACTGATCAAGCATGATCAAGGAAAATGGAAGCATGCCGATTACCGTCTCCACCTACAAACAAATGTGTTGAATTGAATAAATTTCTAATGATTGCTCATTGAAATGAAGCTTTACGCAGAGCTGAGGGGCGCAAGTTTTCGAGCGTTCCTCACCAGCAGCAGGTTGGGAAGATTCAGCGGCAAAGTAAAAAGTCTTTTTTAAGATCGGTCTTATAAAAATTCTTCATTCGTACCAAATATATTGTCTGGTTACCTTTTTCCATTGCCAAATATTGTTCCATTCTCTCGTAATCTGCTTTTATAGCTTTGTTACGGTCTTCAACTCGTCGACATTCTGCATCAAAGTCCTCTGCAAGTGTATTGGTTTGCGGATAAAAATATTCGAATACATCAGGGTAACCAGCTAAAAACCAATTTCTATCCTGGTCGCTGTAAAATATACGCGGAAGGTCAAAGGCTGCTATGGCCAAAAGAACAGGCGTTACATGTTCTTCGAGATACTCTTTGAATTCAATTTTATCATTTCTGTTATGATTAAAAGTTTTAGCCCAATACTCAAAAGCCGTTATCTCATTTGAATCAATAGCACTATGTTTGTAGATCAAATAGTTCATATTAATTTGCCACTGCTCAATATTTATATTGTCATTGAGTATTTCCTTTTTGCGCAAATCAAACCAAACGGGGTATGAACCCAAATACTTATTTATGATGGATTTCTTCTGCTTTGTATCCATTGTAATGACTTCGCAGTGAGCTATGCCGTTATCTACTCATTTAATTTCAAAGTATTCCCAACCATTGACACGACTTCCCGTTGCTGCACTCGCGGCATATGACGGATTACTGTAAATAGGGCCACCTGGATTATCCAATCGCAATAATTTGCATGGCTGCTCTACCACTAAAAAGCGAAAAATATCAGTATATATGTATGATTCAGAGCCATCTGGGTTTTTCACTTTTTTCCATCTGTAGGACTGATAATCATGTGACCGGACTAATATGGTGCCTGGTTTTGGAAGGGTTCTACCTTCAGTTTGAGGTATCCCGCCTTTTTCTTTCCCTTGCCCTCTAACTGGATTGATCAGTTGAGATTCTGCTCTCTCTGATTCAAATAATAGGACTTCTGGGAGAATATGAGTTAAAGGCTTAAGAAGTTCTATTGCTGCTTTTAAACGCCAGACATTTTCTTTTTCCGCTTCTTCAACGGCAGGAAGTAGTTTCATTTCTTCGAGTTTCTCTTTAGACAAGCGCCTTCCAATGTCAACTAATTCTCCAATGGTAAAGTGATTTGCCCCTGCGAGTTGCTTGACTTTATCCATGGTATCTCCTTTCGGTCATAACGCCGCGTTGAGCCGCGCGGGGCGCGAACGCAGCAAGAAACGGCACGCCGTCTCACCGCCGCGGTCTCGAACACGAAGTTAGGCGTCATTTTTCTTTTTTCTTCTTTTCGCAGCCCATTCGTCTACCGCTGCTCTCAAGCTCGCATCTTGTATTGCCGTAATCTTCTCGGCCGGTATGCCGACTCTAACGATACTGGTAAATGCGCTAACCAAAAGCCGGAACAAACTAAAAACTGGCGGGACGTGAACAGCAAATTGAACGACAAGCAGTGCAAGAAGAAATCCGGATGGGATTATCCAGAGCGAGTGAAGTTTGTTGGCTCCCGAAACGCCGAGGATGATTGCGGCGACAAGAAAGAACAGAGCTGCTGCTATAGTGTGAACTCCCAAATCAAGCTTGATGCGGACTCCGATGGTCCAAGTTACGGCCAGGAATATCAGTGCTGCAAAGCCGACGTATCCGAGAATGTCCGTAGCCTTTCTCCTTGTGGCCTAACGAATGAATCTGGCTTTCCAATGGTGCCAAATAATCTCAATCATGTATCCCGTTGGTCCGAGTATCTAACAGAAGCAGACATCCAACTATCGGTCTTTCATATCATAATTCTTGAAGAAATAACATCGGTGATAACGATTTGAAGTACTGCATTTTGGCCCTTATTGACGATTTATGGATAACAGGAAGTTACATCGTCAACCGCCTATCGGTAGATTACGTACACGAATTCTGTTTTGATCAAAAACGACGACACAACCCTTTTCCAGGGTTTCTGTTAAATCTGGTAGATTTGCTAACAGAACTTTTATCTGTTTTTCAGGTCTACGAATTGTCATGCCTCGGAATAAAATGAAAGATGGTTTAATCTCGGCACGGATCGCAAGCAATGTTCCGAAGTCGGTATCCGCTGAGACGATAACACGATTTTCATTGAGGGCACGTTCCAGAATTTCTGCATCTAATGCGCTTTGCATTCCATAATCACGCACATGAACGGTATCGTATCCCGCCGATTTTAATCCATCTGCTACCAGAGGAGACAAGGCATTATCGATCAGGAATTTCATGCCTGCATTACCAGTGGTAATTCGCGTTCACGGAGTGCTTCCGCTGCATAACGGAGAGATTCAACGATATCACTCTTTTCAAGATCCGGATAGGCTGCCAAGATTTCCGTATCGCTCATGCCTTCCGCCATCATAGCGACAATCGTTGCCACGGGTATCCTCAAACCACGGATACAAGGCATCCCATTCATCTGGTATGGATCGATAGTGATTCGCGAAAAGCTCATAAATCCACCTCCTTCAACCTACTGCCTGATTCTCCGACATTGTCAATTTGTTTAAGCAGTATATGGTGTAATATTGCATACTTTTCAAAATTCGTCAATTACCACTTTCAGGAAGGAGCCTCCGGTACGGTTCAATTGAAAAAACTCCTTCCAAAAACTGAACCTTTCAGTCAATTATCAGTCATCCGCCACGTCCGAGATTAGGCGTTTAATTCTTTCGATAGACGCTCAGATAAAAATATTTTGATGAGCGATTGATATGGAACATCTCTCTTATTGGCTATGAGTTTTAACTCATCAATCATGAGTTCGGGCAGGCGCAGAGAAATCGTTTTGAGCGAAGGCTTGATGTTGGGAAGTAACACTTTTCTTGCCTTCGACCAATCAACATAGTCGGTGGAATCAGCGTTTGCCCAAAAATCACGTTCTTCGGCTTCCGTTTTAAACTTAGGTATTTTCTTCATGATGTTTATACGCATCCCTTTCCTTGCGATTCATGCCTCTGGCTGAAATGATCCTGATGAGGTTACTCCTCACGGTAAAGACGATAAAAAGATGTTTCCCTGAATCACTTTTTCCGAGAGTAAAGAACCTTGCTTCGCAACTGGAATGCACAACATCCGGACTTGTAACGAGTGGGTGGTTAAAAAAAACCTGCTCACATTCCGATGCTGACACGCCATGCTTCTCCCAATTTTTGAGCAGGTTGCCATCATCCCAGTCAAAGCCAATACATCTGGAGCTTATTTCATCTGTATCCATGAAATATGTATATTCCATACATATACACTTTGTCAACGAAAAAATCGAACCGTCGTGTGGGAGTGGGATTTTACGAAAAACATCTATCATTTACTTCTGTTTGAAAGGGTGCGCTGGCAGGCAAAACTTAAAAACAACATTGCAGGAAGACACAAATGACACTGGTGGTCAGAAAAATTGGCTGTCAGAATGTGAGCCTTTCCTCCCGTATTCAGTGCTCTGGACGGATCACCCAAAGACTCATTTTGTATTGTATGCCGTGTAAAACGTATGACCTGTCGGTTAAAGTCCGACCGTGGGAGTTCGGTAGTTCGCCCATGTAGGTGGAGGGAGATGCAAAGGGTATATTCCTCGATTTCCCTTCCCTACCGGTGGTTTTCCAACGGGAGAAGTGGGGATGGGGTCTGGTATACACCGCGATATTCGGAGGGGAGCTGGTGCGCCAGGGTGTGCATGATCGTTAGGGTACCCTGTGCGATGTCTTTGCGCCGGTCTCCGGTGGTTTTTAACCGGAAGGGTTTGCCAATGGTGACGGTGACTGCCGTGCGGCGCAGGTGTTTGAGATTGCCAAAGATGCGCTGATTTTCAGTGCCGGTAAACGTGACCGGCAGGAGCAGCGTATCCAATTTGAGCGCCAGGTAGGCCGCGCCATCCGTACCTTCTTCCAGCGCTCCGGTGAGGCTTTCGCGGCCCTCAGGGGCGATGGAGACGAACCGGCCCTCGGTCAAACCATCGAGAGCCGCACGCAGGACGTGTCGGTATGCTACGCCGCGTTGCAGCCAGATGATGCCATAGGCATGCATCAGTGCGCCGATAATTGGAATGTCGTAGAGTTCTTGCTTGGCGATGGTATCAATGCACACCGGGGCGCAAGCCAACCCAAGAAAAGCATCGGCGTCACCCAGGTGGTTGATGACAATCAGCACCGGGCCTTGTTTGGGGAAGTTTTCGAGACCGCGCACCTCGGAGTGAGTGCATAGCCATACCAGAAATTGACTCAGAACCTTGAGCATCCTCCGTACAACGTGCCGCCAGGGGGGAAGCGGCGGCAGTCCACCCAGTTCGGTTCGGATTGATAAGGTATTGCTTTTCACTGTGGGTATATATGAAGAACGATCTTATGTGTCAATGGAATTATCAACCATTAAAATGAGAATGAAGAAGTCAAAGAACGGAAAAAGCTGGACGAGAGGTTTCTCCAGGCACAGCGTCCTACCCGGAGCCACTTTTGACCAGCGGTGACGGCGTCGATCAATGAACAGTCTCGTGGGCTGCCTGGTTGAGATCAGGGTCTTCGCCGCGCTGGATTTCTCAACCTCCGTGCCGCACCCGATTCGATCTGTGTCGCCCTTTCCCGGCTAAGCTCCAGAGATTCGTGGGATTCTTCCGCCAAATAATTTCCACGCTCGCTGATCCCGAAACGCATGCGAAGAACCTTTTCCTCACGCGGCGTCAGGCTCGACAGGATCTTCCGGGTCTGTTCCGCCATATCCATACTGATAGTAGCTTCCGCGGGAGACATGGTATTCTTGTCTTCAATAAAATCGCCAAGATGGCTGTCTTCCTCCTCCCCGATGGGCGTCTCCAGTGAGAGAGGTTCTTTCGCAAGTTTCAGGACCTCTCGGACCTTTTCCAGCGGATATTCCATCTTGTTTGCGATTTCCTCGGGATTGGGTTCCCGTCCCAGCTCGTGGGCGAGATACCGGGAGGTTCTGCTCAGTTTGTTGATGGTCTCGATCATGTGGACGGGGATGCGGATCGTCCTGGCCTGATCGGCGATGGCCCGGGTGATCGCCTGGCGGATCCACCAGGTGGCATAGGTGGCAAATTTATAGCCCCGCTGGTACTCGAATTTATCGACCGCCTTCATCAACCCGATATTCCCTTCCTGGATCAGATCCAGAAACTGGAGGCCCCGGTTCGGATATTTCCTCGCGATGCTGACGACAAGACGCAGATTCGCCTCCGCCAACTTTCTCTTCGCGATATCCGTCTTTCTCACTCCCGTCTGGATCACCACCATGGCCCTCTTCAGCGCCGTCAAGGAGAGCCCCGTTTCCTGGGCGATCCTCTTGAACCGGCGGTGGGCCTCCTGGACGATCTGCTCGCAGGACCTCAATTTCCCCAGGGATACTCCTGCTTTTCTGGCCGCTTGCTCCCCGCTTCTGGCGGACTTGTGCATCTTCGCCCAGGCCTCTTCCAACTGGGCCAGGGATAGGCCCGTTTCCTTCTTGCACCGGCGGACCGTCTCTTCCGCTTGCTCCACCTCGTTCAGATAAACGCGGAGATTGGCGACCATCCGGTCGATCTGTCGCTTGCTGAACCGGACCTTCCGGCAGATCTTGACGATATTCAGGAGATTCTTGCCCTGATCCTCCTTGAGTTTCTGCCTTTCCAGGGGGCTGAGACTTTTCGCGTTCAGCTTCTTTCGGATCACATCGTTCTGGGCGTCATAGACCGTGACCTTGTCGAGCAGCTTGATTACCCTTTTCCGATGCATGTCTTCCTTGACGATGCCGTTTTCATCACCGAGATTGTTCACGACGCTCTTCACGCAGATCTCCCCGCTGTTCAATTGGGCGCCGATATTGACGACATCCTTGAGGGAGATGTTCACGCTAAAGACGGCCGCCATGCTCTCCTGATCGCCCTCTTCGATCACTTTGGCGAGCTCAACCTCGCCTTCCCGGCTGAGCATGGAAACAAGCCCCATCTCCCGCAGATACATCTTCACCGGATCGCCGGTTTTACCGAACGAGGGTAACAGACCGAGGAGATGCTCGCTCTTAGAGTCGCCCCACTCACCAGCCGCCTTTTTGACGACCAGTTTCTCCCCCTCGTCTGTATAGATGATATCTATATTCTTCTCCCCGAAAAGCATGTTATGTCATCGATCTGATCGGAGGAAATGACCGCTGAAGGCAGCAGGTCATTAACGTTGTCATAGGTCAGGAATCCCTATTCCTCGCCCAGTGTGGTCAGCTTGATAAGGTATTTTCCTTCGTGGTAAGTGTATATGAAGAATGATCTTGTGTGTCAATTGAATTTTGACATTGTGTGGCATGCCTTGACATGAGAAATTAAATG
>CAZINF010000052.1:0-19977 GCA_964540555.1 uncultured Syntrophus sp. | reverse complement strand
TTATACAATGCGTATCGCTGAAAAGAGTTAAATAACACGTCCCTTGTAGTATAATACATATTGGCGAAAAATCAATCCGAGGGTGTGACGGATGATGCTTTTGACGATATGCCAACTTGGCCGATATTGCCTTATGCTTGCCGTCGTATCTTGTTTTTCCGCATATCGCTCCAGCTTGTTGATGTATTCGGAAAAAACATGGCGTTTAAGGACCGGGGAGGGGGCTTTCAATGACAGCGCCGTGTCCGCATTGTAAATAAACGGCGCTACTTTCTTGAAACCGTGGAAGTGATAAAAAATCAAGGGATCAGCGTCAACGTAAACGCGGTCGTTTCGAAAGGAAAATCGATAATCGCCGACGTTCCACATCCCCACATTCGCACCGTGATGGGTAAACTGATAAAATCCCTTAAACAGCGCCGGCCATTGGTCTAAATACAGTTGATCGGCATATTTGCCGTCTTCATACCGATCGTAACACCATTCGATGCACCGATCCCGCCACCACTCAAGACAGGCTATCCCGTCGGCATCGCGGCGGAAATTGAGCCATCCGACATTGTATTGCCCCTCATGGGCTCTCCGCTTGCGGAAGGCGGGCAAGTGATGCGCCGTAAAGATTCTCCGCCTGTGCAAGTGGGGCAGGTGATGGGCCGTCACACCGATCGAATGACCCCGGAATGCATCAAAGAGCGGTTCCGGATCGTGGAAAAAGTAAAGATCTGCGTCCAGATAGGTGATCACGTCTATATCAGGATGACGATCCATCACATGCCGGATATAGGCCGGCCCGCAGGTGAAATAATATTCCAGCAGAGAACGGCTCTCTTTAACCCGCAGCAGCTCGGGCTGGGCCTCTTCGAGCTCGGACAGGCGCAGCGGAACGCAATGGGAACGACCCAGCGTCTTTACTTTTGTAAAGCAGGCATCGTCCATGCAGAGCATGTGGATCGTAAAGGATGGACAGCGCCTCTCCAGAGAATCCAGCAGACTCTGGGCGCGGGGCCAGTAATTCATGTCGAAATAGGTGCAGAAATGATGCATCAGTTCCTGAAATAGCCTCTTATGGTTTCGATGACCCTTTCCACTTCCGCGTCGCCCAGCTCCGGATATATGGGGAGACTGAGAATTCTCTGTACGATGCTTTCGGTCACCGCCATCCCTCCCTCCCCCACCGGCACGCGATTGCGGTAGGCAGGCTGCCGATGAACCGCCATCGGGTAAAGAATCGACGTTTGAATACCCTTATTTTCCAAATAGATACGCAGCCGATCCCGCTCGGCAGATCGAATCACGTATTGGTGATACACATGATGCACTCCCGGTTTTTCGCGGGGCAGATCGAGCGGCATCCCGGAGAGGCCGTCGTGATAGAGAGCCGCGATTCTGCGTCGCCGCTCGTTCCCTGCATCGAGCCATTGCAGTTTCACGTCCAAAATGGCCGCCTGGAGTTCATCCAGCCGCGAGTTATACCCGGCGCCCTCGCTGATGTAGCGCTCCCGCCAACCATACTGCTGCAAGGAACGCAGCCGTTCAGCGATGCCCGCATCATCGGTGACAATGGCCCCGCCGTCGCCGAAAGCGCCCAAATTTTTTGTCGGGTAAAAACTGAAGGCGCCGCATGCTCCCATCGAACCGGCCTTCCTGTCGCCTACGGCAGCGCCGTGCGCCTGCGCACAATCCTCTATCAACACGATCTCGTACAGATCGGCAATATCTCGAAGCGCATTCATATCGGATGGATGGCCATAAAGATGGACGGCGACAATCGCCTTGATGGTGAGCGTGGTTTTTATCCGGCGGAGCGTATTTTCCACCTTTTGCGGATCCAACGTGTATGACTCGGGATCAATGTCCACAAGAACGGGAACGGCGCCGAGCCACTCGACAGCCGCAACGGTGGCAACTGCCGTATGCGAGGCCGTGATCACGCCGTCACCCGCTTTCACGCCGCATGCCCGGAGAGATAAATGCACGGCGTCCGTCCCGTTTGCCACACCGATGCAATGCGCCATCCCCAGGTATTTTGCAAAATGCTCCTCGAAATCCCTGACCTTAGGCCCCAAAATGTACCGGCCGTTCTCCATCACATTGCGCATCGCAGAATCGATCTCGCTTCTGTGCGCGAGGTAACCGGCACTGGGATCGGTAGAAAGAATCATGTCCTGGCTCCGTAAATAACGTAAATATTCAGAAATCTTTGAAGATCACGATCCCTCCGCGCGCTGGACATTTTTCGACCCTGCGCCCCCTCGCTTCGCTCAGCGGAAAATTTGGGACAGAGCCCCTATTTTCCCGACAGGCTCATGCTATTGATCCCAGTAATGCTGATGGTGCATGCCATAGTAGGCCAGCGAACGTTCGAGACCTTCACGCAGAGGCACCCGCGGCTCCCATCCCAGCGCCGATCCGATCTTGGAATAGTCACCGTAGTAATCGCCGATGTCAATGGTCTTCCGGTCGGGAGGAAAGGGGACCATCCGGAATTCCCCGCCCCGTTGCAGCTCAACCATCATTTCCGCCAGATCCCTGAGGCTGATATGCTCCGCACCCCCCAGGTTAAACACCTGTCCGTCGGCCTGTGGCGCCCTTGCCACTGCAAGGAGTGCATCCACCACATCGTCAACATAATTGAAGTCCCTCAACTGGAGGCCGTCGCCGAACACAAGGATCGGCTTGCCCTCGATCAGGTTTCGGATCCAGATGCCGAGGAAGGTCTGCCGCGCGTCTTTCACCCGCATGCCCGGACCATAGGTGTTGGTCAGGCGCAAGGCGCAGGCGCGGATGCCGTAGACGTTGTTATAGAGGAGGTGGTACCACTCGCCGGAGAGCTTGTTGATGCCGTTCACGTCCGCAGGGCAGACCGGATGTTTCTCGTCGACCGGCAGATATTGCGGCTTCCCGTAGATCTGGCGGGTGCTTGCAAATACAATCCTGAGCGTCGGATTGTGCAGGCGGCATGCCTCCAGGATGGAAAGCTGGGCAGCAGAGTTGATGCTCAGATCGGTGAAGGGGTCGCTCATCGAGTCCAGGTGGCTGGTCTGGCCCGCGAGATTAAACAGGTAATCATGCCCCTTGATCAGATACGCCATCGCATGGGGGTCGCGCACATCGGTGATGTTGACCCGCACCCGGTTCTTGATATCCTCGATGTTGAACAGGTTGCCGCCGTACTGGGGAATCAGGCTGTCAACGAGCGTAACCTGCGCTCCCAGCGCAACCAGCCGCCGAGCCAGGCTTGATCCGATAAAACCCAAGCCGCCGGTAATGAGAATATTGCTGCCTGAATAAAAATCTTCATTCACAGGTTCTCTCCTTGGGTCCTTGAGGGTCATGTCTTTACATTTAGCGTTTTGCGGGAAGCCGAGACGCGGAGCCGTACTTCTATTTATCAGGGGTCTGCTTGCGGATTTGCTCGCCCAGGAGTTGTTGGAGGCTGGCAACGGATTTGCTGTTCGAGGCGCCCTCAACCGTCTTCACGGCGATATCCTGGACCTTTTTGGGGTTACCCATTCGTGTATGCTTAAATATGAAACCCCTGTCAAAGGCCAGGGATAATCCGATCCGGATGGCGCCGGAAAGGGCATCGAACTCGGCGACCTTTTCGTAGCGCCCTTCAAAATGCCGCAGAAAGTCCGCCCCTCCAAAGAACCAGGCCGGATAGCTCGCCTTGTAGATGTGCTTAGGCACCGTCTGGACCGTGAGTCGATCACGCTCATCCTTCAGGAGAAAGGGGGTGCGGTCGATGATGATGTATTCGAATCCTGCCGATACGATCCTGTCCAGCCATTCATGAGGACGCTCTACATAGGGGAGGACGCTGGAAAGCAGGACGGCATTGCAGGGCCGTGCCGCCCGGCACTCCTCGATGGTAGAGTAAAAGGCAAGGTTACCGTCCTCAAATTCCCGCCTGCCGCACTCCACGAACTTTGCCTGTTCGACGATACTCCAGCTCCACTCGGAAAGATGCCGGAGGAAGCGGCGGTTCTGAAAATAGGTACTCCCCAGGGAGCCGCCAAAATCGATCAGATGCAGCCGGTTTCCGCTGCACGAGGCGATCCAGAGCAGGGCGGACAGCAGGGGCCATGAATACTGCACTTCATCGAAGAGTACGGAATCGCGTTCGTAAAGAGCCTCGCCTTTTTTAACCTTCAGCAGGGCGTGACGCACCTTCTCCAGTATCCGGTTGGTGTCGTATCCCTCTGATGCCGCTGCGGCGTCCTGCCAGCTTCGGTAGTCTCCGGTGAAGACATTCGCCCGCCGGAGCCGCAGCAATCCGGGAGGGATGAATTCTTTCAGCAGATTTTTCAGCTCCGCTCGCATCGAACCCAATCCAAAAGCGCTTTCAGAATTCTTTTCAAGGAAGACTGGGAGGAGGAGAAATAATCCGCGAAAGCGGCGCGGGCATCTTCATTTTCCCGGATCGGAATCCTTTCCACCTGCAAGGGCCTTTTCGCCGGCTCCACATCGAAGGCCGTGGTGGAACTGCAATGCACGCCGCTGGAATCGAAGCCGATATTGCGCAAGAGAGAAACCCCGGGATAAAGTGTCAGCTTGCCGCGCAGGAAAGCCGATGCATACCAGCGGACGGCCCAGGAACTGTTCCTTCCCGCAATCTGGCCCCTGAGCATCCGCGTGTAGCCGTAGGCGCCGCCGAAGTCGAAGTCTTTCTCAAGACCCCGTTGCCGAAGCTCGGACAGCAGCTTACGGCCGTCCGGTTCGAACAGGTCCCAGCCGCGTTTCCAGGTGGCCCACCCCTGACAGTCGGCTCCCCGCAGAAAAAAGGTTTCCGGCAATCTCTTTCTGACAGGATATACATACCCATGGATGCTGATCACATCCTCATCGTGTTCGTAGAGGTCAAGAGAATCGTTCATGTAGCGCAGGAAATAAGGCGAAGTCACTATATCGTCCTCAAGGACGATCAATCTGTTGCGGGCAAAAACCTTTTCCGTTACACCAGAAATGATCGACTGCGCAAGGCCGTAATTGCGCTCCCGCACCACCATGTTGACGCTCCGAAAACCGGTGACCGACGCAACCAGTTCGCGTACCTCGGTTACCTGCGGAGCAATGGCTCTGGTCTTCGGCCCGTCGGAAAAAACGATCAGGTCGCTCTCGGCGGCCAGTTCATTGCTTCTGAGGGCCTCGATGGTGTGTTTCGTGTGATCAGGACGATTGTACACGAACAACGCGATGGGGGCAGGGTTCACGTCAAATCCCAAGACAATTCTCACTTTTGTAAAAGACCGCCGTACTTTTTTTATACACCTTTACGGGCACCATCCCTTCGAAATCGATTCTTCTATAACCGTGATTGAGCAGATGATCATATCCCTCGGCATAGTCGTCCCTGTCGCTGTCGTCCCAGATGATCACCCCGTTTGTTTTTAACGCAGACAGGCAATGATTCCCACAATTAACACGGTCGCGTCCATCAATAACAATAATATCGAATGCCTGATTGTATTCAGACACTTTTTTCGAGTACTCCCCGCCATATTCCAGGTCAATCTGATACAATTCCACGTTTGCTGGAACCAATCCCTTCATCCTTTCATACCATGCCCTGTCATGCTCGCATGATACGATGTTTTTGACCCGCCGGGCCCACCACAACGTTGAGTTTCCGCAGCCATATTCGAAAACCGACATATTGCCGTTGATCCTTTTCTCCAAAAAACCCATTGCCGAATAGGTCATCCAGGGGACCGGCTTACCGTCGTTATCGATCGGCGCCCCGGCCTTGAAGCTTTTGAACCATCCGGCATCCTTTAACGCCCCGCTTCTTCTAAGCGAACAAAATGAATAGATGCCAAGCAGCTTCAAAATAAAAACCCCGGGAATCTTAATAACGTCGTAAGTATTGATCATCACCAAATCCTTGGATACAGCATCGCTTTGGTCAGCATATAACCGGTCTTATGCAACGGCTTATAAACAAAACACGCCCCATGGGCTGCAAACCAATAGGCAACGCACGAAGCCGCCACCGCCCCCATTCCGCCATAAACAGGGATCAAAAGATAATTCAAGGCCACATTGACGATACAACCCAAAAAGACTGTCATAAAATGTACCCTTGTCCAGTTCATGGTCGTGAGAAAGGAACTGCGGGCAACTCCCAGATTTGTGAATATGCCGGCCCAAATGAGCACGGAAAGCATGGGGCCGGCTCTGGCGTAAGCGGCGCCGAACAATATGGTTACCAGCCATTCACCCATAAACGTGACCGGCAGGGCAACCGCATAGCCCATCAACGCCATAAGATTGTAAAGCTTCTGCAATCTGCCATAGAAGAGCTCTTCGCTTATTGTCTTCGCCTCCACAATGCTCGGAAAAACGGAAGCGACCACAGTCATCGGGATAAAGTACCAGGCCTCGGCAAGACGCACAGCGGCGGAATAAATGCCGACTTCCTCGTTGCCGACCATGTTGCCGATCATGACCTGGTCGATGCGCATGTATATCATGATCATGATTCCGGACAGTATCAGCGGCCAACTGTCTCTAAGCAGATTTCGTCCGTAGGTACGGTTTGCCACCCAGGTTTTGATATTTTTCCCTTTGGCCTGATAAACAACAACAAGCCCCAGGGAACCGATGGCAATTTCCGCGAGACCCGCCCAGGCAAAAGCGACAAGCGGCGCTTCGGCTAAAATCAGAGCGATCTTAATCACCGCGACAAGAATGAATGCCGCATTTCTCGCGTACACCACATATTTTGATTGAATTTGAGATTGGAACCAGAAGTCGATAGTGTCGAAGGCCTGGAAGATCATCCCGGCAGCAGTGATGCCCACAAGCCAGTAAGTGAGGGTCTCCCCGTGACGAAGGAGAATGATAGAACCCACCGACAGCAGAAACGCCACAACACCGCCGAGCAGCTTCAGCACAAAGGCGGTCCCAAGCGTTCCTTCCGCGCAGGAAGGGTCTCGCACAATATTCCGTACAACAATACCATCCAGTCCCAAAGCGGCAATCGCCGAAAATAGGACGACGAAGGCACAGACATAGCTGAACAGACCATACTGTTCCGGACCCAGATAGCGCGCCACCCAGACGATGACAAGAAGCCCCACGCCCATGCGAAATATCCTGTCAAAGAACAACCAGCCGGTGTTGCCAAGAACCTTCTGAATGCCCGGCCGACCCTCCAACCTACTCCTGATAAACGAAGGAAGATATGCAATCCATCTGTTGTTCAAAGAAGTCACGTCGTCGTTAACCTCATTATTAAAACGAGACCTGGCGCAACCGGGAAATCGGATCCCGGAAGCGCGCATTGGAGATTAGGGGAGGGGGCTGATTTCAAATCTGTCCCCATTTTCCAGGGCAATGTCCCAAATTTTCCGCTGAACGAAGCGAGGAGGCGCAGGGTCGAAAAATGTTCAGCGCGCGGAGGGATCACGATTTCCAGGTTGCGCAAAGATCATGACCGTGACCGAAAAGCTGCGATAACATGATGAGGATCATCGCGACGCACCGGCAGACGAGCCAGCGCCGTCAGCCAGCGCCTCCTCGAGGGCCTCGATAACCCGGGCGGCGGGAAGCCGCTGGAGGCAGTCGCTGGTGCATCCGACCTCCCGGTCGCACCCCTCCTCGCCGCAGGGGACGCAGTCGCCCGGCCCCTGCAGGAGGATCACGTTGTTCACCCGGCCGCCGCCCTGTCGGGGAAAGGGATTCCCCTCCCCGCGGTACCCCTTCGGCCAGGGGCTCCACTTCACGGCATTTGTCGGCCCGTACAGGGCCACGGTGGGGACGCCGAGCGCCGCGGCCATGTGTGTCACGACGGTATCCGGTCCGGCGTAGACGCGCGCCCGGCTGATCAGAAAGCCGACCTCCCCGAGTGTCAGCCTCCCCGCCAGATTGATGCACCCTTCGGGAATCTCGCGCCGAAAGCTCTCCACATAGGCCAGCTCCTCCGGATCCCCGCTCCCCGTCAGGACTATCGGCACTCCCCTCCGGTTCAGCCAGGAGGCAACGTCCCTCCACCCCTCCCGGCGCCACATCTTGTAGGGATATTTCGGATAGAGGTGCAACACCGCATACGGTTCGGTCCGGACGGGGGGAAAGAGCCCGGCGACCCGCGCCTCGTCGGCTGGCGCCCAGGAAACGACGACATCGGAAGCGCGCCTGACCCCGAGGAGATCGGCCAGATGCAGACCCAGCAGAACGGTGTGCGTGTCGCAATCGTCGAAGGCGATCCAGCGGGAAAGGAGCAGGCGCTTCCACCAGTGCTTGGGTCCCGGCATCAGGGGCCCCACGCAGCGGCGCCCGGCCAGCCGGGCTGTGAAGGTCGGGCGGTCGCCGGGGAGGGTCGAAACTGCCAGATCATACCGCTGGATCAGGGAAAGAAGGGTCCGGAGATGGGCGGGATCTTTCGCCTCTTCGGGAACGGTTATCACCCGTCGGATATCGGGGTTCGCCGCCAGGACCCCCTCCGTGCCTACGAACACCAGCGTGTCGATCGCCGCCGTGGGCCAGGCCGTCCGGAGCGAGCGGATGAGCGGCGTGGCCAGGAGCACGTCGCCGATCCGGCGGGTAACGATGACGAGGATGGAATCCGGCGGTTTCACAGATACCGGTTTACCCCTTGCTTTGCCCTGAACTCATGTGAGAGGAGCAGCGCCTCGAGCCGCCGCCGGTTCCCCGCCAGCGTCCCCCGATCGTTTTCCGGATGCCACAGATGGACCACCGGCGCGGCAAAGCGGGCGCTCTTGCGGCGGATACCCGCATGGAGGAGGCGGATGGTCAGATCGGAGTCTTCGAGCCCCCATCCCTCGTACTCCTCGTCGAAACCGTTGACGGCCAGCAGATCCTCCCGCCAGGCGGCGAGATTGCAGGTCATCACCCCCTGCCAGCGCCGTGCGGGAAGTTTGCGCAGCCATCCCGGGACGGGGAGGGGCAAAAGCGGGAGAAGGCGGTTGATCTCCCCCTTCAGGAAGGCCTGAAACCACCTTCCCATCGGCCAGGCATCCACCGGCAGGCGCTCAGCGAGTATCCGCTGACTCAGACCCTCGCCGATGAGGATGCGGTTTCCCGCCGAGAACCATCTCTGTTCGGCGAGCCTGCGGTGCCCGGCGATGAAGCCCGACAGGGGAAGGCAATCCCCGTCGGTAAAGATTACGTAATCCGCTCTTGTCAGGGCAAGGGCGCGGTTACGGACCGCCCCGGCCCGGAAACCCAGGTCCTCCTGCCGGACGTGACCGATTGCGATCTCCGTCCGCCCCCGGCAGACGGCCACCGACACCGCCGTCTCCGGGCCGGAGCCGTCGTCGGCCACGATGATCTCGAAGTCCCGATCCCGCTCCGCGATGTAGGCCTCGAGAACGGCCGCCAGGGCGTCGGGACGGTTGTAGGTCGTCACGATGACGGCGATCTTCATCGTGAACGTCCCGCCTTATCCCGTTCTGTCAGGAGCAACAACTTCAGATAGCGGTAGTAGGTCCCTTCGCCGTTCGAAACGGCCAACAGGAATCCCTCCCTGCCGTCGAGGAATCCGGCGCGGACCACGTAGGTGTGGAAAAAACTCCAGAGGCCGTGCAGGATCGCCCCGGCCAGCGTCGCCCGCTTCCCCCGTTCATGCATGAGAGCCGCCCCGGCGCTCGAGTAACGGTTCATCGTCTCCAGCACCTCCTCCAGGCTGCCGAAGGCTTCGTGAATGAGTGGGGAGCGCAGGCGGCCTACATGTCCGTCCACGATGAGGCGTTCGTGGACCAGATCGTCGCTGAAGCGCCCCCGTCCGCGGCGAAAGAGGCGGGCGACGTAATCGGGCCACCAGCCGCTATGGTGCATCTGCCTCCCGCAGTAGCTGGAACGGCGTGGCATGGCAAAGGCTGCCCGGTCGGCGGGATTGTCCATGGTGGCCTCTATTTCCCGGCGGAGCTCCGGGGTGACACGCTCATCGGCATCGAGGGAGAGAACCCACTCCCCCGCGGCAAGGGCAAGGGCGCGGTTCTTCTGCCGCCCGAAGCCGGGCCAGTCGGCGGTGAGATGCACCTTGTCCGTATGGCTGCGGCACAGCACCACCGTCCTGTCCGTACTGCCGGAATCGACGACGATCACCTCGTCGGCCCAGGCGACGGACGCGAGGCACTCGCCGATGCAGGCCTCCTCATTCTTCGTGATTACGATGACGGATAGTGACATGGCCGGGCAGATTCTCCTCCGGCGGCGGACCAGCCGGCAAAGCAAAGGGAGCTCATCCAGACGAAAAAGAACCCCTCGGTGTGGTCGATGAGGGTGGAGGAGACCAGGCTCGCCGACAGGATCAAAACAACAAGCCCCCGGGCGGCGGCTCGTTCGAATCCCCCCGGCAGGTCGGCTGCCCTCCGCCAGAGGGTAATCAACAGCCAGAACAGAAGCGCCAGGCCCGCCAACCCAAGCTGGATCGCCACCATGAGATACTCGTTGTGCGGATTCGTCGTGGGATCCATCCCTTTATCTTCCACGAGGGAGGCGTAGGCCCCTTTAAATCCGCCCGTTCCCACCCCCAGGACCGGATGTTCGGCGATGAGGTTCAGGCTGTTGCGGTAGTATTCCAGCCGATAGCCGACGGAGGTCGACGTCGGCTCGCCGGGCTGCCACCCGGCGATCTCCTCGGCCATCATCGCCAACCGCTGATGGGGGACCGAAGCGGGCATGAGGTATACGGCGATACCCAGAACCAGGAGGACGACCGCCGCCGTCGCGACACCACGCCAGCGCCAGCCGGCGATGAGATAATATGCGCCGAGGGCCAATGCGACCACATAGCCGGTCCTGCCGGAGACGATAAACAGGACATTGGCCAGGGCCGCAATGCTGAGAAGCGCGCAGAGGACGCGCACCACCGGTCTCCGCTCCAGACGCGCCTTCAGGGCGAAGAGATAGGCGCCAAAGGCCATCAGGGATCCGTGGGTAATCCGGTGATGAAATGGGGTATAGGCATCGTCCGAGGTGATATGGAAAAGCTTGCTCGGGGGGATCACGCCCCACCACAGCAGATAGGAGATCAGGATCATCGACACGATGGCGGCCAGGAATCCTGCGAGGGCCATGCGTCTGATTCCCTCCTTCCGGAAGAGATAAAGCAGGATGGGGATCAACAGGAGATCGGACGCCTTCGCGAGCGACTCCATCGCCTCGCGGCGGGTCGCCTCGCTGTAGCTCAGACCGAGCAGATACATCCCGAAGAAGGCCAGCGCCGGCAGCACGATCGGATTGTCGCGGACAGCCCTGATCTTGTCCCGAAAATGGCCCCCGATGAGCAAGAGGGCTACGATCAGACCCGCAAGGATGCTGTCAAGCGAGGTCGAGATGGGGATGGAAAGACCCAGCAGGGCTGCCGCCCACATCGCCCCTTTTTCCGCATTGCGGCTGATTGTCGGATAGTTCCAGTCCATTTCTCAGATACAGCTCCGCTCTCTCGATTCCCTGCGGATTTCAAACCTCTCTATTCGCATGGAATTGGATAAGCAATCTTCTTTCCGGGTCCGGTCAAGGCGGTAGTCACAGCGGGTATCTCTTGCCGGAATCCCGCACCCATGGAGAATTTCTTTTCTCTTGGGTGGCTACTTGACCTGGTATTCCTTAATGATCTGGATCATCTTCACCAGATCTTCCGGCGGCAGCCTGCCGCTGTGTTTATATCGACAGATGCGCTCCTTGTCGAGGACGACGATTTCCGACGAGTCGTTCTTCAGCCCCCAGAGGTTGAGGATCGTGTAATCGTAATCCAGAAGGACGACGGCGCCCGTTTTCTCCTGCTTGCTCTTGATGATCGCCTTGATGATGAAGTTGGGGAGACTGGTCGCCTTCAGGTTGGCGAACCCGAATCCCTCGTAACGGGTCTTGTCCAGGGCGCCGGAATCTCTTTCCTTTTTCAGAGCGTCTTCCACGTGGTTGTTCGTATCCTTCTCGTCGGGATCGACATAGGCGATATAGAGGACCTTCCCCTTGAACCGCGGATCTTCCAACGAGTACTCCTTGCCGGTCGAGTCTTTCATCTTAAAGTCCGGGGCCTTGTCACCGACCTTGAGTTCAGCGGCCAAGGAAACGGTTACGGTTGAAAAGAGCGTAAGCAGCATAAAAAAAGCAATTTTTTTCACACCATACCTCCTTAAAAAAAGTGAAAAATCGATTCTAAATGCAGACACCGGGTCAACTCTGCGGGTACGATCCCGGATCCCCGAAAAACATGCCGGCAAAATTCCGTAAGTCCTGGCGATTCTGCGCCCGCGTGAGCAGTCGAACTTACTCCGCGCATTATAGAGAAAAGGCCGGGGTCAATCAAGAAAAAAACAGAAAAAAACGAGAATATAGATGATTTCCGGGGCAGGCGGACAGGTTTTCCGGGGCTGAAACCCGAAGCGGTCTGATCTAACCGGCGGGATTGCCCTTTACATAACGGTCGTACGTCTTGATGGCGCACAGTTCCCCGCACATCGTGCAGACATCCTTGTCTTTGTCCTCGGTGAGGCATCTCACCCTTCTGGCCTTCACCGGATCGATGGCCAACCGGAACATCGTTTCCCAATCGAAACTTCTCCTGGCCCGGGACATCATTTCATTTCGCTTCCACGTCCCTTTAACCCCCTTCTCCAGGTCTCCGATATGGGCCGCGATACACGAGGCGATCACCCCCTCGTGGACGTCCTGCACCGTGGGAAGACCGAGATGCTCGGCCGGCGTCACGTAACAGAGGAAATCAGCCCCGTTGGCCGCGGCGATCGCGCCGCCGATCGCCCCGACGATGTGGTCGTAGCCGGGGGCGATATCGGTGGGCAGAGGTCCCAGCACGTAATAGGGCGCGTCGTTGCAGAGGCGTTTCTGGAGTTTCATGTCGGCGGCGATGCGGCTCAGAGGGACATGGCCCGGTCCCTCCACCATCACCTGGACCCCCGCCGCTCTCGCCCTGTCCACCAGCTCCCCGAGAACGATCAGTTCGCTGATCTGGGCGCGGTCTTCCGCATCGCAGATCGACCCCGGCCGGAGCCCGTCCCCGAGGGAAAGGGTGACGTCATGCTCCCGGGCGATCGTCAGGAGGCGGTCGTAATGCTCGTAGAGGGGGTTTTCCCGCCCATGCAGCTTCATCCATTCCGCCATCAGGCTTCCGCCGCGGGAAACCATTCCCATGATCCGGTCGCTCTTCTCGAGAATGGGCAGCGTTCGGGTCGAAATGCCGCAGTGGACGGTCACGAAATCGACCCCCATGCGGGCCTCGTGTTCGATGTCTTCAAAGATGGATTCCTCGGTGAGATCCTTGCAGGTCAGGCCCCCGGCGAAAAGCCGGCTGATGGAACGGTAGACGGGCACCGTACCGATCATGACGGAGGAATGTTCGATGATTCCGGCGAGAATGGCGTCGATGTCGCCCCCCGTGGAGAGGTCCATGACGGCGTCGGCCCCGGCGTCGATCGCCGCGCGCAGTTTGTCGAGTTCTTCCGGAAGGAGGGCATGGCTTGTCGACGTCCCGATGTTGGCGTTGATTTTTGTCGAAAGCCCCATGCCGATCGCCCTGGCTTCAAAGGTGTGCGCTTTGTTTTTCGGGATCACCACGGCGCCGGCCGCCACTTTAACGAGCAGTTCCTCCGGGGATACGCCGTCGTAGTTTGCCGCCTGCACCATTTCCGGCGTGATTTTACCTTCTTTGGCCGATTCAAGCTGTGTCATTTTCCGCATCTCCTAAAAATACAAAGGCCGCCTCACTGAAGGGAGACGGCCTTAATGCCCTTTGCATCTCGGCTCATTTCCCTACGCAGGCATTACCCTGATCAGGTCTGTAAAGGGTCACCGGGATTCCGGCATCTCAGTCCCGCAGGACACCCCTAACGAGCAAGTAAACTATATAATACGGATTTTTCTTTGTCAAGGCAATTGTGAACAGGCAATTGTGAACAGTGTTTGTCGCCTGCACAATCCGCTTCACCGTTTTTCAGAGTTATGATATGTAAGCAGTTCAAGAGAGTGGAGGAACGCATGTCCAAACTTCCGGGCTGGCTCAAGGATCTATTCGGCTATGCGGATATTCGCATCAACGGCGGGCGACCGTGGGATATGCAATGCCACGATGAAGCCGCCTACGGGTATATCGCCGACAACGTTTCGCTGGGATTCGGGGAATCCTACATGGAAGGGATGTGGGACTGCGAAGCCCTGGACCAGTTCTTCGACCGGGCGTTGACCGCCCACCGCGACCGGAAAATCCGCCCCACCCCCGCCATACTCGTCGAAGTGGCCAAGGCGAGGCTTCTCAACCGGCAAAACAAGCAACGCTCAATCGAGGTTGCCAAGATCCACTACGATATCGGAAATGCCTTTTACGAAGCGATGCTCGATCCCTACATGCAATACACGTGCGCCTACTGGAACGGGATCGCCAATGACCTCGCCTCCGCCCAGGAAGCCAAACTGGACCTGGTCTGCCGGAAACTTGCACTTGCGCCCGGCGAGAAGGTCCTGGAACTGGGGTGCGGGTGGGGCGGTTTCGCGCGCTATGCGGCGGAACATTATGGCGCAGAGGTGATCGGATACAACATTTCCACCGCGCAGATCGAATGGGCCCGGGCCAGGTGCAAAGGCCTCCCCGTGGAATTCCGTCTCCGGGACTACCGTGAAGCGACGGGCGTCTTCGACAAGGTTGTCGCGATTGGACTTTGCGAGCATGTGGGTTACAAGAACTACCGGAGTTTCTTCGAACTCGCCCACCGCTGCCTCAAACCTGGCGGGATTTTTCTGTTGCACACCATCGGCAGGAACCGCTCGGTGACTCACACGGATCCCTGGATCGACCGATACATCTTTCCGGGCGGCATGCTTCCCTCCGTCGCGCAGCTCGGCCAGGCCATGGATGACCTCTTTGTCATGGAGGACTGGCATAACTTCGGCGCCGATTACGACCGCACCCTGATGGCCTGGCATGCAAATTTCGAACATGCCTGGCCGCGCTTCTCCGGAGAATACGGCGACCGCTTCTACCGGATGTGGCGGTATTACCTCCTCTCCTGTGCGGGGGCATTTCGCAGCCGGCAAACCCAGCTCTGGCAATTGGCGCTCTCGAAGGACGGCATCCGCGGCGGCTGGAAAAGGGCCCGCTGATGGACCGTAACCGCCCTGACCTTTTCGATAGCTGGGAATCCTATCGCGAGGCCTGCCGGGAACTCTCCCGTGTCATGGCGGGCCGGGCAGGAAGGCCGGTCCGCCTGGCGAAGAAGACATCGAACCTGTTCCGCGCGCGCAGTGAAGTCGCAGCCGAAAGGCTCGACGTCCGGCGCCTCTGCCGGGTGATCGAGATCGATCCGGAACTCGGGATCGCCGAAGTGGAGGGGATGACCACCTTCGAGGATTTCACCGATGCGGCCCTCTCGAAGGGCCTTCGTCCCCCCGTGGTACCGGAGCTCAAGACCATCACCGTCGGCGGTGCGGTCTCAGGGGTCGGCATCGAAGCGTCCTCGTTCCGGCATGGACTCGTACACGAGACAGTCAAGGAGATGGAAATCCTCTGCGGCGATGGCGCCATCCGCGTCTGCCGTCCCGACAACGAAAACGCGGACCTCTTCCATGCCATCCCGAATTCCTACGGGACCCTCGGCTACATCCTCCGATTGCGGGTGAAGCTCCTGCCCGCGAGTCCGTTTGTCACGCTCGCCCACCGGCGCTTCTCCGATCGCACTCAATTCCTGTCCGCGATGGAAGCGGCCTGCGCCCAGAAGAGCCCTCAGGCGCCGGACTTCGTCGAGGGGGTGGCCTTCGCGCCCGACGATTTTGTCATGACCACGGCAAGACTCACTTACGAAAGCGGCCCGGTCAGCGATTACAAGGGCCGGCGGATCTACTACCGATCCCTGCACCGCCGGACTGAGGATCTCCTGACCATGAGGGATTTCCTCTGGCGATGGGATCCGGACTGGTTCTGGTGTTCGCGGAGCTTCGGCATGCAGAATCCCCTGCTGCGCCGTCTGCTCGGGCGCTGGATGCTGCGTTCGAGCGCCTACTGGAAGCTCCAATCCCTGCATCGGAGATGGAAAGTCGACGAGCGGGTCCATACGATCCGTAAGTCCCTGCGCCTGCCCGTCGAACGGTTCGAACCGGTGATCCAGGATGTCGAGATTCCCTTCGAAAAAGCCCCGGAATTCCTCGAGTTCTATTTTCGCGAGATCGACATCCGCCCCTTCTGGATCTGTCCGATACGACCCCTCGATGACGCCGGGCGATGGATCCTCTATGCCATGGAACCAGGTCTCCTCTACCTGAACTTCGGCTTCTGGGGAAGCGTCCGGACCTCTCCGGACAACGCTCCCGGCCATTTCAACCGTCGCGTCGAACGCATCGTGCAGGAACTCGGCGGCCGCAAGTCGCTCTATTCGCAGTCTTTCTACCCCGAAGACGAGTTCTGGCGCATTTACAACGGTGAAGCCTACCGGAAACTCAAGTCGAAATTCGATCCGCAAAGTATCTTCGGCAGCCTCTATCGGAAGGCGGTTCTCGGGCATTAGAAACCCGTTGACAAAGACCCTGCCGTATCATATTTCGGTGTCATATTTTGGTTGACAATCTGATGTGACCATGGTCATATGACCATGGTGATGGATGAGTCAGGAGAGTAAAACTATGGAACGCATGGTCTCGAAATCTCAATTTAAACCACGGTCACTGGAATATTTTCGCATGATTGAAGAGAGCGGAGAGGCGCTGATCATTACCGATCGCGGCCGGCCGGTTCTTAAGGTTATTCCCTATACGTCCGATCCTGAGGATCGTCTGAAGATTCTGCGCAATTCTGTTCTGAGGTATGACGATCCCAAAGAGCCGGTTGCGCCGGAAGACTGGAAGGCGCTCAAATGATCGTTTTGGACACGCATGCGTGGATCTGGTGGGTAAGCAGCCCGACATTACTTTCGGAGACGGCCAAACGCATCATCGATGAGGCAATCACTCAGAGGAGCATATGTATTTCCTCCATCAGCGCCTGGGAGGTTGCCGTTCTTGAATCACGGGGCAGGCTAAAACTGACGATGAGTGCAGGTGATTGGGTCGCCGCTTCCGAAGCCCTTCCATTTATTGACTTTGTACCCGTCAGTAACAATATCGCCCTGAAGTCAGTGCAATTGCCGGACGCGCTACACGATGACCCCGCCGATCGCATCATCATTGCCACGGCCATTTCCCTGGGCGCGGTCCTGGTCACGAAAGACGAAAAAATCAGAAACTACCCGCATGTCAAAACGGCATGGTAGGTTCATTCGGGATTATCTCTGCGTGTTTTATAAGGAACGAGGCATTTGCTAAGGAGCGTAAAATGGCAAAGCTAAAAAGACCGGATCGCGAGCAGGAACCGGTGGAGGGGCTCCTCCGGGAATCCGAACACAAGCGGGGCGAAGAGGAGCGGCTCCGGAACCGACAAACGGCCGGGCGGCAGGCCGAAGAGATGGCCGCCATCGCCGAGATCGGGCGAGTGATCGGCTCTTCCCTGGACATATGTGAGGTGTACGAACGGTTCGCCGCCGAGGTCAGCAAACTGATCCTCTTTGACCGAATCCACGTGAGTCTGAAAGACCCCGATGGGGAAAGCTTGACCATTGTCTACGTTTCCGGGTTCGATATCGCCGGGCGGAGACCCGGGGATAAAGTTCTACTGGCGGGGTCGATATCCGAAGACGTCGTCCGGACGCGGACCAGCCTGTTCTTTCACCCGATGAGCGTGGACGAGATTACCGGTCGTTTTCCCGGCGCATCCTCCTCCACCACCTTTCGTGCGGGGATGCGCTCGATAATGTGTGTTCCTCTAATCTCCCGGGACGAGGTCATCGGATGCCTGCATTTCCGGTCGACGAAGATGAATGCTTACACCGAGCAGGATCTCCGCCTGGCCGAAAGGATCGGGGCGCAGATTGCCGAGGCGATCGCCAATGCGCAGCTTTTCACCGCTCTTAAAAAGGCCGAAGAGGAGCAGCGAAGAAACCGGGAGAACGCCGAGCGACTGGCCGAAGAAATCGCCGTCATCGCCGAGATCGGAAGGGTGATCAGCTCAACACTGGACATAAACGATGTGTACGAATCGTTTGCCTTACAGGCGCAGAAATTGGTTCCTTTTGACAGGCTCAGTGTGGACCTGAACAATCCTGATGAGCGGACATTCACCGTCACCTATGTTTCCGGGTTTGATATCCCCGGGCGTAGACCGGGCGATACCGTTCCACTGGCAGGGACGATTTCCGAAACCATCTTGCGCAAGCGAATCGGCCTGCTCATTAACACGACGGGCGTCGAAGAGATAACCGGTCGATTTCCCCACATGACCAACGTTGCCACCGTTTGCGCGGGAATGCGATCGCTGATCAGCGTTCCGCTGATCTCCCGGGACGAGGTGATCGGCGCCTTGCATTTCCGGTCGAAGAAACTGAATGCATACAGGGGAAAGGATATCCACCTGGCCGAGGAGATCGGGAGGCAGATCGCCGGAGCGATCGCCAATGCGCACCTGTATGCCGGTCTCATGTGCGCGGAGAAGGCGCTGCGTATGAGCGAGCAGCAGTTGAAGTCCTACATCGAGGGGGCCGGTGACGCTATTTACGTATTGGAGACCGATACCGGCCGGATTCTGGACTGCAATTCCCGGGCGTGCCTTGACCTTGGCTACAGCAAGAATGAACTCGTGAAACTGTTCGCGGCGGATATCGAGCTCAAACTATCACCTGTCGAGATCGATACGATCCACTGTGATTTGAAGCCGGGAGAGGGGAAAACGTTTGAAGGGATGCACAAGCGGAAGGATGGATCGGCATTCCCGGTCGAAATTCATCTCAGTTTAGTGTCCTCGGCTCAACCGGAACTCATGATTTCCATGGTGCGCGACATCACCGAACGCAAGTGCGCCGAGGAGGAACTGGCAAGGTATCGAATGCATCTTGAAGAGATGGTTAAGGAACGGACGGCGGAGTTGGAAATCAAGAACATTACCCTCCAGGAACTCAATACGACGCTCAGAGTTCTCTTGAAGCAAAGGGAGGATGACAAGAGAGATATGGAAGAGCGATTCGTGATGAATGTACGCAGTTTGGTTCTTCCCTTCGTGGAACAGATGAAAAAGGGGCGTCTCGCTGTGGGACAGCAGCCCTGTCTCGATATCATAGAAACACATCTCAAAGATATTGCAACGCCCCTGCTGAAAAACATCAGGCATTTCAACCTCACCCCCAAAGAGATCAAGGTGGCTGCGCTTGTAAGGCATGGTATGACAACAAAGGAAATTGCCGAAATGCTGAATATAGCTACCGGATCAATCGATATCCACAGATACAATATCAGAAGAAAACTCGGGTTGAGCAGCCGAAAGTCAAATCTTCAGTCGCATCTTCAAACTCTTGACCAATAGGGAATTCCACTTTGGTGCCGGAGGTCGGAATCGAACCGACATGACTGCAAGAGTCGGGGGATTTTGAGTCCCCTGCGTCTACCAGTTTCACCACTCCGGCACGGTGCTGATTATTATGATGGCATGTGAAAATGTCAAGATAAATGTATGTCAAGATAAATGTATTGACAAAGCTTTCGCGCCTGTGTTAGAAGCCCCACACTTAAGCGAAGGCCAGGCTTGTGGGGTTGTAGCTCAGCTGGGAGAGCGCTTGAATGGCATTCAAGAGGCCGCGAGTTCGATCCTCGCCAGCTCCACCAGAAATAAAAGGGGGTTAAGCTGAGTGCTTGCCCCTTTATTGTTCTTGGCTTTTTGGATAGCCCCCCTGATAACGGGAAATTTATCGGAACAGTTACCAGCAGGAAGTTGTTTCTGCCAGGCGAAAATGCGCACCGATCCCCGGCGTCGACTGCAAGTGCATGTCGAGCGCCACGGAACACAACAGAACACGCGTAACTGCCCTGCGACAGCCATTGCCGCCGCATCATTATTGCGAACCTTGGGTTCGCGACATAACCGCAAATGCGTTTGCAGATCTTCATCGAGCTGAGAGTGCGACTTGGCAAGAAGGAGTCAAGGAG
>CAZINF010000051.1:0-20323 GCA_964540555.1 uncultured Syntrophus sp. | reverse complement strand
GCGAGATGTACCCTTCTAAACCCTCAACGCGGCATAATCCGGAGGTCGGCATTACCTGGGTGAACGGGAAGACCATCCCCAGCGGCAACTGGGAGACGGAGGCAATGACCAGCCATTTCTTCAGATCCTTGCCGCCCTTGAGCACTTGAGAGATATCTTTCAACAGGTGCGGCCTGTGGCTGCCCGCCTTCACCCACTTTTGTTCCGACAACTGTGTCACGACAATAACGAACGTGCCGATTGTAACCAGAAGACCTGAAAAGAATAACGGCCGGATGCCGCCTATGTTGACGCCGCCGTATAGGGTGACCAACCACACGGCGAGCATCGGTCCGGCCATTCCCAGAAGGCCCGCTGCGACCGTTTCACAGATCATCATGCCGGTGGCCCGGTCTTGGTTGACCAGGCAGTTGCCGCAGATGGTGGCACAACTGTGGATACTGGTCGAAGATCCGAGCCAGTAGCCCACCATGGCAATGATGGTCACCTCCCAGCTCTGTGCCAATCCGTAGGTCAGGTAGGAGACGGCCAGAAAACCGATGCCGATGAGGTAGATTCGTTTCGGTCCGGTGCGGTCGATGAACCAGCCGGTAAAGGGCCCGCAGAGACCGGCGATGGTCATGCCGATGCTGTTGACAATGCCCAACTGGGTCCCGGTCGCCCCCAGCGCCACGATATAGATGGACAGGTAGGGAAAGACCATCTGGTAGGCAAGCTTGTCGAGGGAGGTGCGCAAAACGGTGATTTTCCAGTCCCGGTGCTGCCGTTTCAGAAAGGCAAAGCCGCTACCAAGAACGGCCGGCAGCGACCCTGCCGCTGGTTTAGTAGGATCGTTCAATGGATACTCCTTATAGTTTTCTTAACAACGCTTGTGCAGCATTGTGAATAATATCCCAGGCGCCGCTGAAGGGCGGTGCATAGGCCAGATCGAGGTAACCAATTTCTTCGAGGCCAAGACCGGACCACAGGGCGGCAGAAAGGGTGTTGATCCGGCTGACGACGCCGGCTTCACCCACTGCCTGGGCGCCGATAAGCCTTGCGGTCGCCCTGTCGGCGGTGAGCTTGAGACCTATCTTTTTCGGATCCGGCATGGCATTGGCGATGGCATTTCCCCAGGTGATTACGCTGACCGGATGGAAACCGTTCACCACGGCATCATCTTCGGTAAGGCCTGCTGCTGCTGCCTCTAGGTTGAAAATCCGGAAAGACTGGGCTCCGACAACGCCGGGGAAGATCCGGGGTTTACCGCCGATGTTTCTTCCTGCCACACGTCCTTGCTTGTTGGCGATATCGCCTAGGGGGATGTTGCTCCACCGCTTGCTGACCCGGTGAAAGGATTCGCAGCAGTCGCCGGCTGCATAGATATTTGCCACGGAAGTTTGCTGGGAGAAATTAACGGCGATGGCGCCGGACTTGCCAAGGTCCAGGCCCATCGCCCGGGCCAGAGTTGTATCGGGCTTGACGCCAACCGCTATGAGGATGAGATCTCCTTCCGTGGGGCCGTGATTCGTGTTCAAGCGTAACCGATAGGTGGAGCCTTTCTCGATGGATTGCAGTTTGGTATCCGTTGTAAAGGAAACGTTATGCTTTTTGAGTTCATTGAAAATAATCAGGCCCAATTCCGGGTCCCAGCGGTTGACGGGCAGCTTGCCCCGGTGGACAATCTCCGTTGCGATTCCTCTTTGCACGAAAGCCTCGCAGATTTCCATGGCGATAAAGCCGGCCCCGATGATGATTGCCTTCCGGCAGGGCGTTGCTCCGAGGTAGTTTTTTATCCTCAGGGCATCGCTCAGTCTCCGCAGGACAAATACCCCGTTGGTATCTTCTCCGGGTATGCCTGGCATGATGGGCGTTGTTCCCGTTCCGAGGGCGAGGAAATCGTAGGAAAGGTTGGTGCCGCTGCCGAGGCGGACAACCTGACCCATTGGATCGATCTGTTCGACACGGGTATTGATAATCACTTCAATGCCTGATTCCCGGAATTTTTCCGGGGTGCGCGCCGTTAGCTTCCGGTCATCCTTAATTACATCGCCGATGTAATAGGGCATGGGTCAGGCGGCGGTTGCCACGTGAGGCCCCTGTTCGATCATGGTGATGGAAAGACCGGAATCGCTTCGTCTTGCCTCGGCAGCCACGGAACCGCCGCCAGCACCGCCGCCGACGATGACTAATGCCTTGCCCATAGATAATCCTCCTCTCTTTTATGCAGACCATTGTTGGATCTTCGTAATGCGGCGCAACGCAGCATCCGGACCTGTTGTAAAGACGTCAATATTTCGTGCTGTTTATAATGTCATGTTTAACGATCGAATACAAATGGGCAAAAGGACTGCTTTCAAGGCGGTACCAACACTATTCAAGAGGACGGAAATGGAATATTTCTTTTACTGTGGTGACAAGCCGGGCTCCGGCGCCTTGCGCAAACAGATTGTCGAGACCCACTGGGCGTTCATGGACGCTTATGCGTCCGCCTTTGTCGCGCGCGGTCCGACGCTGGCCGAAGATGGCATCACGCCGACCGGCAGCATGCACATAGTCGATTTGCCCGATGCCGAGGCAGTGCGGGTATTCGCCTACGAAGAGCCCAACTTCAAAGCGGGGGTATACGGGGACGTTTTTGTCGGCCGCTGGCGCAACGAGCTGGGGCGTACCATGTGGGACTTCAAGGGCAATCCGGATCATAACCAGCGTTTTCTGATCATCGGTCACAGCAAGCCGGGCGTGGATGACGCATACCACCGGCTATGGCAGGATCGCCAGAGCTACCTGACCAGACAAGGCTTTCAAGAGCACCTGATTGCCAACGGATCGCTGTTATCCGACGACGGTACGCAATGGGCGGGCAGCGCCATGATGATCGAATTGGCTGACCGTACTGCGGTAGAGACCATGCTGATGAATGACCCTTTTGTAAAGGCCAGAATGTACGATAAAATCCAAGCGCACCGGTGGCGATTCGGCGGGAGGCACTGACTCAACCTTGCCGTATAACCAATGATGCAGGGACTATCAGTGAAAATGTATTTTCGATCGGAAGCGAGACGGGCTGATCTTCAGGACAGTTTTTGGTTATGAATTTTCGTCGCAGCCGGCCATACCCGCTGCTTTCGGCAATAAAATGCTGAAAGTTGTCCCCTTGCCTTCTGTGCTTTCCACGGAAATCGTCCCCATGTGAGCGTCGACGATGCTCTTCACGATGGAGAGACCCAGACCGGTCCCAACGATCTGACGTGTCTCCGATGATTTTACCCGGTAGAACTTGTCAAAAATCCTCGGAATGTCTTCACATTGGATGCCTATGCCCGTATCGGCTACGGAAATTTTCACAAAACCGTCATCGTCGTCCAGACGGATCGCCACCCTTCCTCCGGCGAGGGTATATTTAATGGCGTTGGAAATAAGGTTGGTAAAGATGCCTTCCATGCTGTTCCTGTCGGCCTGGACTGTGGGAATGGCTGCCGGAGGCAGAAAATCGATTTGTATGTTTTTCTGTTGGGCGTCCGGTTTCATCATTTCGACGACGTGGTGGATGACGTCGGCAAGATTTAAAGGTTCCTTGTACTGGACCATTTTTCCCGCTTCGATTTTGGAAAGATCGAGCAGATCTTTGATCAGAGTCAGGACACCCCGCGTCCTCTCTCTGGCGCGAGTCATAAGCTGTTCCTGTTTTTCGTCCAGTTTACCCGCCAGGCCGCCAAGGATGACCGTCAATTGCTGTTCCACGGTGGCGATCGGTGCACGTAATTCGTGGGCCACCATGGCGATAAACTCAGACTTCATCTTATCGAGTTCTTTTAAGTAACTGATATCCTGCAAAACGGTCACGGACCCCATAATCTCGCCCAGATCGTTGCGGACCGGGGCTGTATGGGCGCGGAGAAACGTCTCCTGAGATTCGCCAATGATCATCTCCTGCGATACGGATGTGTAAACGATCCCTTCCGCTTTGAGGCTTTCTTCTATGGTCTTTGCTAATTCCGGGGGGAGATTGCCGTGCGATGCATGATTGCCCAGAAGAGTGGATTCGGGGATCTTGAGCATACGGCTGGCGGCCGGGTTTGCAAGGGCGATGCAGCTGTCCCGGTCGCACACAAGGATCCCATCGCCCATGCAATTGATGATGGTGTTCACCCGTGACTTTTCCGTTGCCACATCCCGCAGGGAACGTTCACGCTCGCTCCGTAAAAATTCGGCTTCCTTCTGCAGCGCTCTTCGTTCATGGGCCCTTCTTACGACGATACGCAATTGATCGGGAGTAAAGGGTTTGGCGATGAAATCGTAGGCGCCTTTTTTCATCGCCTCCACCGCGGACGCGACCGTGGCATAACCGGTAATGACGATGATGAGAGGAATGTCGTTCAGGGCCTGGATTTTTTCCAGAACCTCCATGCCGCCTATCCCGGGCATCATGAGGTCCAGCAGAATAATATCGATCTCTTTGGGTGATTTTTTCAGTTCGGCAAGGCCGGCCTCCCCATTCTCCGCGGTGACGACAGACCAACCATTTTTTGAGAGGATTCGGGTGCATCCATCCCGCATGATCTCTTCATCATCGATCACCATGATTTTTGTTACTGGATCGGGCATACATCCTCCTTTGGGAGGCAAGGTAATGGGGGTTTCGCCCTCTTCGCTTATCCGTTATTGCCTGGAAAGAAGCACCTCGATCCTCTTTACCAGTTCGGCAGGATCAACGGGTTTGTCCATGTAATCATCCGCCTCCGTCTCCATTCCCATCTGGTGACTGTATCGGGTGGTGGAAATATAAGATACGACGGCGGTCAGCAGCAGGACGGGGATGGCGTTCAGGACAGGATCGGCTTTAAGCTCCTTGCAGAGAGTGTATCCGTCTTTGTCGGGCATCATGACGTCCAGGACGATAAGGTCCGGTTTTTCCGCCTTTGCTTTCTCGAGTCCTTCGATCCCCCCATAGGCGGCAACCACATCATAATGTTTGGACTTTAAAATCATTGATGTCGCCTCGACCAGGTCCGGATCGTCGTCGATAACCAAAATTTTCTTTGCCATGGTGATCCTCCCTCGTTACATTAAATGCATATTAAAACAACCCTTTATTTGACGCGCTTTGATGGGATCGGTCAGATGGCGGCTGAGCCACTTTCCTGCCTCCTTATGCCCCATGGCCAGGCCCATCGCTTCCGTGAAATACAGAACCGGTATCGCGTTTCTCCCTTATCGGATTCCTCAAGATCCTTCCTTCAACTTGTTAAGCTCACGCATGTTTACACCCAATTCTCCGGAACTGTTTTCGATAATGGGTTGTATTTCAGGATACGGTGCGAGTAAAATGGTAAAGGTCGTACCTGCCCCCACCTTGCTCTTCACCTCGATCTTGCTTCCATGAGCCTCGATGATGCCGTAAGAAGTGCTTAACCCCAACCCCGTTCCCTTGCCGATTTCCTTCGTGGTAAAAAAGGGATCAAAAATCCGGCTGAGGTTTTCTTCGGGGATGCCTTCGCCGGTATCGGTGAATTCGATGGTTATGTTTTTGCGCTCCTGATCGAAAGAGGAAAAAATAGTCAAGGTTCCATTGCTGTGCATCGCCTCTGCCGCGTTGACAATAATATTCATGAAAACCTGTTTAAGCTGTCCGGCGTTGCCAAGCGCAAAGGGAAGCGAAGGATCAAGGTTTTTGATAATCCGAATATTGTGAAAAAGGGCCTGGTTTTCCAGAAAGAACAACCCCTCGGTGATTGCCCGGTTGATATCTACCGGCTCCATTTTCGGTTCGCTCTGGCGGGCAAACTCCAGCAAGCTCTTTACTATTTCTTTGCAGCGTCCCGTCTCCTGTACGATGCGGGCCAGGTCCTGCCGCTTCGGGTCATCCTCTGCAAGATCTTCCAGCATCAGACTGGAATAAATAAGTATCCCGCCGAGCGGATTATTAATTTCATGGGCAATGCCTGCGGCAAGCTTGCCGAGGGAGGCAAGCTTTTCCGAGCTGATCAGCTGCAGATGCGTTTCCTGAAACTTGCGTTCCATATCCAGACGAGGCCTTAAATCGGTAAATATACCCACGCTGGCAATTTCTTTACCCGTGCTGTCATAAATAAGCGACGCTGAAAGCTGAAAGGGAATCTCTTCGCCGTTTTTGCTGACCAGATTGAGTTGAGAGGGGTTGAACTTTCCTATCCCTCCGTCGTCCGGGCTGCGGAGTTTCCTCATGATATCGCTGGCCACGCCTTCGGGATACAATTGGGTGATGTGGACTTTACCGATGAACTCTTCCGCGGTATACCCGGTGAGGTTCTCCGCACCCTGATTAAATATGAAAATATTCCCCTTCATATCGGCGGCGATGATTCCGTCCACCGAACTGGAAATCAAATTCTTGAAAAATTCATTGGCCTCCCGGAGTTCATTGCCGGTTTTTTTCTCGTCGGTAATGTCACGAACATAGGCATAGGCCCGGCCGGCGCTCTCGGAAGGCGTTTCAAGGGCTATACAGATTTCTACGTTCCGGATCACGCCGGAGGCGGTTGGAAGTCGAATCTCCGTACAGGTTTTTTCACCGTACTTCTCGGGATGAGAAAATATGTTTTCGAGCAGAGCCCGGCTTTCGTTGCCGAGGAGATCGGTTATGGTCATCTCCAGTATCCGGGCGTGCTCATAGCCGGTAATCTGCGAGATCGTGCGGTTTGCATACTCCACTCCCAGGCGGTCATTGAAGACCAGTATCCCATCATTTGCCAATTCAATAATGGACTGTAACATCTTCAATCCGAATTTGAGGGGTGAACGATGATAATCCCTCTAATCTACTTTGGGCCGCGGCAACAAACCGGCCGTTTCGGTGATCCTGCCGATCATCTGTTCCCATTCGATGGCCATGAGATGGACGCCGTGAACCCCCTCGATCTCTCTCACTTCCTGGATCTGCTCCACGCATATTTTGATGCCTTCTTCGGAGCCTTTGGCGGCTTTTGCCATGCGGTCGATAAGGGCGTCCGGGATGGTGATCCCCGCCACATTCTTGGCCATATACCGCGCCATACCCGCTGATTTCAGGGGGGTGATGCCCGCCATGATATGGACTTTCTTATCGACGCCCAGGTCCCTGATCATTTTCATCCACTCCTTGAAACGTGTCATATCATAGATGCACTGGGTCTGGATGAAGTCTACGCCGGCCGCAGCCTTTTTTGCCGTGCGCAGCGCCCTGAATTCGAAGGGATCAGCAAAGGGATTGGCCGCTCCGCCGATAAACATACTGATCTCGCCTTCGATCTTTTCCTCTCCGCCCATCAGTGTTTTTTCGTCGCGCATCGTTTTTATCATATTGATCAGTTGCACGGAATCCAGATCATGGACGTTCTTTGCGTAGACCTGGTTGCCGAAGGTATGGTGATCGCCGGTGAGGCAGACGATATTCTTGATGCCGAGCGCGGCCGCGCCGAACAGGTCGCTCTGCATCGCGATGCGGTTCCTGTCGCGGGTGACCATCTGCATGACCGGCTCCATTCCCATCTGAATGACAAAGGCGCTCGCAGCGATACTGGACATGCGCACGATGGCGGTCTGGTTGTCCGTAATGTTGACCGCGTCGACAAAACCTCTCAGGAAATCAACCTTTCGCTTTATGACACCGACGTCATTGCCTTTGGGAGGTCCCAGTTCGGAGGTGACGGCAAAATGTCCGTTCACGAATACCTTCTCTAAATTGCTGCCAGATTTCATACCTTGAGGTCCTCCCTTGCAATCCTTCTCGGTCCGCTATCCCTTGACTGTATTCCCCATTGTTTGGCGGGAATGATCTCCGTAAGCCGGTGCAGTTGGCCCAGGGACTTCGAGCGGTCGTAGATCAGTTGCCAGGCGCAATCGGTCTCACGTTTGATTTCGCATTTGCCGTTCGATGAACCGCCGCAAGGGCCGTTCAACAGCTGCTTGGCACAGCGGGCAATCGGGCAAACACCTGCCGTTTTTTCGAGGATGCAGTTGCCGCAGGCCTGGCAGCGCTCTTCCCATACACCGTGCTCGACGGTTTCCCCCAGGAAAGTGGTATTGACACCCGGGTAAATCTGCATCGCGGGAAAGTGCCGGGTCAGCGTCTGCACACCGACGCCGCAGGAGACGGACAGAACCGCCTGTACCAGTCCGATCGTATCCGACAGCTCCAACGCAAACTCCGGCTCGCACTGACGGGCGGGCGTGGATTCGAGAATCTCCAAGGGCTTGCCGATGCTCTGTCTGGCCATTCTGAGGGCCGAAGCCAGAAGGGCGACATCTTTTTCGCCGCCGGCATGACACACCGTCACACAGGCGCCGCACCCCGAAAGCAGGATTTTGTCGTACGGAGCGAGGTATTCCAGTATCTCTTCAAAAGGTTTCTGTTCGGCTTTAATCATCTTGTGGTCACCCCTCGATGTGAAAATGAGATAAAAGCGGTCACGCAATTTTACCAGGGTTCGGGCCCAACTGTCCCAGTTGATCCGCTTTCTGCATAAGAAACTCCGCGAATTTAACGCCGCTGTTTGTCGCCAGGTGGAAAATTTCCAGACGCTCCTGCTGCAGGCCGATTTTTGCCATGATCTGCTTCGCATAGCCGACGCGGCTTTTGAGCCGCGTGTTCCCCTGCAGGTACCGGCAATTCTCTTCATGACAGGCAAAGACCACAACACCATCCGCACCGCTTTCCAGGGCCTTCAGCAAATAAAGAGTTTCGATGCGGCCGGAACAGGGTACGGGAACCAGCTCCAGATGATCAGGCATTCTCAAATTCAAGGTCTTCGCCATTTCCGCAGCGGGGACCCCCGACTGCTCGCAGCAGAAGGCAACAATTTTAGGTTCGAAGGGTGACATGGCCTCTCCCAGAATCTCCGGCTGTTTCTCGTCTGCCCTGCCCATGGGCAAGACCTTGCCGGATGCTGACGGTCCTAGTGGTACAAGGTTATAGCCCTGGCAGGACACTCGGCCACACAGATGCCGCAACCGAAGCATGCCGCGGGTTCAATTCGGGCCGCCTGCCAAAGTGTATTTTCGTCCTTCTCCGCCGGTGCGGCATAGACATTTCGCTCCCCGTACCGTTCCACGCCGATGGCGGCATGGGGACAAAGCCGCACGCAAGTATAGCAGACGGCGCATTTTGGGGGATCGACCTCGGCAACGGGATTTTCGGGGGTGTATGTTCCCTCGTGAAGAAGGGCCTTCACCTCCTGGACGACTGCGTGGGCCTCGCTCAGAGATTCCGTAATCACCTGGGGAAAACGGCAGGCCCCGGCCAGAAATATACCGCGCCTGTTGGACATCACTCTCGGGAGCTGGGGATTGTCCTCCATCAGCGCACCGCCCGCGCCGGTACGAAGCTTCATCACGCGACAGAGCTCCTGGGTTTCCGGATCGGCGGCAAAGGTTTCCCCGATGACAACCAGGTCGGACGGAAGAGAAACGGCCTCTCGCTCCTCCTTGCGCAGTGCGGTCATGTCTTGAACTTCCACGCTGATCCCGTCGTCTCCGTGAGACAACGCAGGAGGATCGTCGTATTTGAAGAAAAGCACCCCCTTTTCCCGCGCCCGGCGATAGAGGAGTTCCATTCCGGAGACGGACACTTTCAGATCCCTGGCGACTACAGCAACATGGCACCCCTTTTCCCGCAAGATGACGGCCTGCTTGATCGCATTGACCGTATGGATCTTGATGTCATCGTTGGTCAGATCAAGAATGAAGGTCACCGTCTTCACCGGCTGCCCCTTCCAGGCAAGAGAGGTGTCGCGGCTTTCGGCGAGAAGCTTCTCCATTTCGGCCGATCCGATACACCTGTTTCCGTCGCTCATTGCCTCGACCGGCCGGGTGATGCATCCTGTCGTCACAACCATTGCGGATGGCGACAGGGTCATTTCCCTGCCGTCGCTTGTCGTTATTAACGCCTGAAATCTGCCCAGTTGACCGTCGAGGCGTGTCAGTTTTGCCCCCTTCAGGAGATGGATATTCCCCCCGCCTTCCAGGGTCGAGATCAAATCTCCCACCCGTTTCTGCACATCGTCAGTCCGGTCGTAAAAGAAGTGCAAATCTCTGGCGCCGCCGCCCAGCACTTCCCCCTTTTCCACCATGACGACCTGCACCCCTTCCCAGGCCAGTTCTCGGGCAACGGTCATGCCCACTATTCCCCCTCCGATGATGAGCACTTCGGATTTAAGAACAACAGGAGTCTGAGCAATCGACTTGCTGCTATAGATCGTCTGATACATTCATTACCTGCCTTGCAGAAAATTGTGAACCGAAGCGGCCGTCGATTTTGCATGCGTTATCGACAGGTCTATATCTTTGGGTCCGGCGCAGGCGCCGGTAATAAAAATGCCTTTTCCCGGCGCCGGACCGGCCAGAAAACCTTCCTCGTTAAGACCAAGACCGAGAAGGTTCGCCAGGGTTTTCGCCTCTTTTTTCAGGACCATACCGATGGAAAGCACCACCATGTCGAAAGGTTCCTCCACGACCTCGCCCCGCTCCGTGTCTGCCAGTCGGACCCGGAGATCCTCTGTAACCGGGGAATGATAGACCCTGGAGGGGATCGACCTGATAAAACGAAGCCCCTGATCTTTCCGGCAGACGTTGAGAAAATCGTGAAACGATACGCCGGCCGGCTGGATGTCCATGTAAAGAAAGGTGGCATTGACCTCGGGGTACTGATGCCTGATTGCCCGGATCAGACGGAGAGCATACGCGCAACACACATGCGAGCAGTAGGGATTGCCGATCGACTCGTCACGGCTTCCCACACATTGGATAAAGGCGATATTTTTCGGCGCTTTGCCGTCGGAGGGACGGTAAATCTTCCCCTGAAAACGAAGCATTTCCTCAAGGTCGCGCGCCGTAACGACATTCTTGAGGACGCCATATCCGTATTCACCCTTTCCGGAAGCGTCAAAGGGATCAATGCCCGCGGCGACGACAATAGCTACTGCTTCAAGCTCCGACACCGCTCCGGCCTTCGTGAGGGAAACCTTGTAGCCTCCCTGATTGCTCGCCACCCCCGTAACCTGGGCGCCGGTTAATTGGGGAATTTGCGATTGCCCGTTTAGTTCCTTCAGCTTTTTGTCCACAACACAGGCGAAGCACTTGTTACATGCTTCCGATGCCTTACAGCAGAAGCGTGAAGCGAGCCCGCCCAGGGATGCCTCTTTTTCTATAATCATCACCGGCACACCGAGACGACACAGTTCCAACGCGCATACGATACCGGAGATGCCGCCACCGATAATGAGTACCGGATGATTATTATCAGCCATTTTAGACGTGGTCTCCCTCGCCAAGGTTTGATACTTGATAGCCGCCTGTTTTTGAGCGGCGTGACTATATGAAAATGGTGCAGGTGTGTCAAGATAATTATGGGAGATTCAGTCGCTGATTGATGATTCGGCCAGACTCGCAGTCACGGTAGAGTGTTGCCCTACTCGAGTATCACAACCGCGTCGATAAACAACTCGTAATCCTCATTTTCCCTGCGATCGTGGACGCGGACCTTCTCTACCTCGCCCTCGCCTACGACGGCGATGGGCTCGGTCTCGTAGATCACCTTTACGTCCGACCGCTTGAGCGGCGCACGCGGATCGTCCTTGGAGGAGGGCTCTTTGGTCGAGGAGATGAAGATCACCCTGCCGGTATGCTTGGTCAGATCGAGAGCGACATCGACGGAGGGTTTGCCCCTGTCGACGATCAGGACCCTCTTGTCGACAAACGCCCCTGGATCCTCGACCCTACGGTAGACGCCCTTGCCGAGCAGCGCTTCTGCACCTTCGATGGCGGGTGGTTTGGTCACGGGCAACCCGCAGGAGGTGCGGAATTCGCCGGCCTTGGGGGACTCCGGCGTTTCCCCGCGGCGGCCCTCACGCCACGACTGGATGGCGTTGTGGAGCGCATCCGCGGCCAGGTTGGAGCAGTGCATCTTGATCGGCGGCAGACCATCGAGGGCGTCGGCGACGTCACCGCGGGTGACCCTCATCGCTTCGTCGAGGGTCATGCCCTTGACGAGCTCGGTCGTCATGCTCGACGTAGCGACGGCCGAGCCGCAGCCGAACGTCTGGAACTTGATGTCCGTGATGCGGTCATCGATGACGCGGATGTACATATACATCAGGTCGCCGCAGACGGGGTTGCCCACCTTGCCTACGGCCACGTCAGGGCCTTCAAGGGTGCCCACATTGCGTGGGTTGCGGAAGTGGTCGAGCGTCTTCTCGCTGTAGCTGGTCGACTTCATGCCTTTACCTCTTTCTCGTAGAGTGGTGATAGACTGCGCAACCTCTCGACGATGCCTGGCAGGACCTCAAGCACGCGGTCCACGTCGGTGGGCCTGCTCCACCTGCCGAAGGTGAACTCCAGCGAGCCGTGCGCCTCCTCGTGGAGCAGCCCGCAGGAGATGAGCGTGTGCGAGGGCTCGAGGGTCTTCGACGAGCAGGCGGAGCCTGTCGAGGCGGCGATGCCCTTGTCCTTCAGGGACAGCAGCAACGACTCGCCCTCGATGGCATCGAACCGAAAGTGCGCATTGCTGGGGAGCCTCTCCCGGGGGTGTCCGTTGAGATACGACTTGGGAATCCGGCCGAGCACCCCCTCGATGAGCCGGTCGCGGTACTGCGCGAGCCTGGGCGCCTCCGCCGGCATCTCGGAGGCCATGATGTCCGCTGCGGCCGCCATGCCCACGATGGCGGGCATGGCTTCGCTACCGGATCGCAAACCTTTCTCCTGGCCGCCGCCCGGCATAATCGGCGCGATGTTCACGTTCTTCCTGATGTAGAGTGCGCCCAGGCCCTTGGGGCCATAGAGGTCGTTGGCGGAGAGAGTCAGCAGGTCGACAGCGACTTTGCTCACGTCGATAAGCACGAGCCCCTCGGCCGCAACCGCGTCGCTGTGCAGCGCGATGCCCTTGCCGTGCAGCACATCGGCGATCTCCTGCATGGGCTGGACGGTGCCGATCTCGCTGCTCGCCCAGCCGATGCTCACGAGGATTGTCGTGTCGATGATCTTCTTTCGGAGTTTCTCGACGCTTACCCGGCCATACTGGTCAACCCCCACCTTACTGACCTTGAAGCCCTGTTTTTCTATTGCCTTGGCGATGTTGTGGACCGAGATGTGCTCGCTTTCCGCGATGACGACATGGTCGCCTCGCCTGCGGTTGCGGGTGACGTAGCCGATAATGGCGAGGTTATTCGATTCGGTCGCACCCGATGTGAAGATGATCTCTTCCCTGCCGGCGCCGATGAATCGCGCAACCCTTTCACGGGAGCTCTCGAGGGCTTCGGTGGCTTCGTCGCCGTCGAGGTGCAGCGAACTGGGGTTGCCGAAGCGCTCGGTGAACCAGGGGCGCATCGCGTCGACTACCCGCGGGTCGACAGGCTTCGACGACTGGTAGTCAAGATAGACTTGAGCGGGCATTTAAAAAAACTCCCCACCCCTCTTAGAACCACATCGCGGCGCCCGCGTCGAGCGCGAGGTCATTGAGCGTACCCGCGCCGACGATCTTGACGCCGGGGATGAGCGTGACCTTGTCCCAGCCCAACATCTGCTTGGATGCCTCGCAAGCGTAGAATGCAACGCCCATCTGCATGGCCTTGTCCATCATCTCCTTCACGGTCGGGAACGCCCCCAGCTTAATCGCTTCAGCCGCGCCGGGCAACAGGACCTTGAGCCCCATGCCAAGGTAGTAGACCTTGGCATCAAGTTCCATGGCCTTGGCCGTCTGCGCCAGCACGAGGGGCGAATACTGCCTCTCGGGCGTGTCGCTCGTCTGAACATACAGGATAAATTTCTTATCGGGCATCTCTGTCACCTCCTTTTCCGGTCGGTCGTGACCCTCCGCGGAAGGTCACTCGTGCCTTTTGATCAAGAATCGCATGTGGTCGTCGCCCTTCTCGAAGGAGACGACCTCGTGGCCCGCACGCTTGGCGAACCTCTTAAGATCCTCTTCCGCCGCCGGGTCGTCTGTGATGACTTCCAAAATCTCACCCGGCTCGATCTGATCAATATTCTCCCGTGTCCGGAACAGCGGCTCGGGGCAATACAGTCCCAGGCAGTCGAGTGTCCTGACGGCTTTGGCAGCCTCTTTCATACCCAACACCTCTGTATGCGTCTGGAGTCAATCAGGCCTTCCACAGCCCATGCAGATTGCAGTATTCCCGTGCGGTTATTTCGGTTGCTCTCACGAGGAAAACGGCTTCCGGCGCCTGACCGGGTTTGAGAAACTGCCTGCATACTTTGCCGTCGGCAATGACCTCTATCCACTCGATATAGTGTTTCTCCTCCATGGGATGGGCGACGCTCCCCACTTTCACCTTCACTCCGTCCGGCATTTTCTCGATAACGGGAACATGCTTCTCACGCGAGGCATCAGTGGTATTTTCCGTTAACAATTGCATCGGCTGGCCGCAACAGACCAGATCTCCGTTGCCGGCGTGAACCACCTCCACGATATTCCCGCAAACCGCGCATTTGTAAATTCCTGACTGTTTGGTCATTGTCTGCTCCTTTCAAATGGCTCGCCATTTACAAAAATGGGATTGATAAGGGATTCTTTTTCGCGTTGCAAGTATATGAAAAATAGTCCTGTACGTCAATTGAATTTTGATACAGGGCTGCAATTCAGACACTAATGAGGTCTGGAAGGTGAGCGAGAGGGTGAAGGCGTGAAAAATATTCAGCGTCCTAGTGTCTCGTCAACCATCAAGTGTCGGATAGAGACGGCGTAGTTTAATCCTGGCATCCTCGGCAGTGAATTGCCAGTTAACCTTCGCGCTTTTGTTGTTTCTTGCTTTCTGCCATGCCGCAACTTCTTTCTTAAATCAGGTCGGTTCGGTCCAGCCCATCGTACAGAAACGGAAATGGGGAGCGCACGGGAGTCGCAATCCCTTCTTAAATCAGGTCGGTTCGGTCGGCCCCTCTGGGAAAGCTGATCCAATCATCAGCCTCGACGTCGCAATCCCTTCTTAAATCAGGTCGGTTCGGTCATACGAACGGCTGAAGGAATTCGAGGCACTCGGTTGCCACGTCGCAATCCCTTCTTAAATCAGGTCGGTTCGGTCCCCGATGTCGCGGGTGCTGGCATGCCAGCGTAAAGGTGAGGTCGCAATCCCTTCTTTAATCAGGTCGGTTCGGTCCGCGACGTAAAAACGAAACGTCAGAGACGATCTGATAGAGGTCGCAATCCCTTCTTAAATCAGGTCGGTTCGGTCGTATACCAACGCTTCAGGAAGGAGAAAGATAAGTATGCAAGTCGCAATCCCTTCTTAAATCAGGTCGGTTCGGTCGGAGCAGTCAGACAGAGTAAAAAACACAAAGTAGTTAAACCGTCGCAATCCCTTCTTAAATCAGGTCGGTTCGGGCGGACCTGACCGCCGATCAGCGGGCCTCGCTCGCGGCAGTCGCAATCCCTTCTTAAATCAGGTCGGTTCGGAAACAGCGCGCGGAGGAAACGAAAAAGCGCGAACGCAGTCGCAATCCCTTCTTAAATCAGGTCGGTTCGGCCCGGTTACCCAATGTCCAGAATTTTCAGCCATATGGAACATCCTTTCCGCAGACCTGTCACCGGAAACACCTTTCAAGTCGTTATCACCTCCTTTTTCATGCATTTTTATCACACCAAGCCATTGAAATCTCTTCATAAGCTTTCTTTCCGCAGACCCTTTCAAATATCTTTTCAGTATCCCAACAATATCACTATGTTACCAGACACTCCCGCCGCAGCGTGGATGTCTGCGGAGACGACGGCGGAAATTGGGAAAATCATCAGTAAATGTAATACTCCTGATCCGGATCGATGAAGATTCCCTGGCCGATGATCTCCACGGTTCCCGAGCATTTCTCGCAAACGGGGAAGTATTTGACGCCGTCCTCTTCAGGGACAATGGTTTCTTCCACCCGACGCCGCATCTCTTCGAACACCCCTCCCCTGGCGGTCACCTCGAAGATCGACTTCTGAACCCGGCCGCCGTAGTCCTTCATAATTTTGGCAATCTTTGACAGGCGCCGGGGGTCCGCGATGTCATAGGCCACGATTATGTTCATGGCGCACTCCCTTCATACGATCATGTAATCGAGCTGGGTCACTTTCAGGCCCTGCCCGGAGATGATCACCCGATTGATGCAGCGTGAACAGATCCGGTGGATCCGGACCGAATCGCTCGCCAGATCGAGCCGCTCCTTGCAGTACGACCGGATACGACGGATTGCCTCCTCGTCAATGTCGCACTCGAAAACCGATTTCTGCGTACGGATTCCGAATTCTTTCAGAAAACGGCGCGTTGCGTTGAGGCGCTTCGGATCGGTGATATCGTAGGTGATCAGCGTAATCATTTCAACAGGACTGGCTGATAAACCGCCGCCTCCCCTTCGATGACCTTCCGGAAGTGCTCCGCCTGGAAGATGAGGGTGTCGGCGTAGGTCAACTGTCGATTAGCGGGCGGATAAAAGAAACTGGTCGTCAGCTTCTTCTCGAAGGCCTCGATCACCCGCTGGAAGCCATCCGCATGGAGTTTCACCGGATATTTCACAGTCGGCCGCGCTGCCTGTTGCGTGCCTTCTTCCTCCATTCTCTGATCAGGCAGGTCAAAGCACTCCGAGTCGTCAGAAGTCCCGGAAATCAGACCGATAGGATCCTGCGTCACATCGGTGATCCGCTCTTCCTGAGTCTGATGGAAACCTTCGTCACTGTTCGGTGTTTCCACATAGAAATCCTCCTTCTTGAGAATTTTCAGATTGAACAGTGACAGGGCCAGGGTGTCCGCGATGATCGTCCGGAATTCCTCCATCAGATCAAGGACGAGCGAGTAGCGGCCGTAATCAAGGGTGTGCAGAAAGCCGGGATATGGATCGAGGCCGGCGATCCGGATGGCTGCGTAAACCCGGTTCATCAGGAAAGTATAGAGGAGGGACAGGATGGAATTGACGGGGTCGGTCGGCGGCCGGCGGATTCGGCGCACGAAGCCCATGTTCTCAATGAAACCGCGGGGAAATACCTCGAAGTAGATGGCGCTGCCGCGCCCCTCGTAGCCGCGGATGCTGTTCAGGTTGTCGGCCTCCTGAATGGGTTTCAGCAGATCCTGGATTGCGTGCGCCTTCGGCCCGGATAGGGCGTCATCCCTCGTTCGTTTGATCCGCATCAGGATGGTCGCCATGTTGGCGAGTTTTCCAGATACGATGGCGCGTGCCATGCGAATGCCAAAATCCTGATCGCCGAGTAGATCGTACTGACGTTTGCGGAGAAAGACGTTACGGGCTTCCGGCGATGCAATCCGACCGAGATAGCGGCCGTTCTGTGTGAGGAAAACGGTATCGATTTCGAAGCGCATGAGCTGGGCCAGGGCGCGGTGGGTGATCTCCACGTTGCCGAAAATGACGATCTGGCGGAGCTTGTAGGTGAAAAGGGTATTGTAGGTCGCATCCCCCTTTTTTACGAGGAGATGCCTGCCCTCCTTGATGATCCTCGCCCCCTGGGTTTTGATATAGACGACCATGAGCTGCCTCCTTTTTCTCCTATCATAGGAGGCAGCCCCGGCTGCAGGCAAGGATTGCAATGTTGCAATATTTGGTTGTCAAAGAACGCCCATGTCCAGCGCAGGCGCAACGAAGGAAAATTTAATCGGCGTGTTGGATCAATTCCCCTGCCGACGGCCGGCTACCAGATGATCTTCAGGCCTTTCACAGCCTGCATGGCCTCATCACAGGTCACTAATGCTCCCCCGTAATGAAGGGCGGTGGCCGAAATGATGCGGTCCGCCGGATCATGATGCGCAAAGAGGGCGTCGATGGCCGAAATCTTCGCTATCTCCGGCGTAATGGGCAGCGGCCGGATCACCCGGGACGCTAAAACAAGCTTCAGGAAAGAAAGAGTATCCGTGCCTGGATCCAGTCGCCCCTTGGCGACCAGCATGGCGATCTCCCACAGAGATATGTCGCAGCAGACCAGGGAACCGTTCTCCTCGCTCTCTTCAATGGCGCGGAGCGCCTCGGCGCTGAGACGATCCGGCGCCAGGGCATCGAAAACGAGGACGCAGGTATCGAGAAGAATCAAGACGCCGCCTCCCATTTTTCATTCAGGGAGGACACAACATCGCCGATCCTGCACTTTACCCGCAACAGGGCAAGCTGTTCCCTCGCACCTGAACGCCCATCGGCAACGGGCGTCAGACGCGCGATCTTCTTTCCGCGTGAGGTCAGGAGCAGCTCTTCGCCGGCCTTGACCATACCGAGATAAGCGGGCAGGTTGTTCCGCAGCTCCGTAACGTTGACTTCTTTCATGGCATCCTCCTTTCTGTACGTTTTATCTGTACAACCGATTGACGACGATGTCAAGAATCAAGCGTGGACACCGTTGCTCAGGGCAACACGGGAAAATCAAAGATCGTTTGAAATTGAACAAAACGGGACACCGTCTCGAATATGGACCGTCCCGCGTTATCGCTCACAGGGTTAATGCCGTGGGCAAGGATGGAATCGTTCCTGCTGCTCTGTATCTTTTTGATCGCCTTCAAATTTCCAAAATAGCGTTCCCCGGAGGCTTGGCCTGTTTCCTTCAGGTAGCGAAACGTTGCATGCAAAGGAAGTTTGATGGCCCCGCTTTGAGGATCAGCATATCTACTGATGAATTCATCCCGAAGGGTTTCCGGAATCGCGTCTTTCGGTACATTGCTGTTGAGGCATCCCGCAACCCGCTCGAATTCTATTTGTCCGTAAAGCTCAAGAGCCCTGTAGATTCTGGCCGCCGCATCATCGCAGCGGCCATCCGCCAAGCGACGACGGGCGTTGTTCAGAAGGTCATCGACCAGGATGGGGTGCAGCTTTTTGAGATTGCTGGTTTCGCGAATAATCCTGTCAAGCTGCTCCTTGCACCGTCCGACGGTTGTCGCAAAGGGCCCCAATTGCGAATCACCGCAATTTCTCAAGTAATCGTTCAGATGCTTCAGGCCTTTTCCGATCGCTTCTTCCGCCTTCTCATGACTAAACTGCTCCCAAAAGAGAAAACCCGCCGCCAGGGGCCTGATGAACCTGAAATATTCTTCAATTTCACGGGGCAGTTCCCTTTCGGACGCAATCCGAATGATTTCATCGACAGCGGAATAGCGGCGGCGGTTGAAGAGCGTGACGACCTGGCGGCGCTCCTCCTCGGCAAAGACCGACCAGGGGTTCATCTCGGCAAACATCTTTTCGCAACCGTCGATGACGGTGCCGAGACCGTTCTTGTTGCGCTGCTCGCCCCCGACGTAGTTGAACCGGTAAGGCCGGCCGATGGTCGCCAGGATAAGGGCGGCCGTCATGACCTTCGTGCCCCCTGTATAATCGATCACCACTTCCTCGGGCAACGCCCCCGCCTTCACGGCGCGATCCACACAGCGCCGCGCCGCCTTGTACGATTCGAACATGGAGTTCGGATCATCCGTGATCTCGTAGACCGCCGCGGGTTTCGGCTCGCAACCCTTCAGGATCTCCCCGGCCAGGGCGATAGAGTCGTGCGATGCGAGAAAGAAAATTCTTTCCGGGTGATGGGCGTTGATGCTCGTTTTCAGCGGTTCGGGCGATCCGCCCAGAGACATGATCATCAATTCCGCCATGGATTTTTATCCCCGTTTATCCGGGTTAGGGCTCGCCCCCTCTCCCCTCTGTATTTCGCTTACACAAAAATGTATCGCATGCAGCGCGCGAGTTATCAACAAATATGCACTTACCTCGTCAGATTCACCTGGTGTTCCATGGCTTTCCGGGAGAGATCTTCAACCGTCATGTTTTCCCAGAGGCTTTTACGCCATTCCGTATAGTCGAAATTATCGCGCTTGATGAGGGCTATAAATCGTTCCGCCTCTACCAGATCCAGCTTCTCAAAAATAGCCTGGAAACCTTCGCGCTTAATCAACATATCCGTTCTCATTTTATACCTCCAAATTAATGAATTCCACCGGATTGACTATTTCAATGCCAATAACAGACGACCGCTTCGCTAAAATTCCCTTATCCACAGTCATAAAAAAGTCAGCTTTACATTCAAGTGCACAGGCAATGTGAAGAGAGTCTTTAATCCCGAATCCGGCCTCATGGAGTTGTGACGCATCTGCGACTATTGCCGGCGATGCTATGATCGTTCTCCCGGCAATCGAACACCATCGACAAATTGAGTTTTTTGCCTCAAGGTCGGGATTGGCACTGTTTTCATAGTCAAGCATATAGCTCCAGGCGAGTTCAAGCTCTCCATCTTTGATTTTACGTTGAATAAAGAGCTTCGCTTCCGTTTCAAGATAAACACGCGGCTGCGATTGATCGTCGAAAGGACGATTAAACCCATCTTTACCACTTTGGAGGCATAGGGTCAAGCCAAGTTATTGAAATATTT
>CAZINF010000050.1:0-20698 GCA_964540555.1 uncultured Syntrophus sp. | reverse complement strand
CCGTAACCCAAAAGCTATCCGTCTGGCTGTGACTCGCTACTGTCTGAATTGCAGACCCTGAGTTTTACCAGATACCAATCGTCATTGACAAACTTCCCGCGCCGCGTTAAGGTTCGCAGAACATTGGTCAGGATCACGTTCTTCGCCCATCGCCAAAAAATACGAACTTGAGAGGAAAAGGATGAACCCTCTCGACCGGCATGTGGTCATCGATCTCGAAACGACCGGGCTTTCACCGCGCCACGGCCATCGAGTGATCGAGATCGGCGCAGTCGCCGTAGAAAACGGCGCCATCGCGGAGGAGTTCTCGACGCTCATCGACGCCGGAGTCCCGATTCCGCCCACGGTACAGGCGATCCACGGCATCACCGACGAGATGCTCGAAGGGCAGCCGCCGCCGGAGGAGGTCTTCCCGCGCTTTTACGCCTTCATCGCCGGCAGCATCCTTGTCGCCCACAACGCCGCCTTCGACATCCGCTTCCTCCGCCACGAGTTCGCAAGACTCAAGATGAACCTCCCCCACCGGCATCTCTGCACGCTGGAGATGAGCCGCCTCCGCCTCCCCCGACTACCCGACCACACCCTGGAAACAATCTACCTCCACCTGTTCCCTGACGCCGACTTCCTCAGGCAAAACCACCGCGCCCTCGGCGACGCACGGATGACGGCGAAGATATGGATGGCGATGGAGGGGGGCTAAAAAAGAATTTACAGGATCACGGATTTTTCAAAACATCGTGGGGGCCGATTCTTCTGAGGAGAAAATAATCATCGTGTATCTCAAAGGTGAACCGATAAAACATGTTGATGCTGCCTTCCCAGCGGTTTTCAAACCCCTTCATTTTTTTGATTCTGAGAGAAGGATGTCGAATATTTTGAACGAGAATGCTCAGTTTCCTATCAAAAAGCTGTTGAACGCCGGTGGGCAACTGCTGGTAGTCCTTCTTGAAGGATGCTGCAAGACGGATATTCATGCCTTTAGGTCGGCCAGTAAATCCTCAACCGAAGCGAAACACGCGACACGGCCAGCGGCAATATCGGCATCGGCCTCCGCTTCGGCCTTTTCCCAATCGAAGTTCCGAAAATACGGAGGCAGTGTCAGGGCATACCTGAGCAGCTCAAAGACTGCCGCTCGCGTATCGGTTATGTTGCTTCTCCGTTTGAAATTCGCCAACTCCGCGGCCATGTCTTCAGGTATTTCCAATGTAACCGTTCGATCTGTCTTCATGGGTCACCTCATTATTGTAAAAAAACGTAGCACGAGAGCTCAAGTAATTCAAGGACAATTTCATTAATGAAGTCAGAGACTCCTGCAACAAACATGATTATACCCATACCCTGGAAGGCAGGCTGCCCATTGACTTGCAACCCGTGGAAGCCCATATGGAAAACGTGGCCGAACCAGCCCGCTCCTGGATGAAGCGCGGGTAGATTGGCTTCAAAGTGAGTTGAATGATGAAGATGATACCGACAGAAGGGTCGAACGGAAGATCTGCCTGATCCGCGGACAAAAGGTGATGCTGGACGCCGACTTGGCCGAACTTTACGGAGTGGAGACTTTCAATCTCAACAAGGCCGTCAAACGCAATGTGGATCGCTTACCGGAAGATTTCATGTTTCAGCTTACAAAAGAAGATGCGGATTCTGTGAGATTCCAGATTGGAATGTCACAGACATCGGGGAGAGGCGGCAGAAGATACCTTCCCCATGCCTTTACAGAACAGGGCGTGGCGATGCTTTCGCGTTCTCAACAGCAAACGCGCAGTCCAGGTCAATTTCGCCATCATGCAGGCCTTTGTGAAGCTGCGCGAGATGATAGCTTCGCACAAAGATCTTGCCGAGAAGTTGCGTGCCCTGGAAATGAAATATGACACCCAATTCAGGATTGTTTTCGATGCCATCCGCGAGCTGATGGCCCCGCCGATCAAGCCGCGGCGGAAGATCGGCTTCGAGGAAGAATGAACTAGATTACATGAAGTAAAAGAAAAGCGTCGAGAGTGAGAATTTGGATATCCTGCAATGCGCCGAGGTCCAGGAGATGTCTGTCGCCTGTAACAACATACCGGCAGCCGGCCGATATGGCGCATTCCAGGACACGGTTGTCGCTCGGGTCGGCGGCAACCATGTCCAGAGTGAAATCCGGTTCCACCACCGCCGCGATTTCGACAATCAGGGCGATGAATTCATCGATTTGCGACCGGCTGAACTCCAGCTTCGGGTAGGCGAGGACGCGATTCGTTTCATCGAGGAGGGCGGTGGAGAGATGGAGCCGAAAATCACCTCTGATACATCGGCGGAGGATGTGATAAGGAGCGCCCCTCCAACCAAACGCGGAAACGATGACGTTGGTATCCAGGACTATTTTCGGGACCACGCGACGGCCTCGGCTACGTCTTTTTCCGCAATCTTTTTTTCCTCGAATTGCCGGGCAACGCGATCCGCCAGACCGCGAAACCGCTCTTCCAGGGTTCCGGCCGAGATCTTCCTGATCACGATGGCATCCGGACCGCTCGTTACCATGAGGCGGTCCTCATCGCGAAGATCAAGCGCAGCCACGACATCCGATGGCAGGCTGATCCCGCCGGCGCTGTCGATTGTAATGATCTGTCCCATAGCCTCTCTCCTGACCATTTTGAGCGATGTTTACCAAACAATCGATTATTTTGCAAGTTTGCCGTTCTTGGAGAAATGGAAAAGTGGTACGATCAGCAGGTCAATATCCTTTTCGTTCCCCTCCATAGCTTGATGACTCTGTCGGCCAAGCCGTGGAGGAAGATCGGATTCGAGGGAGGTGAATGATGGAAATCATCCCGACAGAAGTGATCGAACAGAAGATCTACCTGATCCGTGGGAAAAAAATGATGTTGGATAGGGATTTGGCCAATCTGTATGGGGTAGAAACAAGAGTTCTCAATCAAGCGGTAAGAAGAAACATCCGGAGATTCCCGCAGGATTTCATGTTTTCGCTTACCCGAGAAGAGATTAAGGACTTATCACAAATTGTGACAAGTTCCGAAATCAAGCATGCGCCGAACTACGGCATGAAATCGGAAGGATTGATAATGGATAAATCCGTCTTGCCCCTGAAGTGGTCGAGGTTCCATGTCACGAAAGTCTCGATACGCACGCTTTCCAATGTCCAGAGGATCACGGCGTCCCCCAGACGCATGCCCCGGTGGATACGTGCGAGGCATTCTGTGGTCAGATCCGACCAGAAGGCTTGTTTATTCTGGCTTGAAGAAACGGGAAAGAGGACGGTTACGTTGTGAGACCCCAAATATTGTTGGAAAATCCGCGCGGATTCTTCACACTGTCGCGCCGTCGAGATGATGCCGCAGAGTTCGAGGAGATTGAAGATCGTGATTCCCTTCGTCGTGCCGCGGATGTCGGAAAGAAATTTCTCCGTGGCCTCGTAACGGGGGTCGTTGTGAAAAACATGATGGATGGCGAGAACATCGGTGTCGATGGCCATCATGAATACAACTACCGGCGTACCTTATCGATGATTTCATCAATGTTGGTCGTTCCGAAGACGGACTCGACGGCATTTCGGATTTTTTCCGCAGGCAGCGCAATGTCTTCAAAGCTGCCCGTTTTTTCGATTTTTCCCTCCAGATACCGGGAAACGGTTTCATACGTTTCATCGAGCGGTCTTATCGTGACTTCAAACTCCTGTCCGTTCTCCGCCGCCAGATCGGCGGGCAGGGACAGGTGCCCGTCGGGAAGGACCTTGCCGATGAATTTGTATGTCGTCTGATTCGGTTGCATAGGATGTTTGTAAAGTATCCCGAAGGGATTGTCAAGTGGTTTTCAGGAATGATGTTCTCCATTTACATGGGATCGTCTTCGACGCCATCCGCAAATTGATGGCGCCTCCGGCCAAGCCACACAGGAAGATCGGTTTTGGGGTGAAGTATGATGGACAGATTGATGTCAGGTGAATAAGGGGCAATGCCAATATGAGTGATAATGAATATTTCTCCCATTCCGAAAATCGAAATGGTTGCAAAGAATCTCTCTTTGAACATCTTACCAGTGTCGCCTCCCGCGCGGCCCTGAACGCAAGTTACTTCGACGCTATCACTGAGGCTAAGATGGCCGGTCTTCTTCATGACCTCGGGAAATACGGCGTGCTTTTTCAAAAAAGGCTTGCACATGAAGAATCAGGCATCGATCATTGGTCGGCAGGGGCATGGGCGGCGTTGATGAATTACAAAGGTGCAGGCCTTGCTGCGGCACTAGCTATTCAGGGACATCATATCGGTCTCCAAGTGGCGAGTGCAGACGATTTGAGAAACATCAGTCCTGCTAAACTGCGAGAGCAGCACCCTTTGAATCTTAAACTTTCGGAACCTGACATCGACGAACTGTTACACCGTCTCTCGAACGACGGCATTGATCTGCCGAAAGCTTCATCGCTCAAAAGCCTATATGACGGCTTACAGGCGCCTGCCGCTGCCGCTATGCTGGACGTTCGCATGCTGTACTCCGCCCTGGTGGACGCCGACTATATCGCCACGGAAGCCCATTTCAAAGCTGACCCGGATGAACGTACGACATGCCGAGAAGAGGGCATGAAGTTGGATGTCGCAAAACTTCTCTCCATACTTCTTTCCCATGTTGAAAAATTGGCCGCAACATCAACATCGGCCCCTATTGTCAATTCGATCCGAGCCGATCTTTTCCAGTCATGTCTGGATGCAGGGAATAGCAATCAGGGCACATTTACGCTAACTGCCCCCACCGGAGCGGGCAAGACCTTGAGCATGTTAGCCTTCGCCCTTAAACACGCCTTAAAGCACAACTTGCGGCGGATTGTCATGGTTATTCCCTATTTGAGCATTATCGAGCAAACGGCTTATATTTATAAGAATCTTTTCAAAGCAGCCATCTCAGCGGAATATATTGATCGATTCATCCTGGAGCATCACAGCCTTGCATGTCCTCAGCCATCGACTGCCGCAGAACATGAAGGGGCTAAGGATATGGAAAACGAGGATTACCGAGCCGTCCGGCTGTTATCGGAAAACTGGGACGCCCCCATTGTGATCACCACCAGCGTTCAATTCTTCGAATCTCTCTTTTCCAACCGGCCGTTTGCATGCCGCAAGCTTCACAACCTCTCAAAGAGCGTCATCCTTTTTGATGAAGTGCAAACCCTGCCCACACCCCTCGCCGTACCGACACTGGCGTCTCTATCTCGTCTCACCGAACGTTACGGTGCGACCGTAGTCTTCTCCACAGCAACACAGCCCGCCTTTCCGGAATTAAACGAGCCGGTCAAGAGATTTTGCGTCACAGGATGGCAACCGCAGGAAATCGTTTCCCCGCAAAAGCATCTGTTTCGACGGATAAAAAGACAGCGGCTGGAATGGCCCCAAGACATCGATCAACCGCTCAACTGGCCGGAATTGGCGGTAAGAGTGGCAAATCATGAACAGGCCCTTTGCATCGTCAATGTGAAGCGTCACGCCCACAGTCTCCTGGATGAGTTGGAAAGAATGGGAATCGGTGACGATCTTTTTCACCTCTCCACAAGCATGTGCCCCACCCATCGTCGCAAAACTCTCCACGAGATAAGGCGACGCCTGCGGGATGGTCTGCCTTGCCTGCTGATCTCAACCCAATGCATCGAGGCAGGTGTGGATGTGGACTTCCCCACGGTTTACAGGGCGATGGCCCCCTTGGAAGCCATCGCCCAGGCGGCTGGCAGGTGCAACCGAAATGGTCTGTTGGAATCGGGAAACGTGGTTATTTTCGTTCCCGAAGAGGCATATCCCGATCCCGCCTACCGTCAGGCGACGAGCATAACCAAATTGCTCTATCGGAGTTTGGGAAGCACAGGAATGGACATCGACGACCCAACTCTCTTCACGAGGTATTACCGCGAGGTCTATGACGTGGCAAAACCGGAAAACCAGAACAAGCCCCTCCAAGATGCCATATTGCGCCAGGATTTCGTGGACACGGCGCGGCACTATTATTTGATTCCCAAGGCTTCGGTCAATGTCCTGGTTCCCTATGACCTTGAGGCACACGAAAATTTATCATCCGAAGTCCGCCACCACCATCTCACAAAAGGCTGGATGGTCAAAGCCGCTACCCACACCATCAGCATCTACCGACCCAAGAAAGACACCCCCATCAGTCGGTGGCTGGAACCTGTCCCCGTGGGTAGAAAGGACACTTCCGATGATTGGTTTATTTATCTGAACAAGAATCATTATCATGAACGGCGCGGACTCATGCCGCCGGAATCGTTGGAATGTATCATTGGATAATTTCTCAAAGAAAGGAGGGAGGCCATGAAACCGAAGGATCAAGCCCTGGATGTATGGGGCGACTTTGCCTGTTTCACCCAGCCTGTGCTCAAGGTGGAAAGGTTCAGTTACCCCGTGATTACGCCCTCGGCCGCCAGGGGGATTTTCGACGCCATCTATTGCAAACCGAAGGAATTCCGATGGCAAATCAAAAAGATCGAGGTTCTCGCACTACCTGTCTATGTGGCCCTGCGGCGCAACGAGGTCAAGGAGAAGGTTCCGTATAATGCCGTTCTGCGCTGGATGGCCGGCAAGGAAGCACCGGAGCCTATCTGGGCGGACGGCGATCGCGCCCTGCTGGGCACCGATGAAAAGGGTCGCACGCAGCGGCAGACGATGGCGCTCAAAAATGTGCGATACCGTCTCCATGCGGAAATTCACCCCTGGTCTGGTTTTGAAGACAGATTGCAGGGTATGGAGGCGCAGTTCCGCAGACGCGCCGCCTGTGGAAAATGTGTCTATCAGCCCTATTTCGGTTGCCGGGAATTCCCGGCTTATTTCGAATTGGTTGATCCTGAAGCAGAACCCATTGCGCCATCGACTTTGAACATGGATTTGGGTTTCATGCTTTATGACGTATTCGACCTGTCACGGCCGGGGACCGATGAAGATTCTCCCTGCATCAGCCTGTTTCGCGGAAAGGTTCAGGCTGGACTCATCGATGTTCCTCCTTACGAAAGCGACGCGGTGCTCAAAGGCGTGAGAAGGGAGGATACATGTTCGAAGCCCTCATAAAATATAACGATACTGGGGTGCCTCTGGAGTCGGGCTATAGACCGAAGGATGTTCGCTGGGCGATATGCTGTGATGAAAATGGAGACTTCCTCGATGTTATCGAATTGTTAGGCGACGTCAGTCTAAGAAATAACAGGGGACAGGAATTTCTAAAATGTCCTGATTTCAGTTTTTCGGAGATGAAGGCCCAGGGGGTGATTAAAAGCCATTTTCTTGTCGAATCGGCGGAGGTTGTCACCCTGCACAGCAAGAATCCCGAAGAAAGAAAGCTACAGGAAAAGCACGGCTATTTTTTTAGATTGCTGAAGGAAGCAGGACGAGTCATGCCCGAACTCCGGATCGTTGCCGAAAAGATGGAGAATCCCGATGTTCTTGCCAGGGTAAGGACAAAGCTGACAGTCCTCAGGGCAAAACCTACAGACAAAATCACATTGCGGTTAGGGAGCCATTTCCCCGTTGAATCAGACAGTTGGCATGGGTGGTGGCAAGAGTTGCGCGGTCAGTTCGTCCCGGCTAAAGATACGGCGAAAGGTAAAAGCAAATCCGGCTCAAGAAATACCTTCAGATGTTTCATTACGGGAGACCTCATTGAACCGGTCCGGGTATCGCCAAAGATCTCGGGATTGTCGGATGTGGGCGGCATGACAGCGAAAGACTCGCTGTGCAGTTTCAAGCAGGAATCCTTCTGCTCCTATGGCTTTGAACAGGCATACAACGCCGCCGTGTCCGAAAGCGCCGCCAACAGCTATCGCGCCGCCTTGGATGAACTGATCAAGAAACACAGCCAGCGTCTGGCGGGGGCCAAGGTGATTCATTGGTTCAAAAAGAAGGATCTACCGAAAGAGGACGATCCTCTTGCCTGGCTCGTGGAAAGCGAAGAACAGCAGGAACGAAACGCCCAGCAACGGGCAACGGAATTATTGACAGCGATAAGAACAGGAAAACGGCCAGACCTGGCGGATAATTTCTATTACGCCTTGACCCTTTCCGGGGCCAGCGGCCGGGTCATGGTCCGGGATTGGATGGAGGGGAAGTTCGAGGAACTGGTAACAAACATTCTGACATGGTTCGATGATCTATCGGTAATAAATTATTCTGGTTCTAGAACTGTATCTAATCCGAACATTGAAAGAGTCATTACATCTGTTTTGGAATCAAGAAAACCCAATCAAGACTTTAAAAACTGGATCAAAGCAGTTGGTAGTGAAAGGATACACTTGTGGAAGGCGGCTCTAAGGGGAGACCTGATACCTTTCAGCGTCTTATCACGGATTTTAATGCTAAATAACAATTATCATTCAACATCTCAGTTGGAAGAAGCACTGAAGAGTAAAAATGGATTAACAATCAGTATCACAACTTCACTCTTGCATGTCCGCATGGGATTGATGAAGGCGTATCACATACGCAAAGAACGAAAAAAAGGGGGCGAAACGATGACTGACGACTTGAAATCTTATCTGAACGAGGAACACCCGCACGCGGCCTATCATTGCGGTCGCTTGATGGCGGTCTTGGCGGCTTTGCAGCGGGCGGCATTAGGAAATGTAGGGGCTGGTGTAGTGCAGAGGTATTTTTCCGCTGCCAGCAGCACCCCTGCACTGGTGCTTGGACGGTTGACCAGAAACAGTCAGGCCCATCTCAATAAGCTGACCGACGGCCTTTCTTACTGGTACGAGAAAAAGATGATCGCACCCATTTGGGGAAGAATCAAAGACACGATCCCCAAGACGCTCACCCTGGAGGAGCAAAGTCTGTTCGCCCTTGGTTATTACCAGCAGATGGCGAACATGCGGAATAAAACATCCGACACGGCAACCAAACAGAATAAGGAGGGGGAAAATGAGTGACATTATCAAAAATCGTTATGAGTTCATGGTGCTTTTCGATTGCGAAAACGGAAACCCCAACGGTGATCCCGACGCTGGAAACACCCCGCGCATCGACCCCCAGGATATGCATGGCCTTGTCTCGGATGTCGCCCTAAAGCGGCGGGTACGCAACTACGTTCAGATGGCTGGCGGCAATCAATCGCCCAACGCCATCTTCATCGAACATGCCACGAACCTGAATCGGCCTATCGTCTGCTCCCATGAGGCGACGCCGGGGGGCTATATGCCGGACAAAAAGGCAGGCAAGGGAAAAGTAGCGTTAGCCAAGGAGTGGATGTGTGAAAAGTTCTATGACGTCCGTACATTTGGCGCCGTCATGAGTACCGGACCCAATGCAGGACAGGTGCGGGGACCGGTACAGATCGCTTTTTCCCGTTCCATTGATCCAGTTCTGCCTCTCGATATTTCCATCACGCGCATGGCTGTCGCCGAGGATGTCAAGGGGGCAAAATCAAGCGAGGACTATCTGAAATGGGAGAAGGAACAACCTGAAGACCAGCTCCGAACGATGGGTCGCAAAGCCCTCATTCCCTATGGCCTCTACGTCGCCAAAGGATTCATCAGCGCCCATCTTGCCGTGGATACGAAATTCTCCGAAGACGATCTTGCCCTTCTCTGGGAAGCCCTCCTCAAAATGTACGACCATGACCGTTCAGCGAGCAAGGGGATAATGTCTGTTCGGGAACCGATCTTTGTCTTTCAGCACGTCGGTACCGATACGAATGACCAGCAGCGACTTCAGCAGGCAAAGCTCGGATGCGCCCCGGCCCACAAATTATTCGATCTTGTGGGCATAAAAAAGAAAGAAGGCGTTGAAGCGGCAAGAAACTTCCGTGATTATGACATCATTTTCCGTAGAAGCCAGGTCCCGAAAGGAGTCAAGGCAGGTTTCGCCGTGATGGGAGAAGGCGGGAAGCCTCACATTATCTGGGATTTCAATCAGGATACGATGCCGGGTATCCAAGTAGTATAGATAAAGAATATGTATAACGAAGACGAGCTGTTGCCGCTTTCATCATTGCAGCACATGGTTTTTTGTCCCCGGCAGTGCGCTCTGATGTTTATCGAACAAGTCTGGGACGAAAACCGCTTCACTGCAGAAGGGCGAATTTTTCACGAAAAGGTCCATGAGCTTGGACAGGAGACGAGAGGCGATGTACGCATAAGCCGAGGCGTCTCCATCCGCTCCCTGCATTTGGGAATTGTGGGCATAGCCGATGTGATCGAATTCCACCGGCAGCCGGACGGCGCCTGGCTTCCCTTCCCCGTGGAGTACAAGCGGGGCAAGCCAAAGGCGGACGACTGCGATTTGGTCCAGCTCTGCGCCCAAGCGATATGCCTGGAGGAGATGCTTTCGGTGGCGATCCCGGAGGGGGCGCTCTTCTATGGCCAGACCCGGCACCGCCTCGACGTCGTTTTCGACGAGGCCCTGCGACGAGAGACTGAGGAGACGGCCAGCCGGGCGCATGCCCTCATCGCCTCCGGCCGGACGCCCCCGCCGGTCTACGAGAAGCGGTGCGAGAGCTGTTCACTATTGACCGAATGCCTGCCGAAGACGCTCCAGAAGCGGCGGTCGGTGAAGAACTACCTGATGCGGATGTTGGAAGAGCCATGAAGGTCGGGCATATGCAGCTATTCTACAAGAATATCTTCTTGGAAACTGCGTCGTTGAGTACCGCAAAACTTGGAGGTTTGGCAGCATGAAATCATTGGAACGCAGTTTTCTTGAGCGTCAGGCAGTTCCTCTGGAATTTGCCGGGACCCTGCGCCTGTTAGGCGAATATCGCGGTAAGCAGGAGCTCTACACAAGGCAGACACCCCAGGTATTGAACACCTTGAGGCAAGTCGCCATTATCCAGAGCGCCGAATCGTCAAACCGGATCGAAGGCGTCATTGTAGAAAAAAAGCGATTAAAACCCCTCCTGGAGAAAGAGGCGACGCCTAAAAATCGTTCGGAGGCTGAGGTTATCGGGTATAAGAACGTCCTATCACGGATTCACACTACCCATAAAAGTTTTGCCATCACACCGGAAACGATTCTGAAGATTCATCGCGATATGCTGAGTCACGCCGATCTTCCCGCCGGGAAATGGAAGAATCGAGATAATACCATTGAAGAAAGACTTCCCAATGGTCGCTGGATCACGCGATTTGTCCCGGTCTCGGCACGCGAGACGCCGTATTGCATCAATGAGCTATGCGGCAGATTTAACACCTTGCGGGAAGAAGGCCGGATGGACCATCTTTTACTGATACACGCCTTCGTGCTCGATTTTCTCTGCATCCATCCTTTTACCGACGGCAACGGACGGGTATCCAGACTGCTTACTGTGTTGCTGCTCCATCAGAGCGGTTACGACGTGAGTCAGTACATCAGCCTTGAGCGACTGATCGAGGATAGCAAGGAGAGCTATTACGACGTCCTGAATCGGGCTTCAGAAAGATGGCATGAAGGGGGGCACGCAATTCTTCCCTGGTGGGAGTTTAGCCTTGGTATTTTGATTGCTGCTTATAAAGAATTTGAAGACCGTGTGGGCATTATCCGCTCAAGTCGGGGAGCAAAGACAGCCTGGGTGAGAGATGCCATCAATCAACTTCCCGAAACGTTTGCCGTGGGAGAACTTGTCCGTGCCTGCTCCGGGGTTAGCCGTCCCATGATTCGAGTCGTACTTGAGGCGCTTCGCAAGGAAGGGAAGCTGGAAGTTCTGGGAACCGGACGAGGGGCAAAATGGCGGAAACGCGATAATATCCAATAAACGTGATAATAAACATGACAACAGGGAATTAGGTAATAACAATCAATATAGGTAATAAATTAGGTAACGAGTGACGATATGTACAGCCCGGAAGATCTAATTCAACTTTCCGCCCTGCAGCACATGGTGTTCTGTGAGCGCCAATGCGCGCTCATCCATATCGAGCAGACGTGGACGGAAAGCGGGCGCACCGCCGAAGGCCGGATCATACACGAGCGCGTCCACGACGAGAGCCGCGAATCTCGGGGCGACATCCGGATCGATTACGGGGTGTCGCTCCGGTCGCTGCGCCTGGGGCTGATCGGGAAGGCCGACGTTGTGGAGTTCCATCGCCGACCTGACGGTTCCTGGCTGCCGTTTCCCGTGGAGTACAAGCGAGGGAAGCCCAAGGCGGACAACTGCGACAAGGTCCAGCTCTGCGCCCAGGCGATCTGCCTGGAGGAGATGCTTTCCATCGCAATCCCGAAGGGGGCGCTCTTCTACGGCCAGACCCGGCATCGCCTCGATGTTGCCTTCGACGAGGCCCTGCGCCGGGAAACCGAGGAGACGGCCAGCCGGGCGTACGCCCTGATCGCTGCCGGCCGGACTCCTCCGCCGGTCTATGAGAAAAGGTGCGAGAGCTGTTCACTGATGGCCGAATGCCTGCCGAAGACGATCCAGAAGCGGCGGTCGGTGAAGAATTACCTGACACGGATACTGGGGGAGCCATAGCACCGGGAAGTCGTGAAATTTTATCGCGTCTTCCGAGAGTTCCGGGTAGGAATGAAGGATGACAGGATGGAAAAGAATATCGCCGTTTTCAGAGGAAAGGGAATCAGAAAGATTATTCACAAGAATGAGTGGTGGTTTTCGATTTCCGATGTGGTGGAAGTGCTCACGGATAGTGCTGATCCAAGACAATATATAAAAAAAATGCGACAGCGCGATCCGGAGCTGAATTTCAACTGGGGTACAATTTGTACCCCCCTTAAAATTGTTGCGCCTGATGGAAAGATGAGGGAGGCAAACTGCGCGAATACCGAAAGCGTCTTCCGCATCATCCAGTCCATTCCCTCCCTCAAGGCCGAACCCTTCAAGCGTTGGTTGGCGAAGGTCGGCTATGAACGGGTTCAGGAGATCGAAGATCCGGAGCTGGGGTCGAAACGGACTCGGGCGCTTTACAAGGCAAAGGGCTATTCGGACGACTGGATCGAAAAGCGGATGCGCGGCATCGCCATCCGGGAAGAGCTGACGGATGAATGGAAAAACCTGAACGTCAAGAAGAAGCAGGAATATGCGATTCTCACGGCGGAGATCGCCAAGGCGGCTTTCGGCGTCACACTCGGCGAGCACAAGCACTTGAAGGGTCTCAAACGAGAAAACCTGCGGGACCACATGAACGACCTGGAACTGATCTTCTCGATGCTCGGAGAGGCGGCGACCACGGAAATCACACGGGTTGACGACGCGCAGGGCTTCGATGAAAGCAAGACTGCCGCGCGCAAAGGCGGGGAGGTCGCCGGAACGGCCCGGAAAGACCTGGAAAAGAAAACCGGCAAGCGGGCTGTCTCGCCGGAAAATTATCTGGACGAACCGGAGAGCCGGAAACGAATCAAACGTTAGGAGAACCCGGGAGGCGTTCACATGGCAAACGAGGCGCAGAAAACCGAACATGCTGGGCCGAAGAAAGGACGGGGGGCATACTGGGGCCGGAAGAAGGCAGCCAAGAATGAATCCAACAGGGTTCGGCGCGAGGCCGATAAAAACGAATCACAGCCGGCGCCAGATTCTGATGAAGAATTACGTAATAACGGTTGATATGGGTAATAAATCAGGTAACAGGCAAAAAATGATCTGATGCGAAATCCGGGTGCGCCATGAAGAAACATCTCAATACCCTGTTCGTCACGACGCAGGGCGCCTACCTCGCCAAGGAGGGGGAGACGATCGTCGTCAAAGTGGAGAAGGACGTTCGCCTCCGGCTCCCTGTCCACACGATCGGCGGCATCGTCTGCTTCGGGAACGTCTCGTGCAGCCCCTTCTTGATGGGTTTTTGCGCGGAGAACGGCGTCGGCGTCAGCTTCCTTACGGAGCACGGCCGTTTCCTGGCGCGCATCCAGGGGCCGGTCTCCGGGAATGTTCTCCTTCGCCGGGAGCAATACCGACAGGCTGATGACCCCAAGACCTCCACAGACGTCGCTCGTGCAGTCCTCACCGGAAAGATCGCCAACAGCCGGACGGTCCTCCAGAGGGCGCTTCGGGACCATGCGGATAAGATGGCCGCGGCTGAGGTTTCTTTCGCCGTAAAGCGCCTGAGCAACTATCTCAATCTGCTCAATCAGGACCAGTCGCTTGACGCTCTCCGCGGCTGCGAGGGGGACGCCGCCCATATCTATTTCAGTGTTTTCGACCATCTGATCGTGGCCCAGAAGGAAGATTTCTCATTCCAGGAGCGGAATCGCCGGCCGCCCCTGGATAACGTCAATGCATTGCTCTCCTTCATATACACGCTCCTCGTTCACGACATCCGATCGGCCCTGGAAACGGTGGGACTCGACCCTGCGGTGGGCTTCCTCCACCGGGACCGGCCCGGCAGGCCCAGCCTCGCCCTCGATCTGATGGAGGAGTTCCGGCCCTTCCTGGCGGACCGCCTGGCCCTCTCCCTGATCAATCGACAGCAAGTCCAGGGGAAGGGTTTCCAGAAGTCAGACTCGGGGGCGGTCCTGATGACGGACGAGACGCGCAAGACTCTCCTGGTCGCGTACCAGGAGAGAAAACAGGAAGAGATCCTGCATCCGTTCTTGGATGAGAAGGTCACGATCGGCCTGCTGTTCCACATGCAGGCCCTGTTGATGGCTCGGTACCTCCGGGGCGATCTCGACGGGTACCCGCCGTTCATCTGGAAGTGAAGGATTCGTTATGCTTGTCCTTGTCAGTTATGATGTGGCAACCACTGACCCAGGCGGTCCGCGCCGGTTGCACCGAGTAGCGAAGGCCTGCCAGAACTATGGCCAGCGGGTGCAGTATTCCGTTTTTGAATGCATCGTCGATCCGGCGCAATGGGTAGTCTTGAGGCAGAAGCTGATCGACGAAATCAACCACAAGAAAGACAGTCTCCGGTTTTATTTCCTTGGATCGAACTGGAAGCGGCGCGTCGAGCATATCGGGGCGAAAAAATCTGTGGATCAGGAAGGACCGTTGATCATCTGAAACAAGCGCCGCGAACCCTATGCGGACATGTTTTTCCGGGGGTGTTCGCACTGGCGATAACAGATTGATTCAACATGGTTTCCTACACAGCTCTTTGACAATTACATATCGGGTAGACTTTGAAAAGGAATATACGCGGAATATGGAGAAAATGATTTGATAAAGTATCATGTTATTTGCTGTAAGTCGCCCCCTTGCGCGGGGGCGTGGATTGAAACTTCTTCGGCGAGGCGTTGTTGCACGTTCTGCTCAGTCGCCCCCTTGCGCGGGGGCGTGGATTGAAACAATTATGCAGCCATACGTGCCAAAAAGTCAGGGTGTCGCCCCCTTGCGCGGGGGCGTGGATTGAAACATAACCGCTTAATCTCTTCACCCGCCGACTATCGTCGCCCCCTTGCGCGGGGGCGTGGATTGAAACGTTTTTGTTTGGCATCCCTGGGGGATGGTATGGAGTCGCCCCCTTGCGCGGGGGCGTGGATTGAAACATCAATCAAATCATTGGCGTCGAGGGTGAGGGGGCGGTCGCCCCCTTGCGCGGGGGCGTGGATTGAAACGAGTCCGAACGTCCGGGTATATGCCGGGAACTTCGTCGCCCCCTTGCGCGGGGGCGTGGATTGAAACACTACCCCCCACCTCGTGACGATCGCACTGACGGGTCGCCCCCTTGCGCGGGGGCGTGGATTGAAACTTATGGAAGAGAAGGTGTTCCCATAATGCTCAAGTCGCCCCCTTGCGCGGGGGCGTGGATTGAAACTCGGTGGCTGTAACTGATCCATCACGTTGCCCTTGTCGCCCCCTTGCGCGGGGGCGTGGATTGAAACTCCTTGTTAGTGCAGGCACAACGATGGGATTCAAGTCGCCCCCTTGCGCGGGGGCGTGGATTGAAACTTCAGAATGGCGGTGCCCTAAACTGTTCTTATTTGTCGCCCCCTTGCGCGGGGGCGTGGATTGAAACTCGTAAGGGATAAACGCAATCCGCTTTTCGTCCCGTCGCCCCCTTGCGCGGGGGCGTGGATTGAAACCTTAAAAACGGCAAGTCCCGCCTCGGCCTCTTGGTCGCCCCCTTGCGCGGGGGCGTGGATTGAAACTTGCTTACTGTCTTCTCGCCTCCGGTATCCTTGCGTCGCCCCCTTGCGCGGGGGCGTGGATTGAAACAGAGCAAAACTTACCCATTACCCTTTCTCCATGAGTCGCCCCCTTGCGCGGGGGCGTGGATTGAAACATGATCCCGGCGTGCTTTTCGTATCGTATCGGAGGTCGCCCCCTTGCGCGGGGGCGTGGATTGAAACATGCACTCCGAGAGGGTATTTTATCGGGAACGGGTCGCCCCCTTGCGCGGGGGCGTGGATTGAAACAGGAATATACCGATACATGAACGGCAAAATGGAAGTCGCCCCCTTGCGCGGGGGCGTGGATTGAAACATGATCCCGATATACCATCTTTACCGCACTTTATGTCGCCCCCTTGCGCGGGGGCGTGAATTGAAACCAAAGAAGGTAAAGGTAAGTTGATCTTTGAGAGGTCGCCCCCTTGCGCGGGGGCGTGGATTGAAACGGTATGTGACCTTTTTACTTTTGATTAGAGGAGGGTCGCCCCCTTGCGCGGGGGCGTGGATTGAAACAGCTTAGGAGGATATCATGCCATACAATGCACAAGTCGCCCCCTTGCGCGGGGGCGTGGATTGAAACCGATTCCCATGGAGGTTGCCGGCGGGAGGGAGGAGTCGCCCCCTTGCGCGGGGGCGTGGATTGAAACATCGTGCCGTCTTTCATCTTTACCTGGCTTTTGTGTCGCCCCCTTGCGCGGGGGCGTGGATTGAAACAGATCCTTGCCACCTCTGTGGCCGGAGTCTCAAGTCGCCCCCTTGCGCGGGGGCGTGGATTGAAACGCTACCATCATCCTGCGGATTTCAATCTTCTGTGGTCGCCCCCTTGCGCGGGGGCGTGGATTGAAACTGTTCAGGCGTGAGGGACCCGTAGTGACGCCGGGTCGCCCCCTTGCGCGGGGGCGTGGATTGAAACATAGAATCACCTCACCTGTTGAGGAGTGCTTGTGTCGCCCCCTTGCGCGGGGGCGTGGATTGAAACATAGAATCACCTCCCCCGTTGACGAGTGCTTGTGGTCGCCCCCTCGCGCGGGGGCGTGGATTGAAACTCTCGACAAGATAGTCGGTCGTGACGGTCATTGTGTCGCCCCCTTGCGCGGGGGCGTGGATTGAAACGGATACTTCGGCTTGTTCTCGGAATTTTTTGAGTCGCCCCCTTGCGCGGGGGCGTGGATTGAAACCGTTTATGTCCGTTTATGTCCGTTTCCGCTTTGGTCGCCCCCTTGCGCGGGGGCGTGGATTGAAACATATCGACGACGGGACGCTCTCCATGTTCGGCGGTCGCCCCCTTGCGCGGGGGCGTGGATTGAAACATGCCTTTCCAGACAATGGCCACCAATCCCACTGTCGCCCCCTTGCGCGGGGGCGTGGATTGAAACATATGACCTCCCTGAGGCTGAACGAGATATTTGTCGTCGCCCCCTTGCGCGGGGGCGTGGATTGAAACCTAAAGGGGCTAAGATCTGCCCTTATTGCAGAAAGGTCGCCCCCTTGCGCGGGGGCGTGGATTGAAACAAGGGGGCCGTCGGCAACACGCTTCGGCTGTCTGGGTCGCCCCCTTGCGCGGGGGCGTGGATTGAAACCTTTCGGGACCGGCCAGCGGTCGTGGTGCGCGAAGTCGCCCCCTTGCGCGGGGGCGTGGATTGAAACAAATAGAGATTCCCCATCCACTGACTGGTATAGGTCGCCCCCTTGCGCGGGGGCGTGGATTGAAACAGGAGCTCTTCACAGCGGAAACGGGACTGGCTACGTCGCCCCCTTGCGCGGGGGCGTGGATTGAAACCAGTGTCATAATGGGCGTTTCTTCACGGCGTTTGTCGCCCCCTTGCGCGGGGGCGTGGATTGAAACATTAAATAAAGCGGTTTCTGTGTCGGGTGTTGATGTCGCCCCCTTGCGCGGGGGCGTGGATTGAAACGGCCAAATCTAACACATCTAAGACATGGTATATCGTCGCCCCCTTGCGCGGGGGCGTGGATTGAAACGGCCAAATCTAACACATCTAAGACATGGTATATCGTCGCCCCCTTGCGCGGGGGCGTGGATTGAAGAGGATATCCGTACGGGCTTGGCAACTCGGGTGGATTTCAAAAATCGGATTGTTTTCCTGTGAACAATCGGCTATTGGGACTGGGGATTTCTGTGGCGGATCAATGTAACTAAAGAAACCGGGGAGCTTTGGCTGCATGCTCCTCGTTCTGAAAGCATGCCTACTCCTCCGCCAAAGTAACGGCCGGTTATCTATCAAGCGGCCGCTGTCTGATGAATGATTTTAGACGGATGAAGGAAATCAAAGAGATATGTCTGAGCAGCTCCTTCTTTTTCAGGATGAATACATATTGTTGAACGACGCCGTAAGGTCGCTGGCGGCGCTCGACTTCGATTCCGCTTTAGCAGCGTTTCAGCGCCACCGGGACCTGTACCGAGGCAACGGCGATATAGACAAAATGATGGCAATCGCCGCTTTTCTCAGTCAGGGCTTGTCCACCTGCCCGGAAACCGGCCCCGACAGACCGGGCCGGCTGTTCGCCCTGTGGAGGGCATTCGAGAGCTCTCCGGAGGCCATGCAACCGGGATCTAAGGACATCATCTCCCGAGTCAGGCTTTCCTACTTCCGCCTCCTCGTCAGGGCCGTCGAGGCGGCCCCCCTATCCGATTCCGCCTATCTTTCTCCTCGTATTCCCATCGGTTACGCCTATCTCCACACCGGTCAGTATGACAGGGCCATCCGCTCTCTGCAAACCTGCCTCATTGCGACGCCGGACAACGCCGCTGTTTACGGATATCTCGGCGACGCCTATTTTCTCCGGGGAGAGACGGATGTAGCGAGGCAAGTTTATCTGGCGGCCTGTCTCATTGACCCCGAAACGGTCGACTGGGACCATCTCCGGGACGGCGCCCTCAGGGAATTGCTTGCGGAACTGGCGGAAGAAGAGGAATACGGGGAGGTGTTGTCGCGGCAATGGCTCCCAAGCCAGGCCTACGTTCGAGGGTTGTTCGGGCCGAAGAAGATCCGCCTCAAGGATGAATTCGTGGCCTTTGTCGACGGCTATCTCGACCTGAAAAGAGCTTGCGCCCATGCCCCATCGGCCGCACAATCCGCTCGGCTTTTTCTGAAAGGCATCGTCCTGTGCGATAATGAACCCTCTTTGAGATTGATCAAGGGAATTGATTTCGCAGAGGTGCGCCGGGAGATGAAGGCGGCGAACGCCTCTCTGTTTGCCGCATATCTGCGGCTCATCGAGCGCAGAACTTGACGGCTTTGTAAAAAAGTCCGGATGCTGCGTTGCGCTTCATCCCTCGTCGTTGCGGCGTATGGCAAAGTACGCCTCGCTCCTCGGGTTTCGCGCGCCTTGCCTGCGGCCTTTTTACGAAGCCGTCCCAAATTCAAAGCTTTTGCGACTTTTCACGAGATCGTCAGAAGTTAATGTGTCGAAATCGCTGATGATCGGTGAAGAAGCCTCATATGCGGCGATATCCTCCCTCTTGACGCTTCGGGCGGCGCCATGTATGATCGCCGTCGCAAGGCTTGAACGGTGGCCTGACCGGCCATCCCCGAAAAGGGATTTGATAGAACCGGTGGTTTCGATAACAGGAGTAAGCCATGGATTACATCAAGATCAGATTCGTGGACAATTCGGACAGCGCCGATTCCGAATTCCGCAGAACCATCGAAGAGATGCTCCGCGTGGCCAATCCGCGCTTTACTCTCTCTCGACACAGGTGGCGCCCCCAGATCGACATTTATGAAACCGATGAAGAGGTGATCATCCAGGCCGAAATCGCCGGCGTCCGGCAGGAGGAGATTCTCCTGGAGATCTCTCCCGGCGCCGTGAAGATTTCCGGCACACGGGAAGGGGGTGCACGGGAGGAAGATGCCCGCTACCGTCTGGCCGAAATCCCCTGTGGTTATTTCGAGCGCACCTTGTCCCTCCCGGCCCTGATCGATACGGAAACGGCGGCGGCGGTTTACCGGAACGGCCTCCTGGAAATCCGTCTCGCCAAGCGCCCTCCCGAGCGGATTCATAACATCAGCATCCAACACATCTAACCCCGCCGCCAATATTTGTGGAGGTTCCCATGTCAGAAAAACCGCCTGAAGAATTAAAAATTGCTCAAATGCCGGAAATTCTTCCGGTGCTGCCACTTGCAGGCGCCTTCGTCTTTCCCAAGATGCTCTTCCCGCTGGAGATTTCCGGCGCGCCGTCCATAACCCTTATCGACGAGGCGATGGCCGGCGACCGCCTGATCGGCCTGGTCATGCTGAAACAGACTCCCTCCTGCGACTGTTCGCGTCAGATAGAGGATTACTACAGCATCGGCACGAGCGTCGTGATCCTCCGGATGGCGAAGACCGCCGACAACAAAGCCCAGCTCCTCCTCCAGGGGATCAGCCGTTTCCGGATCATCGAATTCGTCGAGGGGAAATCCTACCTCCTGGCCCGCGTGGAACACCTGGAGGAACAGGAAGTAAAGGATATCGAGGTCGAGGCGCTGATGGCGAACCTCAACAGCCTCTTCGAGCGGATCGTCAAACTCTCCCCTTTTCTCCCTCAGGAGTTTGGGGCGATGGCCAAAACGATCACCGATCCCGGCGTCCTTGCCGATCTCATCGCCTCCGTGATCAATGCCACGACCGAGGAGAAACAGAAGATCATCGAGATCCTCGACGTCAAAGAGCGCCTCCACGCGGTGACCAGGC
>CAZINF010000049.1:0-21012 GCA_964540555.1 uncultured Syntrophus sp. | reverse complement strand
TGATCGCCAGGTCGTTCGCCCGGATATACCGGCGAAACATGATCAACAACGGCGTCGTTCCGCTGGTGTTTCAAAACGCGGCAGATTACGGGTCCATTCAGAAGGGCGATCTTTTGATTATCGACCGGGTGTTCGAGCAGGTTCAAAAGGATCGGGTCGTGGTTGAGAACCGGTCGAGAGGAAACACGTTCGAGACCGTTTTAGATCTCACCCCCCGGGAACGGGAGCTGCTGCTCAAGGGCGGCTTGCTCGGCAGCCTGCGGGCGGACCCTTGACGGTTTAAAAATTGGTGATGGCGATGGCGGAAGAAGGAATCGTCCGGAAGAAGAAAAGGTGTTCATCCGGTTCTTACGTATAACTTCCTAAAAGTCTTATCCAAACATTTATTCTTTTTTACATTAGATTTCAAGTAGTAATGGTGATATAAGAATCGACAAGAGCTGTTACACAGGAGAACAGTTGTGAGAAAAAATCTGGCCATTATTATACTAACGGCAGGAGCTTTGCTGGCCGTCTTCTTCCTCACTTTTTACATCCACCAGACAAACAAGGAAAAAGTCATCTCCCAATTTAACGAGAATCAACTCCAGATTGCCCGGCAGACCGCCATACAAATCGAATCGTACCTCCGTTCCCGTTCCCATGACCTCAGTAGGCTTTCTTCTGCCACCCGGCAGGACCCTGACAGGAAAAGGATCACAGCCGATATCCAGTCGGACTTTGAACACTTAAAGATGATTAATATTAGGGATATATCTCTTCTTGACGAGAAAGGAACGGCCACCTATTCCACAACCACGGGTGTTAAGGGGGAAAATCATGCCAAATCAGATTTCTTCTCCCGGGCAAGGGACCCGGTAAACAAAGGGTTGGTCTGGATTGGATATGAGAAGGCAGATGGTCAGCATATACCCGCGACTGCAGGAAGCCATGCTTCTGCCCATATCGGGATTTCCCTTGTCACCCCTTTGTATCGGGAACCCGCCACCGGCGGTCGGCGAAAGCCCGGCGGGACATTCTCCGGCGCCCTGATGTTCAAGGTCGATCTGGAGGGAATGCTGGCCGAGCGGTCAATCTTGTTCACTCCGGTGATGAAATTGCACAAGTTATGGATCATGGATCAGGATGGAACGGTTTTGCTGCAATCCCAGCACCCGGAGATGTTTATGAAAAACATCCGGGAAAAGGATGAGACTTGCAATCAATGTCATGCTTCCTTCGACCATGTCGAGACGATGCTGAAGAAAGCAGAGGGCGTCACAGAATATCAACTGAAAGAAGGCCCAAGAAAGATTGCGGCCTTTGCTTCGATGTCCTTTGAGAACGCCTCGTGGATCGTCGTGGTGAATGCGCCGTTGGATGAAGTGACGGCTTTCAAACGGGAAGGTCTCAAGGTGACTCTCTTGCTCCTCGGTCTCGTGTTGTTCATCCTGGGCATCGCCTTTTTCCTGGCTTACAGGAACTACCGCGAGAAAGTGAACCACGAGACTGCTGTCAATACTTTATTGAGCATCTCCCTATTGAATGTCAGTCTTGAAGAACAATTGGCTAAGATGTTTGAGATTATCATTTCCCTATCCTGGCTCAAAGTGGAAGCAAAGGGATGTATCTTTCTGGTCAAAGAGAGATCCGATGTGCTCGTCATGGTGGTCCAAAAGGGTCTCGACCCATCCTTGGTGACCATATGTGCAGAAGTTCCTTTTGGCCATTGTCTCTGTGGTCGAGCCGCGCTGACAGGAGAAGTCGAGTTTGCCGGCGGCGTTGATGAGCGCCACGACAATCTGTACGAAGGTATTTCTCCGCATGGCCACTACTGTGTTCCCATCAAGACCCATGACAGGGTGCTCGGCGTGCTGAATCTGTATTTGAGAGCTGGACATCGCAGAGATAAACGGGAAGATGATTTTCTCAAAGCGATAACGGATGTAATGGCCGGTATCATCGAGCGAAAGCGGTCAGAAGAGGCATTGCGGGAGAGCGAAGAGCGGTCCAGGCGCATTTTTGATGAAGGTCCTTTCGGGATGATTTTAACAAATCAGGACCATACAATTGTCATGATGAATAAAGCGTTCTGTGAATTGTTGGGGTATACCGAACAGGAACTTGTCGGTCGAAGCATTGCAGATATCACTTACAAAGAAGACAGAGAGAAGAACAGAGAATTTTCAGGACAATTATTCGCAGGCAGCATCCCCATGTTTCGCTTGGAACAGCGGTATGTCAGAAAGGATGGCGCTATCTTGTGGGCTAATATTACCGCCTCTGCCATCCATGGGAAAGAAGGTAACGTGCTTAACAGTCTGGTTATCATTCAGGACCTCACGGAGAACAAGAAGGCGGCAGAAAAGATTCACCATCTGCATTATTATGACAGCCTGACCGGGTTGCCAAACCGCACATTTCAGAAAGAGCTTATAAAAAGATCGATTGAACATGCCCATCGCCATAAAGAGATATTTGCCATTATTTACATCGGATTGGATAATTTTCAGCGGATTAACGATACACTCGGATATACCATCGGAGATCTCCTACTGAAGGCCGTTGCCGACAGGTTTACCAACTCTTTGCGAAAAAGCGACTACGTTGCCAGATCGGATGAAGGTGAAACAGTGGATGTGGTATCTCGGGTGGGTGGAGACGAGTTTATCGTATTGGTGCATGATCTCAATCAGGCACAGGACGCCGCAATAGCGTCCCGTCGTTTACTCAAGGAAATATCCGCACCCTATGATCTGAGCGGTCGCGATGTATTTATGACCGCCAGTATCGGCATTGCCTTGTATCCTGATGATGGCGCGGATGTTGACGACCTCCTGAAAAACGCCGAAAAGGCCATGAGATACACAAAGAGTGAAGGGAAAAACAACTATCAATTTTACTCGGGATCAATGAATTCCTTTGTTCTGGAACTCCTGTCGCTGGAAAGCGACCTGCACAAGGCCCTGGAGCGGGACGAACTGGTGCTCTACTACCAGCCGAAGGTGGATGCGGTAACGAGAATGGTCAAGGGGGTGGAAGCGCTGATACGCTGGAAACATCCCGATAAGGGCTTGATTCCGCCCATGCAGTTTATTCCCCTGGCCGAAACAAGCGGCCTCATCATACCCATCGGAGAATTTGTAATACGCACCGTCTGTAGGCAAATAAAAGCATGGCAGGAAGCCGGTAACAAGCAGATGAACATTTCCCTGAACGTGTCGAGTCGCCAGTTTGATCAACAGAACCTGATAGAAATAGTCAAGGAGGCCTTACGGGATGCCATGATTCCTCCCCAATGCCTGGAGTTGGAAATAACGGAAAGCGCCATTATGCGGAACCCGGAGAAGGCTATTCGGACCCTGACCGAACTAAAAGCGATGGGGATAGGGATTGCGATTGATGATTTCGGCACGGGATATTCGTCTTTGAACTATTTGAAACGGCTGCCGCTGGATTTTTTGAAGATAGATCAGTCCTTTGTCAGGGGCCTGACGACCGACCCCAAAGATCAGGCAATCATCAAGGCGACGATCGCGATGGCGCACAGCCTGAACTTGAAGACCATTGCCGAAGGTGTGGAGACAGAGGAGCAGTTGTCCTTCCTGCAAGAACATGGATGCGACGAAATCCAGGGCTACCTGTTCAGCCGCCCTTTGCCGGCAGAGGAAATCCCGGGGATATTGGCAAAGGGATACCTATAGACCAGCAAGGAATTTACGCTAACAATGAAGATGAATTCAACTGGCAATATTCAATGCTTTTCTCTCGGGATCTTATCAAGACAGTTACGGAAAGGACCGTCTTTATGATTGCCGCGAACGACAGCGAAATCAGCAGCTTGAAGAATGAAGCCGATGCGGTGACCGACCGGCTTGCCGGTTTTTTTGTCGAGACCCGGTATGAACAGATCCCCCGCGAAGCGATCCATGAGGCCCGAAGGGCCATCATCGATGGTCTCGGCGTCGGCCTGGGGGGCGTCGACGATCCCTCCGGCGGGATCCTGATGAACTATTGCCGCGCCATCGGCGGCCGCGAGGAGGCGCAGGTCTGGGGGCGGCCGGAGCGGCTTCCCGCCGAATTTGCCGCCTTGGTCAACGGCCAGCAGGCGCACATCCTGGACTTCGACGATACATTCATGCCCCCGGAGACGAACCTTCATGCGACGGCGCCCCTCCTCCCCGCACTGCTGGCCGTGGCCGAAGCGCGCCGCCTCGGCGGGAAGGCGATCCTTAGGGCCTTTGTCCTGGGTTTTGATGCGGCGGCCCGTCTGGCGCACGCCATGGGCCGCGCCCACTACAGCGCCGGCTGGCATGTGACGGCAACGATGGGACCGGTGGGCGCGGCGGTCGGAGTCGGCGTCCTGATCGGACTCGACCGGGAGAAGCTCCGCAACGCCATCGGCATCGCGATTACGCACAGCGGAGGCGTGACGGCGATGCACGGCTCCATGTGCAAAGCCTACCACGCGGGCAAGGGCGCGGAGCTGGGGCTCCGTTCGGCGCTCCTGGCGGAGCTCGGCTTCAACAGCGCATTGGAGCCGATCACCGATCCGAAAGGGTACCTCAACGTCGCCGCCGGGGACCGGGCCGTTTCCCGTTTGACAGACCGCCTGGGTGAGCGCTACATGATCCTCGAGAACGGCTACAAGCCCTATGCCAGCGGTGTATTGACCCACGCGCTGATCGATGCGATGGCTGCCCTGAGGCAGGAAGGCGTGGAGGGCGACCATGTGGAGAAGATCGAAGCCCGGGTCAACCCGTTCGTCCTGCAGGCGACCGGTAGGACCGAGCCCGGGACGGGTCTTGCGGGGAAGTTCAGCGCTTACCACTGCGCCGCCGTCGCCCTGCTGGACGGCGCGGCCGGCAAGCCCCAGTTTACCGATGCCCGCGTCACCGATCCGAGGGTGGTCGCCCTGCGCCGCAAGGTGACCTTCCAGCCGGACGAGGCGTATCGTAAATCGGAATGCCGCGTCGTGGTCACCCTGGCCGGCGGCGGCAGGCGCGAGAAATACATCCCCCATGCCGGCGGGACGGCCGAGAATCCCCTGTCCGATGAGGGGCTGGCCGGGAAGTTCACCGATCTGGCCGCACCGATCATCGGCGATCGCTCCGGAAAGGTCCTCGACCTCGTCTGGTCGCTGGAGCATCTCGACGACGCGGCTCAACTGGCCGGGCTCCTCGCCGGGTAGCGTCTCGTTCTTCACGACGCCATCCGACACCCTTTTCTCTTATCACCGGTTCTCTTATCACCGGCTTGAATACGAACCCGTCTCGATCTGCCCCACATGGAAAAGATCGCCGCACCTCAGGAGGTCGCCGGGGGTCACGAAATCCGCGACCGCCGAAAGGAGGTGGCCGAGTGCGGACGGCGCCTCGCCTCTGACCGCCCCGGCGGACCATGGTTCCGCACGCCTCATTTTTCCTTTTTTTGTCGCCGTTTCATAGGCCTCGGCAAACCTCCCGATACCGGCCAGCATCTCAGGGGTCCTGAGCGAAGCCCCGGTATCGAAGGCGCGGGTCACGGGCCTTTTCGCCTCTTCCAGGTATTTTTCGATCAGGGCATCCATGCCCGGTGCGGCCAGCTTCCTGTCTATGACGGGCGGCCGCCCCTTTCCCCCTGGCTCCTTCGGCCTTTCGAAAGAGATGACCGGTCGATCCGCAGTGGATTTCTTTCGCGGTGTCATCACATCCTCGGTCCAGGCCAGGAGGCTGTCGGGGTGCATCCTGCAGCGGTGCGGCGCTTCGGCCATGCCCCGGACGCGGGTGCGGATCTCCGTGCCGGTCATCGGGAATGTGCTTATCCTCAGTGTGTAAGGGTCCGTCGGCAGGGGCAGCGCCTCGTCGTAGCAGCGGTACACGAACTCCGAGCAGATCATGGGCTGCCTGTCGCCGGAGATCATCAGGAGGTGGGCAGCCTGGTCGAGGACATCCCTGAGCAGCCATTTCAAATAAGGATTGACGGGCAGTTTTCGCGTTATCCCGAGGAAGGCGAGAAGCACGATCTGCTCATAGCCATACCGGTTGCCCGATTTGAGATAGTCATAGGCTTTCTTCGTCACCGGCTTCATCGTTCCAGGCCGGGCGCTCAACCGGCTGACGATGACGTATTGGTCGTCTTCGGCGCTGGCCCGGAATGTCCGCTCTGTAAGGCCCGTCTCCAGAGCCTCGCCGATCTTGCCCCTGCCGAGACAGATCGCCGCGTGGTTGACCTCCGTGCCGTCCATGAACCGGATGGCCCTGGATATCCAGCTCTTTCCGCTATACAGAAGGACATCTCCCCCCCGCAGACGGTTTGCGCCGATTTTGTCCATGGCTTATCCTCCCGGAGAAGACCGTTGCACCGGTTGCAACTCTTTGCCCTTCACTCGTTAACCGGTTTTCGAACCGATCGAATATCCGCCGTCGACGATCAGGTACTGCCCGGTGACGAACGAGGCGTCCGCGCTTGCCATAAAGTGGACGACGGACGCGATCTCCTCCGGTTCACCGGGTCGGCCGAGCAGGCCATAGCCCTTTTGGCGGTCCCTCAGCTCCTGCGGGGAGACCCCCTTGGCCGCTGCCTTCCGGAAATGGAAGTCGGTCAACGTCAGCGAGGGGCAGACGGCATTGACGCGAATACCGTCTTTTCCATAGGTGGCGGCGATACTTCGGGTCAGGCTCAAAACGCCGAATTTGGTGGCGTCATACAGGGGCATGTCGGTTCGTCCGGTCAGGGCCGTCGTCGATCCGATCAGGACGATCGCCCCGGATTTCTGCTCGATCATCCTGGGGAGCACCGCCTTGCAGGAAAAACTCACCCCTTTGAGGTTGACGCTCAGTATTTTGTCCCAGTCGTCGCCGGTCGACTCCAGCAGGGTGCCGAATACCCGCACGCCCGCGTTTGCGACGAGGACATCGATACGGCCGTAAGTGTCACACGCCGCCCTTGCGAAATGATGACATTGCTCCTCGACGGAGACATCGGCGTGGACGAACATGGCCTCCGCGCCACGGGACTTCAGGAGATCCACCGTCGCCCGGCCGTCTTCGTCCGTCCGGTCCACAACGACGACGCGGGCGCCTTCCCGAGCGAAACGGACCGCGCACGCCCGGCCGATACCGGCGCCGGCTCCTGTAATGACAGCCACTGGATATTCATGGTTCATCGCTGCTCAGCTCCTTTTGCTTGCCAAATCTGGTTTTCGCGGGAACCGGCTTGACCGGTTTGCGGAGTGTAAGGAGAACGCCGTTGTGTGTCAAGATAATTAAGCCAGATGATTAGGCCATGGCGGATTGTCATGATCGTTGTCCGGTATTTTGGAGGAGATCAAAAAGAGGGATTGATGAAATGAATTGATGGATACATATACGGTCTCCGTCTGATCGATACTTCCTATTCTACCGAGAGGTCATCAATTATCAATTTATTGTAGTCTTGATTTCGGGCTGATGCGCTTGTGTAGCAGCTTTCACTCCGAACTACTCAGGTAAGATCAAAGAAAATTTGAACCGTGCTGGTTATCGCTGTCACCTACTACTGCTGAGTCCAATGTAGCCACGCAAGATGAAGATTACCGGTTAATATGTGCATAAAAAGGGCAGGATCATTTCTGACCCTGCCCTTAAAGAAAAAACGTCAAACTCAACCGATTACTTTGTTGACCCTTTGCCTTTACTCTCCACAATCCCTTGGAGGCTAAATAAAAGTGACTTTCCCCCTTTGCATACAACAAGGTACAATGACGACATATCAAACTACTGTAATAAATGTTAACTTTTGAGTGCTTGAGAAGGGCGAAGTCTTTTAGCGCCAATCTCAAGCACTCTGCGTTCTGCCGTTGCGGGCAGTTCTTTTTTACATCAGAAAAATAATCTTCTCTATTACTCTCATAAAATTTTCCATCTACATCGGCAAAAAGAGGTAGATCAGAGCAACCAGGATAAACTCAAATAAACAAGCTATCAAGCAATATCCCATGATTGTTCTCATCTCTGTTCCCGTAGCCCCCAACAGGGGAAGAGCCCAAAACGGCTGAATGGTGTTGGTGAGCACCTCGCCAGCGGTGAAAGCCATCACCGTCAGAGGGAAGCCCACCCCCAATGAACTTGCAGCCAGGATCATGACAGGCCCCTGGACCATCCAGATTCCACCGGAAGAAGGGATGAACATGTTGACGATTCCCGAGCTGATCATGGTGACCAGCGGATAGGTAAATGTGTTAGAAATGGCAACAAACCACCCGGCAACAACCTTGAGCAGACCCGTGTATGCCATGATCCCGAAGATGCCCGCATAGAAGGGAAACTGCAGGATGATCCCAAATGCTGCCTTGGTAGCCATTTTAACAGATTCCACAAAACGCGCCAAATTTTCGTGGAGTAACATAGCAAGGCCGATGAAAATGAAGTTGTACATATTCAGGTCCAACTGTAAAAAGGACTTCTTCTGGAACCAGAGGAAAATCCCAGCGAAAATCATGATACAGGTCAATATCCAAATAGTCCGGCTCCAGTTTAGCTTGTCGGCCAGTGTCATATTTGGGGGTTTCTCCAGCGTGAACTGAGATTCAGCCGCCAACTTTTTCAAAGCTTCAGGATCAATAGACCGAGTCCGCTCCGGTGTGGGGTGCATGAAATAGCAGATGAGCATGGCAACAATAGGGGTTAAGATCAGCGCAACTATGCTGGCTGGAGCATAAATGGTTTTATCGAAACCCATTGGGAGTAATTTTTGCCCCAGATCTTTTTCCATTATGGGGATGATGTCAGGCGCCCATCCCCAGCCAAGGGTGTTGACGAGCAAGGGCTCGGTGATTGAAATGGACCAGGTGGTACCAGCCATGGCCCCGATAAATGCGCTGGCCACAAGCAATGGCCAGTGGACTCCTTTCACTCTCCTGGCGGCCCCGAGGCACAAAAAGATTCCCCCGACGAGTCCCAGCCCCCAGTTAATCAGCGCCAGAACGGCAGCCATCCCAGCTACAAGAGCCACAGCCTGAGGAGGGGTCTTGGCAAGCCCGGTTATAGCATCGATGACCTTCACCCCCACCCGGGTGATCGCCAATGAATAGCCAAAGATCAGGAGCACGACCATTTGCATGGAAAAACCGAGGTAGGCCCAGAATCCCTTGTACCAGGATTCCACGATCTGGACTGGGGATGCCTGAACAAAGACCAAGGCCATGATGAAAACGATGAAGGTGAGTAGAACCGCAAAAATGAAGGAGTCTGGCATAACCTTTTCCATGCCAATTTGCCACTTTTCCGCCCAATTCCTAATTGCTTTTCTCATTGTCAACCTCCTTTGGTTAATGGTAACTATTCCATCTTACAGTGGATCCATTTGTAACGACAGTTTTTCAAAAACAGACCCTATAGCAACTTTTTCTGTGCAATATTCACATGAACCAGAGGTTATGCATGGATATGAAAATCTTCCGAGTCAGGACTTATCGGCTCCACAGTCAAACCAGATACACGAAGCCTTTCCTAAATTTTACATTTTGCCCTCCTTCATTTTTGTTCCCAAGAGTGACACTGTCAAAATTTCGAGACCATTAATTAAAAGTTAACTTTGTCTATCCCTTTCAGGCCCAGGATTTTTCTCGCCTCATCGGGTGTCGCCGGTTCAATGCCGAGTTCCTTGGCGATCCGAGCGATCTTCGCCACGTGCTCAGCATTGCTCTTTGCCATGACCCCTTTGTCCAGATAAAGGTTGTCCTCCAGACCGACGCGAACGTTGCCGCCAATCAGGAGAGACTGGGTGCAGATTGGAAACTGGGCGCGTGATAATCGCTTTGCCCTTCATTCTATTTTCCCCCTTCATATTTACCGTATAAGACGCATCATGATCTGAAAATTGGGAATAAAAAACCCCGCTCTCTCTTCTGAGACACGGGGTTTGAAGAATCTCTCCATGGCATCACCCTTCTAAAAAGGGTTTAAATTGGTAGTTAACCGATTGACAATGCCTTATTCAAATATGCTTTTCTTGTGGCCCTAATGAGTTTAGAAGTCAAGGAAATACTTTATTGATAACCATTTGAAACCTTTTATATCTCCTGAAATCCTATTTCTATTGATAACAGGAAGTTACAAATACCCCCGATCATCGGGAAAAGCAACCTTTAATAATGCCACTTTCATCCCGAATTCAATGATCTGGACCGATCAGCCAAACCGAACAGTAGTATTTGAACTGACTGAGCGCGGTACATGAAAAAATGAAGCAGAGAGTGCTGAAGATTATCCAGTCTGCTACTCGGATTCTAACCGGCACGCCGCTTTACGCCTCCGGGTTCATGTTTTGCTGAATCCGATTTTGGTATGAATTTTACTTTCAGATCACAGCCTACAGCTCGGGCATATTTTTTTAGAGTCGTCAGCGATGGTGCATGCTTTCCAGCAGACTCCAGGCGCGAAACAGCACTTTTTGTGGTTCCCATCAACTCCGCAACCGCCTCTTGGGTCAGACCGGACTTTGAACGCGCTGACAACATCTCGCGGACAAGAGTATATTCTTCTTCCAGGTCATTGTATGCTTTGCTGAATCCTTCACGTTTCTGGGCATTCTTGAGAAATGCCTTATGGTCGTGGGAAACAGGTTCGTATTTCAATTCAGCCATTTCGTACCTCCTTCATGACGGGTTCTTTCTTCGTTTCGACATAGTCCTGTAAGTATGAAATTCTGATATGAAATGCCGGTTCGCCCGATTAAACCCTTGAAATATTCGCGAGCGCGCTTCGGACCCGTTCAATCACGGTTGCCATGGTCGGGCTTGCCTGCGCATTCACAACATAGTCTGCGATTGGATCGCACGGTGTCTCGTCCCGGTTGATGATCACGAGCCTTGCGCCGTTCTGTTTCGCGATTACCGGCATTTGGGCAGCGGGTTGGACCACAAGGGAAGATCCGATGACGATAAAAAGGTCACAAGCAGCCGAGTGCTCGTAAGCTGCCTGAGTTTCTTCAACCGGCATTGACTGTCCGAAGGATATCGTGGCAGGTTTGAGGAGACCTCTACACGCATCACAGCGGGGCGCTTTGTCACCGCCGGCAATCCGGATCTGAATCGCATCCCGGTCGTACCGTTTGTGACAGTTCAGGCAGGTTACGTGCATGGCGGTGCCGTGAAGTTCCAGTACTTTATCCGGCGAATTACCGGCCTTAAAGTGAAGGCCGTCGATGTTCTGTGTGATCAGGCAGTCGAGCTTTCCAAGTTGCTCAAGCTCTGCAATGGCAAGATGCGCCCGATTGGGCTCGGCATCTTTCATCGATTCATACATATCCGTTGCCATCTGCCAGTATTTCTCCCGGGAAGTTTCGCTTTCCAGAAACCTCTGAAAATAAAACTCCTGCGGATCGTACTTATCCCAAACGCCTCCGGGACTTCGGAAATCGGGAATTCCTGACTCCGTGCTCAGACCTGCGCCAACGAACACCACGATTCTGAGCGAATCGACAATCAACTCTGCAATTTTTTCGATCGGGCCGCTCATGCTGCACTCCTCAAGGATCTCTCTGAATCCCAGGATTGAACGATTCAACAGGACCTTCTCAAACCTCATTGGTCAGGATGTCTTGGTTTTCTCTATTTCAGCCAATTCTTTTTGGTATGCTTTCCAGCCTGGGCACCAACCGGTGTGCCACCGCCAAATCCTGGCAAGCAGCGAGTTCGGGTTTCGTTCCGCATAGTCGCGAAACCAGCATGTTGCGCATGAGGATTTCAATGCAGTGTTCTCCTTTCTTTATGTTCTATGATGACATCAAAATGTAGCATAGAACCTCATCGAGGTTTTGAAAAAGCCTGAACCCGTTGCTGGTATAAGCCCTGTTCCAGGGGAACAACAATCCGGCCCCCAGCGCCCCACTTTCTATTGCTTTTACAAGCGTCAGAGGCGAATCGTCCACGACGATTTCAGCCTTTTGAAAGAGAACGGTCTTGTCCAAAGAGAGGTGAAGTTCATCGTAGGGTAGCCGATGCCTCGCAAGCCATCGTTCGGTCGGCTGACTCGTTTCCTTTGTACGGTGGCTGGCAAGGATGATATGAAAACCATGGTTTTTGAGTGATGACAGGAAGTCCTGTGATTCCGGGTAGGGTTGGTATTGGTCGTTGTCCTGATTATGGTGAATCGAGTTGATCGCTGCGATAAAATCCTCTGCCGAACAGTATCCCTCCCAAATGTCGTAGGTAGTCCAATGATCGGGCGTTGGGAAATTCCTGTTGATCTTTTTCAACGCCAGATAGAAAGCGTCGCTGAATTGCCAGAGGGTGTTGTCTATATCAATTATCGCTATCTTGCTCAAAGTTGTTTTATTCTCCCTGTTATAAATTCCACTACCTCCCGGTTGAATCTTGCGGCCTCTTCGATAAATAGAGATTTATATCATGGACCCTGACTGTCGGCATCTGTCAAATCATCCTTTCCCGGAACCGATTTCTCAATGTCAAGAATGCTCTGTTTCACTACCTCCGGAACAGTCACCTTCTTACCTTCCCGATAATTAAAGGTCACAATCACCCCATCACCTTCAGCGGCCACCTTCTGATGCTTTGTGCTGACGACAAGGTGACGCATGATAAACCGATCTTCTTCGATGCTGACCACTTTAGCTCCAATGAGGACCTTGTCCGGATATGACAGGGGTATCTTGAATTTACAGGATATCTCGCCGAGGATGGGTCCAATCCCTGTCTCTGTCATGTAGCTGATAAGATTCATCTTTTCAAAATAGGCAATCCTGGCGCTCTCGAAATATCTGAAATAGACGATGTTATTGACGTGACCCATTGAGTCCATTTCACCCCAGGCGACAGGAAATTCAATAATGACAGGGTAATTCTTTAGAACATTGCTCATGTTTTTCCCTTCGGTTTCGTCCCTCAAGAATATCCTTCAGCTCCGTACCTTCAATCGTTTCCGAAAAAAAGTTGAAGGGCGAAGCGCGAGATTTTTTTGTCCGCGCTTCGCCCGGGTTGAAAAAGACTCACGGTCCTGGCCGCACCGCAGGCGCTCATTTTACGCAATGTTTTCCGGCAGCAGCGACAACTGTCGTCGCTCCTTTACCAAACCAAAACAGGTATCCCATTCCAAGCCCGACCAGTAAGCCACCAAGTCCAGCCCAGAGGGCTGGTTCGTAATCCACATCAGTGTAGACTACTGTTTCGGTCGTAGCCACTTTTTCGGTGATGGTTACTTTTTCGGTTGTAGCCACTCTTTCGATAATCAGTGTTTTTTCACTGACGACCACCGGTGTTTCCAGAATCATGAGGTCGTCATCGGGAATTTCATTCTCGCATTGGCCGATGAATCGGGCACGGTAAATCCGATTTCCATCGGTATCTTCCTTGATGAGCTTGGCAAGGAAGAATTGTCCCGGTTCCAGATACCCTGGCCCATAAAGCTTACGGTCACCCTTTTTGTTCACGCCGTAATTTCGGAGGATTACCCTCTCGTTATTCACAAACGCCTTCCATTCCCCACTTTCCCGCTTAATTCGCTCTTGAGCCGCATAAAAAGTTTTTCTTCACGCCTTTCACCTCCTTTCGATGTCAATTGGCACCTGAATGACTTCGTCGCTGTATTTAAATGCAGCGCTGTTCGCCTTTGTGATCACTGGGGGTTTTGCTGCTGTTTGACGCAGCACAACTGTTTGTTCTTTTTTGGCTGGCAAGTCAGCCTTTACGCCCCGGTACGCGGGACTGAGGGAGGCCTTCTCTATGTCACTGTTCGGCTGATATTTCTCTGTCAAATCCATTTCGATATCTCTAAACCTGGAAGATCTTGAAGATGTCCCACCTTTGTCTTTGATAATTTCCATTATTTCCGCATTATTCGGGGGCGAGTCCGTTATCACCATGTGACCACTCTTGTCTTTGTATATATAAAGATCGGCTTCTGCAGTCGCGCCAAACAACATCACGTAGAAGAATAACAAAGGAATTACAGATAAATAGAAATATTTTGACCGCATGTTTATTTCTTCCCTTCTTGAATTTTGGTCAAGTTATTACAGACCGATCTCTAATCAGATTGCCTATATTCATTCTTCAATATGCGATTCTTAATATCATTATTTTCGTTCGAAATCTATAATATGAAGAAAAATATCGGTCCATTTATTTGAGGAAGGAGGGCTTTCCCATCTATTAGCAGATGATGTAGAGTACTTCTATGCATGCTCCGTTCAGATCGTCAGTATGCGGTGCGGTTCATCCACAAACAGCAGGTAGCATTCGACCGGACGGCCGCTGAAGAGTCCCTGCAGGATGGCGCGGTAGCGGATCATCTGGGGGCGGTACTTGTCGGCAAGATGGCCGACGCGTCCCGTCTTGAAGTCGATGAGGGTGATGCGGTCGGGGGAGATGATGAGCCGGTCGACGATGCCGAACGAGCGGGTATCCGAGAGGTGCTGTTCTGTGAGCACGGTCCCTGGACGGAAGATGATCTCACGCGCCTTCTCCTCGTGCAGAAACCGGTCGATAGCGGCAAGTTCCTCTTCGGCGAGGTCGCTCTGGGCTATCGATCTGTGATCGCCGGTGAGCCTGGCGAGCGCTTCATGGATGCGCAGGCCGCGTTCAATCCCCGCCTCGATAGCGGCCGAGTGAAGCATCGGGTCCATTTCATCTCTGTCTGCCTTGTCGACGAAGAATTCGGCGAGGTCTGGCGCTGTCAGCATCTCGTGCTCGGAGGGTCGTGGTTTCTCAAGACCGTAGTCATGCCGCCAGCCGAATTCGGTCCGCTCGGCGTCCGGTATCGTTCTTTCGGCGGTGCGATACATCCGTTCGCTGAACCCTTTGAGTTTTCCCTCCTTATCGGCCCGCAGGAGGATCGTCAGACTTTGCACAGCACGGGTCGTAGCGACATAGAGGAGGTTCGCCGTCTCCTCAGCCTTTTCTTCTTTTAACGCTGTCGCTGCCGCCGCAATGGCGTCTGCCCCTGCAATCGGGCCGGTGGCGAGAAAAGCGATCTCGCCTTTATCCAGGTCGAGCGGACAGCCGTCGTCCGGGTGCCGTATCTCGGGGGGCTTGTCGAGTCCCTCTTTCCAGAACAGGAAAACATGGCGAAATTCAAGACCCTTGGTGCCGTGAATCGTGGCAAGTTTCACCCGGTCGGCGTGCTCTCCATCGGGTACGGTGATGAGGTGCGACATCTCCAGCAGATAGCGCAGGAAGGCGGCGGCGTCGGGGCGATTGAAGTAACGCTCCGCCTCGTCCCACAGCGTCTCGATGAGCACGCGCGGAAAATAGGGCAGGAGGTCGCGCAGGGCGGCGGCAAATTGCGCGAAACGGTGGGGCCGGGGCGCCGTGCTGACAGTCCCGGCAAGTCGTGCGAGGGCGGCAGTCAGTGCTTCGTCATAGCCCAGTGTCGAGAGGGCTCGGGGGATGAAGCGGCCGTCGTGTTCAGTGAAAAGGGCGACGAGCGACAGATAGAGAGCCGTCCCCTCGCGGAACGACAACAACTCGCGTCCACGGAGCCCGGAGGTGAGTATCCCTGCCTGTGCCAGCGCCGTTGCAACCTTGTCCATATGGGCGTTGGTACGGCACAGGACCGCCATGTCGCCCCACGCGCATCCGGACTCCTCCTGTTTTCGCACGATGGCCTCTGTGAGCCTTTCATACGCCGGACCATCGCCCGTACTGCAAAGCGCCGGTATGACCGCCACCTCGGAGACGCCGCTGTAGGGATGCTTCGGTTCTTCGGGCGGCGTCTGCCGATGCATCTTATCGGTTCCCGCAAACAGGCCGGCAACCAGATGGTTGAAGAAGGCGATGAGAAGCGGGGTCGAGCGGTAGTTGTGAGGCAGCGGCTCGGTGGCCATCTGCCCGCTCCGGACAAAGGGGGCGAGCCATGCCTTCAAGTGGCCGGGCGCCGCATCCCGCCACTGGTAGATCGACTGTTTCCAGTCTCCCACGAGGAAGAGCGACTGTTCCCCTTCGGCATTCTCCCCCACGCCGCCGAGGATATCCTCGAGGAGCGGCCGGAGGAGATCAAGCTGCATCTTCGAAGTGTCCTGGAACTCATCGAGGAGCAGATGCTCCGTCCGGTGGAACCCGAGTTCGTAGAGGCGCGCCATGAAGAGCGGCCGGTCGGGACTGCCGGGGCCGTCCAGGGCGATAAGCGCCCGGGGGACATCGTCGAAATAGAGGCGGCCGAGTCTTTCCTTCTCCACGGCGAGCAGCTCCGCGCGCAGCGCGCTGAAGCGCTTGAGAAGGGCGCTGCGCAAGCGTTTGGTGTTGATGAGATGATCGGCGATCAGAAGGCGCATCGGGGGGTAAAGTTTCTGCAGCGTGGTGTAGGCTGAAGTCTTGAGATCGGAGGCAGCCACCTTTACATCCGCCACATCAGATTTGAGGAACAGCGCTCTATCAAGGTTCGCCTCTCCGATTGGTTGGAGCAGGGGTCCGACCACCTGTGTGCGCAGATTCCCCGTCGTTTCCTTTGCGACCGTCTGTATTTGCTCCTGCAATCTCTCGTAATCGGCGACTATGCGTGCCTGTCTTCTCTTGAGTTCATCAAGCAGGCTGTCGGGACACTCCCATGCCGCCAACGCATCTTTGCCCTTGTCCAGGGCTTCGATAAGCGACTCGGGCTGCAGGTTGAGGATGCGCGCCGCGATCAGGATACTTTCGATGTCGGAGAGGATGCGTGGATGTTGGAAAAAACGCTCGTCGGCGCTCGCGGTGATGAGCGCGATCTCTTGCTCGTCGGCCATCTGCGGCACATACTCCTCTGTCGCGAGGAACTGGTGAAAGAGCGCATCTATGGTCGAGAAATGCACCTTGGCGGCTCGCATGATGAACCGAAGTTTCTCGGTTGCGCTCTCAGTCTCTTTGTCGATCTCTTCGAGTATCCGTTTTTCCATCTCGGCCGCTGCGGCGCGGGTGAAGGTGGCTGCGACGACGAGCGCCGTATCGCGTTCGATATGGCGGTGCACCTCTTTGGTCAAGCGGAAGGTCTTGCCGGAGCCGGCCGAGGCGGTGACGAAGAGGCTTTTCACCATGGGCGACCTCCCGTCCGGTAGAGGTCGGGCTTGAGGCAGAGCGCCTTATAAGAGCAATAGAGACAGCATTCGGCACGGCAGTTGGGGGTAAAGCGCTCCGCTCCCAGCATCCGGTCGAGCCGCTGCGCAATGCGTTCCATCGTCAAGTCGCGGTCGGCCAGTTCCGTCTCTGCGAGTTTGCCTTCATAGTCACCGCGCACATTCGGCCGCAGAAAGATATAGGCTGCGTCGAGCGAGCCGGGGGTCGCCGTTCCGCTGTGCAGGGCGAGATAGGCATAGATGAGAAGCTGGAACCGTTCGTCGAACGAGTTGGGTTCTTCGACCAGCTCGGCCAGCCGAACCTTTTCGGAGAGCTTTTTCTTTTCCTTGTATTTCAGGTCGGCGATCAGCAGTTTTCCCGCATGACGCTGCAGCCGGTCGATCCGCCCCTTGATGTGGTAACGGCCGTCGCCGAAGGGGGCGGTCAGATCGAGTTCGGCCGCTGTCACTTCATCGGAAAAGAGGATCTGCATCCCCTGTTCCCGCTCCCATGCGGCGATATCGGTCAGATAGCTGCGGACTATCGCCTTGCGGACGGCATGGTCGGGGAGTTTTGCACGCAGTTCCGCGTCGCGCTCCCACCTCTCTTCAAACAGTGCCTGCCACCGCTCGATTGCCGGGCGATGATCCTTCAGTTTTGCGAAGAAGTGGTGGAGGAAGTTCCCGATGAGGAGATTGGCATGCTCTTCGTCTTTGAAGCAGGGAGGCGGCGTCACCGCTTGTATCTGTTCAAGGATGAAACGGTACGGACAGGTGAAAAAGAGACTCAGCGAACTGAAGGACCACTTGTGCCTCCGGAGTTTCTCGCTCAGTTCATCGGTATTCTCTATCGCAGGGTTGCCGACCGGCGCGTACAGAGGCGTCGGGGCCAAAATCCGCTTCACCGGTTTTTTGCCGAATTCGGTAGCGAGAAACGAGAAATGGGCCGACGGCGCCTCTCCATTCGCCTGGTCGTAGAGGGCGGCGATGTGGGCCGTGCAGCCGAACGAAAGGAACTGTCGCAGTGCGAGGTCGTCGGTCTCGAACTGCGCCCGATGGATGCGCGGCAGATGGATCAGGTTCAGGTAGGGGCCTCTGAAGGGCTTGCGCGGGAAAATATCGCTGTTCATCGGCAGTATGACGGCTCGCTGGTAGGGGATGCCGGTCGCGTCGCCCATCCCCACTACCTGTATCGGTGCGTTGCGCTTGCCGCGCAGGTGCAGTCTCTTTGCGGCGATGAGGTACTCGGAAAGCGGTGACCACTCCTCGCCCATCAATGGGCGGAGTCGCACAAGTTCGTCGCACAGCGTGATCGCCGCTTCGAAGGCGGCGCGGTTCGCCTCGTCGAGTTCATTCCATCGGGTGGTGAGTTCGGCGACGAGCCCCCGCCGCCCGGCCTCCAGCCCCTCTCCGCCGCGGATCGCATCGCGCAGACGGTGCGCCGCCGCGAAGTGGGCGAATGGGAGCCACGGCACAAAGTTGACCTGGCCGCCGAGCGGTCGGAAGAGGAGTTCCCAGAGATAGAACGAGAGCGTTTCGTCGAGCGGCACGATGAAGAGCTGTCCCGTATCGTTACGCGGCCGTTGCAGAAAGGCGCCGATCTCATGGGAGAGGAGCGCCGGCAGGGCGGCCCGTTCGGAGAGTTCGGTGAAACTCAGTCCCTCGCCGGCATCACGCCGTTCGGCGACCGCGAGACTCCGGACCAGCGATAAGGCTGTTTCGTAGTCGGGCGGCTCTTTTGGCATGTGGGGGCCGAAGATGGGCGCGTCGACAAAGAGTCGATCGCGCGGGATACGTCTGAAAAAGCGTTGGCTCACCGGGGTCATGAGCGGCAGACCGACAAAAATCTCGCTGTCGCGTGGCGTGAGGTCGGCGAATCGCGCCTCTTCTAACGGCGGATAGAACCGCCCCTCGGCGGCAAGGAGCGCGCGGAATGCTTCCATCGCAGCAAAGAACCGATCTATCCGCTCGAGCTGTTCGGGGCCGATGCGGTCAAGGGCGCGCAGCTCCTCGATGCTCACCGAGAACCCGGAAATAGTGGTGAGGAACGAGAGGAGCCGCTGGGTGTCTGCCGGGGGCAGGGAGGCGCCCTGTTCCCGGCGCCGGAGCGCATGGAAACGGAGAAATGCCTCATCTTCCGGCACGGCGATGCGGCCATTCGCCTCGGCGATGCGGCGGGTCTTGTAGTCGTCGAAGGAAAGGATGGTCGGGAGGAGACCGCCGATCCCGGTATGAACGAGGTGGTGCAAGAGGTCGCGGCCGCGGCCCGTCATCGAGATGACGGTGAACCGGCTCATGTCGGGATGGTGGGTGCGGAGCCGTTCGAGGAGCGCATTTACCGCGGTATGGCGATCATTTGACAGATTATTTTTCACGGTGGGAGTATACCCATGTTTCGATCCGTATTCAACAAAATGATCCGGAGAACCAAAAGCTTGTTGATATTCTTTGCCGAAAGAGTTACATTTTTAAACGGACGGGTCTGGGAATCGCGCGAAAAAAACATTGATACGATTACGAGGACTGGGAAAAACCGCAAGGCACCGGAATAGCGTCCCATGAAACAGTTGCAGATTTATATCGATACGTCGGTTTTTTCGAGGACTGAGGGAGGAGCTACCCGGCGCTCGCCAGAGAATGCGCCTCGGACGGCAAGCACCTCAACGCCCTGGAGGCGCGCTGGGCCGCGGCGCAACTCCTCGAGACCCTGGCGACCGTCGTCCGGTGACGCAGGTTCGGCCGGGTCGGGACTCCGACGGGTGGGAAGGGGCGCGGGATGACCTACGCGGTAGAGCCGCTTCGACTCGACAAGCACCGCGAGGCGCTCGCCCGGCTCTGGGCGGAGAACATGACGGACGAGCGGATCGCGTCCGTCATCCCCCAGCGCATGCGCTGGCTTTACGAGCCTGGACCGGATGGACCGGTGACCACCGTGCTCGCCCTGTACGCCGAGTCCGGCGAGGTGGTGGGATGCGGATCGTTCTTCCCGCGTTCCATCTGGGTGAACGGGCGCCGCGTACGCGCTGGCGTGCTCTGCGACTTCGCCGTCACGCGAGCGCACCGCATCGCCGGCGCGGCCCTCGCCATCCAGCGTGCGCTGGTGGAGGCCGGGCAAGCGGCGGGGCTGGAGCTGCTCTACGGATGCCCGAACGAGAAGGCGATAGCGGTGTTTAAGCGCATCGGCTACCAGGTCGTCGGCGAGACGACAAACTGGGTGAAGCCGCTGCGCTCCGGGTACAAGCTCAGTGAGATCAATGGCTGGGCGGGTCCGGTCGCCGCCCTGCCGATCGACCTGGGCCTCCGGGCGCTCGACCTCGTGCGCTCCGCGCGGAGCGGGCTGCCCGTGCGGGGGGAGGTCATCCCGTTCGCAGACGGGCGTGCCGACGCTCTTTGGGAGCGCGCCCGCGCGGAATATTGTGTCATCGGTGAGAAGTCCTCGGCCTACCTCGACTGGCGGTATGGCCGCTTCGTAACCGTGGAGCACCGGATTTTCGGCATCGTTCCTTGCGGGGAGGAGCGCCTCGCTGGCTATGCCGTGTACGACGTGAAGGACGGCAAGGCGTTCGTGCGCGACCTCTTTGCGGAACAGCTGGAAGCGTCGGCCGGGTCGCTGCTGCTCGCCCTTGCCGGGCACCTGCGCCGGCAGCGCATCGATAAGATCTCGTTGAGCTACCTTGGAAGTCCCGCCTTCGTCGAGCGACTACGCCGGGCGGGCTTTGTGCTGCGGCCCGGAAAGCGACCACTGATGATCTACCCGTGGGGGCTCGGCGAGTCGCTGCGCACGCGCGTCCTCGACCCGACGAGCTGGTTCATGCTCGACGGAGAGCTCGACATCTGAGCTCACGGGCGCCTCTTCGGCGAGGTCATCTTCGTTCTTTGGAGGGTTACATTTATTCATGCACGACAAAATAGGATTCGACAACGAAACATACATCCGTGAGCAGACAGCCAAGATTCTCGAAAGGGTTGACCGATTCGATAACAAGCTCTACCTCGAATTTGGGGGCAAGTTGCTTTTTGATTATCATG
>CAZINF010000048.1:0-21295 GCA_964540555.1 uncultured Syntrophus sp. | reverse complement strand
ACCGTCGGACGGCGCCAAACCCAGGAAAGTGATTGCCCGAAAACTGCCGCGTTGATATTTTAGCCCCCAGCTCAGAGGACGCGTTGGCCCCCGAAGGCGGGATGAGGGTTTTGAAAATCGAGGGTGCAAGGGGACAGATTTCAAATCTATCCCCTTGCACCCTCGATTTTCAAGCTGCGCAAAGGTTTCGTGATGATTCACCATGGCTAAAGAAGTCCACATCGTCAGCCTCGGCTGTCCCAAGAATTCGGTCGATTCGGAAGTGATGGCCGCCACCCTTGCCTCGGGCGGTTATCTTCTCACAGACAGACCGGAGGAGGCGTCCGTCATTCTGATCAACACCTGCGCCTTCATCCTCCCGGCCAAGGAGGAATCGATCGAGGAAATCCTCCGTATGGCGGCCTGGAAACGCGGCGGAAAGGGTCCCTGCACCCATCTGGTCGTGACCGGATGTCTCCCCCAGCGCTATGGTCACGGTCTAACGAAAGCATTGCCGGAGGTGGATCTCTTCCTCGGTATCGCCGAGATCCCCAATGTCGCCCGTCATCTAGACAGTCTTTTTGAGGCCGTCCCACGCCGGCGACACTCCGTCATCGGCAAGCCTTCGTTCCTGATGACCGCCAGCCACCGGCGCCTGATCTCCACACCGACACATCGCGCCTACCTGAAGATCGCCGACGGTTGCGCCAACCGCTGTTCCTACTGCGCCATCCCTTCTATCCGCGGAAAGGCCCGGAGCCGGACAATCGACGATATCGTTGAAGAGGCAGAAACCCTCGCCGCACAGGGCGTACGCGAACTGATCGTCACTGCCCAGGATACGACGGCTTACGGAGTGGACCGTAAAGGAAAACCGACCCTGAGTCGCCTTCTTGGTTGCGTGGCCCGCGTCAGCGGCATTTCCTGGATCCGCGTCCTCTATACCTATCCGGCGCATCTCACGGAAGAGCTGCTCCGGACAATAGCGGGGGAAGAGAAAATCTGTCATTATCTGGACATTCCCATCCAGCATAGCGACGACGCCATCCTCAGAGCGATGCGCAGGCGGGGAGACAGCAAACTGATCCGGAACATCATCGGGCAATCGCGAGAGATCGTCCCGGATATCACCCTGAGGACCTCTCTCATCACTGGTTTCCCTGGAGAGACCCCAAGGAGATTCGAACATCTTCTCTCCTTCGTCCGGGAAATCCGCTTTGACCATCTGGGGGTCTTTACCTATTCCCGAGAAGAGGGAACGGCGGCCGCCGCCCTTCCGTCGCGCATTTCCGAAAAGGAAAAGCAGCGGCGCCGGGATGTTCTGATGGAGGCACAGGCCGGGATCTCCCACGATATCAACAGCGCCCTGATCGGCACTCTTCAGGAGGTTCTCGTTGAGGGGGAAGGCGATCTTGCCGGATATCCCCATGTGGGGAGGTGCCGACGCCAGGCGCCGGAAATCGACGGTGTGACGCATATCCGGGGAGGAGCGACCAAGGCCGGTGCACTGGTCGCCTGCCGGATTGTCGACGCCGATGATTACGATCTTTTTGCGGAGATCATCTGATTGGACAATGGGGATGCTCGAAAAGGTCTTTGGCAAGTTTAAAACACAGGGATGAAACCGCAATCGCTTGGAAAGGAGAATGACATGTTTAAGGAATTCAAAGAGTTTGCAATGCGCGGGAATGTGCTCGATATGGCCGTAGGCATCATCATAGGCGCCGCTTTCGGAACCATCGTCAAATCCTTGGTCGATGATATCATCATGCCGCCCATCGGGCTTTTACTGGGGAATGTTGATTTCTCCAATCTTTTTGTGGTGATAAAGGCAGGAAAGATTGCGGGCCCCTACGCGACCCTTGCTGCTGCGAAAGTCGCCGGTGCAGTAACCGTGAATATCGGCGTATTCATAAATACAATCATAAGTTTCGGCATTATTGCCTTTTCCGTGTTTCTCATCATAAAGCAGATGAATACGTTGAAAAGAAAAGAAGTGGTCGCGCCGGCCGCGCCTGCGACAAAAGCATGTCCTTATTGTTTATCGACCGTTGCGATAAAAGCTTCCCGCTGTCCCTACTGCACCTCAGAGCTGAAGGTGTAAAGAATCCTGCAACGGATGAGCAGTGAACGATCCTAGCAGGCGGTTGGAAAACGCCCATCTGCTGCGTTTCCGTCATCACTCTCCGTTAAACGTACCAGTAAACGTACCAGTAAGTACGCCTCACGGCTCATGATTAAGGGGGCTTGCTTCTGGGTGTTTTTTAAACAGCGTGAAACGGCGACTTTTTAAAAAATGCTGCTAAAGTCCTGGGTGCTGCTAAGACCAGTTCCCGGCGGACTGTACAGCGTGTACATTTTCCCTTGATGAGCTGGATCGCTTCTCCGATCCCTTGATCAGATGCGCCTATCTCCTCACGCGTCCTAACTTTCCCTGAATATCGCCATATATATCTTCCAACAGTCGCGTATCATACCCCATAATCCATCCCTGCTTTTCCATCCAGTTCGATTCACACTTGACCTGCGCTTTGTCCCAGGAGGGAGAACCGCTGAGTTTTACAACAATCCGCGATCGATAACGATCGATCACTTTATCCCCTTCAAAATACGTATACTTCCATGAAGTCCGAATATACCCGCCATCTTTTTGCAATACTTCCAAATCATGCTTTTGAGTCAGTGTATCTACAAGCATTTCCCATATCTGCCCATGACTCAGCCCTTCCCGGATCTGAACCGATTTCCAAATACCGGGCTCGTCATAGGTTTTGATGAACGTCTTGGGCGGACCCGCACAACCGGCAAGAACAAGCGAAAAACAGAATAACAGGAACATACCGCAACTTTTTCTCATTTGATCCCCTCCACCATGATGATAATCCAGAATGATTGAAGAAACAGTCATTACACTTTTGATGAAATATTATTTTGACGTAAGAAGTATAGGATGAACGACCTGTTGTGTCAACACTTATGACACACTTATGACATGACCTTCGTTGCCGACATTACTCCAGTTGTTTTTACTTGACATGGGGACGGATGCCCGTTATGTTTAAACCGGCTGTGCTCTCGTTCAAGTCGGGCCTTTATCGGATCTTGAAACGATGCGCTCGGACTGTCTGAAGCCTGATGCATGAGACGAGGAGAACTGAAACCAGGATACGGGAGGATCGGGTATGAAAAAAGGGATTGCCATCGTTGTTTTCGGAATCACCGTTGCGTCGTTTCTGTCCGGTTGCTACATCTACACGCGGGAGCCCCTGCCTCCGCCTGCCATCATCATCATGCCCGAGGGAGGCCCTCCCCCTGCGGCGCCGCCTCCCCCTCCGCCTTCCGGTGCGGTGGGTCCGGTAAGAAGATATTAATTTCCGGCGTTGCGGCGCATCCCGTTGTCCATGCACTGCATGGCGGACTGCTGTTCGGACCGATCAGCCATAAAAAAAGCTGAGCCGAGCCCTGTCCACGACCGGTAATGGCTTCGGACCTTTTCTGTGAAATGAAAACTTTCTATATAAAGATTGCCGTATCCTGTCTTCTGGTCATCCTCTCGATCTACGGAGAGGGTTTCTGCGCGGGTGACCGGATGGTGCAGGGTGTCGGTTATCCTCCCGTGAAGGCCAAAGGCAAGGCCCAGGCCCTTCTGATGGCCCGGAGGGCGGCGGTCCTGGATGCTTACCGCAACAGCGTCCGGATGCGCGGCGACGAGCAGGAAGATTTGCCGCAATGGGACGTCTATGAAGGTTTTTCCGCCTTTATCCGAGGCGTCACCCTGGTAGACGAGTCGCTTTTGGCCGATGGGGGTGTTCTTGTCACGATGCGTCTGCCCGCGGGATCCGCCTTACCGACGGAAACCGGGAACAATGCGCGGATGAAAACGGGAGGCAGCAAACCGGAGACCTATACCGGGCCGGTGCGGGTCAGCGAGGAGGAGTGGTTCAGGATCATTGAACGGATGGTCAGATTTGAAGGAATGACAGGAAAGAAGAGGGAGCCATGAAGCGCGATTCATTCAAGGGGAGGTTTTTGGTCGCAGGCGCGGCGGCGCTGATCTTGCTTTTTGGTGTCGCCCTGGACGGTTTGGCGCAGATGGATAGCCAGACCAAGCTCATGACGCGCAGAGCAGCCAAAGTGGACGCCCTGAGGAACCTCCTGGAGGTCGTCTACGGCATCCAGATCGACGCCCGGACGACCGTCCGGGATTTTGTCGCGGAGTCCGATGTGGTTCGTTCGCGATTGCGGGCCGTCATCCAGGGCGCCCGCGAAACCGATTACCGGGTCCAGGCGGACGGCACGGCGGAAGTGACGGTGGAGGTGACCCTGGGGCGCGTGGAGGATATTGTCGGGCGGCGTCTGCGCTACGACCAGGAAACGGTAGAGGCGAAAGGGTATGGGGCTCCCGGAGGACAGAATTACGTGGCGCCTCAGGCGGCAAGGGATGTGCTGAGGGTCAAGGGGCACGGCCTTGAGCCGAATGACCCGGGGATGACGGCGGCCGAGAAGAGCCTGCTTGCCAAGCGGGCGGGCAAACTGGACGCCCTCAGAAATCTGGCTGAACGGGTCAACGGCGTCCGGATCAGCGGCGAGACGCTTGTCCGGGATTTCGTGACGCGCAGCGATGATATCCGTTCCCGGGTCTTCTCCTATATCCAGGGGGCGCGGGTGATATCCGAATATCAACTGGCGGACGGCAGTTATGAGGTGGAAGTGGAGATCGACATGGAACCTCTTAGAAGGATTCTCGGGGTTCGCTGACAGGAAAGGAGAGAAATACCATGTGGAAAAAAGGGATCATTCTTTCGGTGGTGTTGTTCATGTTTGCCGGGTGCTATATCGTCCCCGTCCCCGACCAGCAGCCGGCGGCGCCGGCGGCTGAGCAATGGGTGCCTATTACCATCCGGGCCACCGGCGGCGGCGCGCCACCGGAAAAGGCGATCAATCCGGCCCAGGCGCGGCTCATGACGGAGCGGGCGGCCAGACTTGACGCCTACCGGAATCTCCTGGAGCGGGCTTACGGCGTCGCCATCAGGGCCACGTCCAGCGTCCGGGACTTCGTTCTGAAGGACGATTCAATCCGCTCGCGTGTCGAGGCTTATATCCGCGGCGCCAAGGTCATCGACACTGTGTATAAGGATGACGGCGGCGTGGAAGTGGAAATGGAAGTGACCCTGGGCCATGAATTCCGACAGATCTTTCGATGAAACGAGCGCCATGCAGGACCCTGATCAATAGGCTGGCGTTGCTTTAAACGGTTCAAGAGGGGCGAGTATGGAACAATCCGCGAGAAAAGGCAGCAGGCCAGGCCCATTCAGGCCATGGTCCGGAAGGGATCACCCCCCTTCTCCTTTCCTGTTCTGGAGCGATTCCTGCGGTGGGATCCTATCTCTTGTTCTGGGCATCCTGCTCCTCTGGAACCCGCCAGCCGGGGCTCAGCAGACGGAGTTCGTCATGACCGAGGGGGTGGCCGCCATCATCAACAACGCCGTCGCGCCGGCCCGGGACAAGGCGATCGACGACGCCCTGCGCAAGGCCGTCGAGCAGGCGGTGGGGACCATGGTCTCCTCGGATACCCTGACGGAGAAGTACAAGGTCATCACCGACAGGATCCTCGCCCAGACCACCGGTTACGTCCAGCGATACAATATTCTTTCCGAGAAGGCCGAGGGGGACCTCTACCGGGTTCGGATCCAGGCGGAAGTTGGCCGGGCCAACCTCATGAATGACCTGCGCGCCTTAGGGCTGCTTCATGCGCTGGCCGAGAAGCCCAAGGTCATGGTGATCATGGAGGAGAAGGTGGCCGGCGTTTTCGGCACCACGGCCTGGGAGGATGTGGGACAGGCCGAATCGACGATCATGGAGCGGCTCATCGCCGCCGGCTTTACCGTGGTCGATCCCCAGACGGTGAAGAGCAATATCACCCGGGATCAGGCGCTGCGCATCCTGGAAGGCGATGCGCAAGCTGCAGCCGCGGCCGGTCTCCAGTACGGCGCTCAGGTGGTGATTACCGGCAAGGCCTTCTCCAAGAACGCCGGCGGACGAATCCTGGACACGCAGCTCCAGTCTCTCCAGGCGACGGTCCAGGCCCGGGTGATCCGTTCCGACGATGCGAGGGTGATCTCCTCCCGGAGCGAACAGGGGCGGCGGGTTCACATCGATGAGGTCCAGGGGGGCGCCCTGGCCATCCGGGATGCCACCGGACGCATGACCGACGTAATGATCGCCGATATCCTGGCTCAATGGCGGAGCGAGGCCTATGGCCGGACGAAAGAGATCACCCTTGTCATCACGGGCCTGGTCTCCTACCGCCATCTGACGGCGATCAAGCAGTTTCTCGAAAAAGAGATGCAGGGGGTCCGGGGGGTGAACCAGCGGAGCTTCCTGGGCGGCGCCGCCGAGCTGATGCTCGATTACGGCGGCAAGTCGAGCAACATCGCCGATGAACTGGCCAACCGCAAGTTCACCGGCTTCCGCATGGAGCCGACCAACGTGACGCCGAGCCGTGTCGATGTAAAAGCGGTTGTGGAGAAATGATAAGGTCCCTTCCGGCACACCAGATCGAGGGGATCCCGAATCCCTGTCCAGGGAAGCAAAAAACGGACGACCGCCGTTTTTCAGGACCATACACTTCACGACCCGATCCTGGAGCCCATCGATACCCTTCCTTGGAAGAGATTGGGACCGGGCTCTGAGGCGAGCAAGAGTCCGCGATGGACCCGCGTTTCATCTGACGAACCGGCATGAGGGGGCAGAATGATTGCCAGAAATTCATTGTCACTGTGCATCTTGGTCCTATTTGTTTTTCTTCCGTGCACGAATACAGCGCCTGCCCAGGAGCCCAACACAGCCCAGCGGTTTATTCGCGACGTCCTCATCGCCGAGGGGGGCGGTCCGCCGGTCATCGAGACGGGGTCCGGCGGCGCTCTCGTCAGCCAGGGTTCGTGGACGGCGCCTAAGGGGGGATACCGTGATCCCCTTGGGAATTTTCCGCGGCCGTCCGATCATGATTTGAGAGTATTGATCCCCGACGGTATGAACCAGGCGGAAGCTCTGCAATATTACCAGCAGACGCGGGCCCGTGTGGCTGCGCGCGTACGGGCGAAATTCGGAGAGAACGCAGAGCGTGTCCTCCGGTCGGTCAACATCTACCCGCCTGAGCAACTCATGGCCGGTGTCACCACCGAAGCCGAAGCGATCGAACGATTTTCCAAACTCGGAATAGGAACACCGAACCTGGGTGGTTTGCCGCCGGAGGGGCTCTGGGCAGAGGGGCGTTTCCCGTTTGCACGCGGTTACGAACGTACGACAGGACGCATCTTCTATAATAAAGGCGGGAAAATGCAGCAGGGGTTCGCCGATATCGTTTCCGACATCGTCTCAGGCGCCGACGATGCCGTGGCGCAGACCCTGGTGGGCGCATCACAGAATGCCGCCGCTTTTGCACAGAAGGTGGCTCATGCCGTCGAAACAGGCCATCCTGAAGACGCGATCAAGAGCCTCCAACGAACGAGGACGAACCTCGGTAAGAGTTTCGGTTTAGCCGGAGAAACGTCGTCCACGTCATACCTCGATGACTTGATCGCCAAAGCAAAGAACGATCCCCTTCCTCTGAACAACCCGACCCTTCGGCAGGAAATCCTCGAGGCGATGAAACGTGCGACCTTGGAGGCACGACTCCTTGAAAAACTCAAATCGGCCAGTGTGGCAGATAAAGAGCTCATCACACGCTGGCTTCAGGAGATCCGTACGGGCGGGACCACCGGTCAGAAGATCATGGCGTTTTTCGGCAAATTGCCTCTCGATAAGATCGCCCTCGGCCTGAATACCATTTTCACTTTTTATCAAGGGTACGTCATTGCCGGAAAAGTGGATGAAGGCGATATCGAAGGCGCTCTCCGCGAAACCATCGTCTGGGCAGCGTTTGAAGCGATCGGCGTCGGCCCCGGCATGATGGTGATGATGGCCAATCTGCTCATCGAGCAGGCGAAATCCTTCGGTTACGATCTCATGGCTTCCACACAGGACTGCGAAGACCTGCTGGCGGGCGTCTTCACCGTGCGAGGAAGAGAAGTGAATGTCCTCGACGATAAGGTCCGTCCCCTGACCGTGGACGATCTTGTGGCAATGTACCAGCGCCCGCAGGATCTTGAGGGCGCCATCGAATACAGGTCCCATCATGCGGCCTCCCGCGGGCTCGGTAAAGCAACCGGAAAAAGCGACAAGGAGGTCGAAAAAAGCCTGAATGATCGCTGCAAAAGGGAAATCCAGATCAAATGGACCAACAAACGAATGGATCTGGATCGCGCGTTTATGACCCTCTATAGCGCAATTGCCTCCTCTCCTGTCTCAATCGATGTTCAACCCGATCCTGCCGTGCTGCCCGATTCTGGAAAGCCGGTAGTGATCACGGCAATACTTCAAAGCCCGATGGCCGATATTCAGGAAACTCAGAAGAAAATGGAGGAATTGCTCGACAAGCTTGCGGGCAAACATGAGTACACCGTATCGGTCAAGTTTGAGTGGCAACTCGATGGAGCGACTCTCAGTAGCGCGGATAGACAAACCATCAATTTCGAAATTGGCAAGCCGGGAGATCACACCCTCTATGGAGAGATGAAGCTTCACATCTATTCGGGCATGAGCTATGGGCGCTCGTACCCCGATGTGCGGCAATACAAGATGACAACCGTCGCTGTCGCGGATAAAAAAGGTCCGCCCGGGCAGAAGGAGGACGATAAGGAGGATGACAAAAAGGGCGGCGATCAGCCGGGAGCAGGCGACAAAAAAGAACCTGTGCCTGACGACAAGAAGGACGGACAAAAACCGCCGCCCCAGGTCCAGCCGGACAGTTACACGAAAGGTCAGGTCGGTATTCCGGGTACGCCCGGAACAGCCGGAACGGTCGGTGTGACCCCTGGAACGGGAGCCCCGTTTGGCCTCCCTCCAGTAGGGGATCCGGGAAAGGTTGGCGTGACCCCGGGTACGGGGACTCCGGTTTCCCCTATCCCGCCAGTGGGGGATCCGGGAAAGGTTGGATCACCCGGCGGCCAGACCGGCATAGGGGATGGGAAGACCCCTCCCACTCCACCAAAAGATCCTCCCGCCTGCACCTATGAGTACTCCGCATATGGCGAATGCAACCGGGGGACGAAAAAGCAGACCCGCACCGTGACGGCGAAGCAACCGGCCGGTTGCGTGGAAAAAGGAAAGCCTGATCTCGAACGGGGGTGTACGCCTCTCCCAACGGAGGAAGATAAGCGAAACAGTTTTCTCAACTGTTTATGCCGGTGTTCAAGTGGCTGGGGCGGCCACATCGGTGTATGGTATGACCCTGAAGGCAAAACAAAGCCGGAATGCAAAAGTTCCGGACCGTGTATAGGCGGTATCGGTGCTTTTGGTTGCTCAAGCAGGCATTATTTCATAGCACCCAATGACTGCGCAAAAAGCTGCTATGAGGGTGCCTATGGGAAGGGTTCGTACAACGAAAAAATAGCAGACAAGATCAGACGGGATGAGAATAAGAAGTTCAAGGAACCTCTGATGCTGAAGATCAATGAGAAATGTCCAATAACTGCACAGTTGGGCGATATCATCACTCTTACAGCGAGCGTCGAAGGCGGGATTCCACCCCACAAATTTACTTGGTCCGGCAATGGCCAGGCCAAGGAGAAAACCTTCACCTTTGCCAACTCCAGACAGCCCGGCCCCCATTCCATATCGGTTACCGTGACCGATGATGAAGGAAATACAGCCACGACCACCTGCACGATCATGGTGGAAGCCCTGACCGTCAAGATCGAGTTGCTGGATAAAGAGAACAAGATTCCAATCGGAGAGAGCCGGAACTTCAGGGGCACGGTCATGGCCGGAGATAAGCCGGCCAAAGGGGATTTCTATTTCCTCTGGCAACCCCATCCGGAGATTCTATTTTCGCCTTTCGAAAAGACCGGAGGAAACCTCTCCGGAACCAAGGCCAAATTCAACAAGTTGGGTAAATCTAAGATCTGGGTCATTGCCCATACCTATAAAGGAAACATCAAAACAACCATTGGGGAATCGGAACAGATCGAGATCGAGGTCTCCAAACCTGAAATCAGGCTCTCATTTCAGCCCCAAACCCCAAAAGTGGGGCAAGAGGTAAAACTAACCGTAACGGAAAAACCCAAGATGGACGACAAGACGATCTCTTTCTGGTGGGAGATATCGGGCAACACCTTGAATCCCGGACCTTTGAAGGGCGAAAGAGAATATACCTTCAAGCCCAAGGACAACAAACCCGTCACGGTGACGGTACACGGCAAGGCGAAAGACGGAGGGGACGACCTGGGAGAGGCATCGGCCACGGTCACAGCCCAGGAGTACGAGGTGAGCATCGGCGAGCCGAGATACCGTGGACCGAAACCGAAGATCTGGAAATCACAGGAATGGAAATCGCCGGAATGGAAACAGGGATCCGGTTTCCAGGGCGAAGGCGGCCTGACCCCCGGCGGAGGCCTGGTGGAGGTGGCGGACAACCAGTTCGCCGTGTTTCATGACATCGATGTCAAGGCCGATGTGAAACCGTCGCCGGAGAAATTGCCGCTACGCTATGACTGGGCCATTGCGCCGAGCGGGATCTGCGGCATCCCCGGGGCCGGCCAGGAGCTCCGCCTGAACTGCAGCCAGACAGGCACGTACACCGTAACCCTGAGCGTCCGGGACAGCGATAACCTCGTTCTCGGCCGGGCAAGCCGCGCCGTCAGCATCACCATCTCCCAGGAGGATCTGGACAAGGCCAAGGGCCCCCTGGTGGCCCTGCAGGCGGACAAGGCCTCGCTGAAGACAGGGGAAACCGCCGTCATCAAGGCCACGGTCCAGGGGGGGAAGGCGCCCTATGCGTACCGCTGGGGCGATAGTGTGGAGGGAAAAGCAGAGACGGCCCGTTTTTCGCCAAAAAAGTCCGGCGCACAGAACATCACGCTGGAGGTGACGGACGGGGCGGGTAAAAAGGCCTCGGCGAACATTTCCATCAAGGTCGAACGGGCCGACCTGGAGGTGACCCTCAAGCCGGCGAAAACCGACATCAAGTTGGGTGAAACAGTCGACATCAAGGCCGAGGTAAAAGGAGGGGAACCGCCCTTCACCTATTCCTGGGGTCCGGAAGTCAAGGGAAAAGGCGACAGCATACCCTATATCGCTAATAAAGGCGGGGTCCAAACCGTATTCGTGGAAGTGACGGATGGCGCCCGGCAGAAGGTAAAGGCGACGCTTGAACTCAAGGTCGCGGTCCCGAAACTGGAGGTCGCGCTCAAGGTGGACAAGACCACCCTGAAGACGGGGGAGACGATCTCGATTCAGGCGGTCGTCAAGGGGGGCGCTCCGCCAGTGACGAGCAAATGGAGCGCCGACGTGGTCGCCAAGGGCGATGCGGCGAGTTTCACCCCCAAAAAGTCCGGCGTGCACAAAATCACAGTGGATGTGTCGGACGACGCCAAGCAGACGGCCAGCGCCGGCGTCGATCTCAAGGTGGAGGCACCGAAACTGGAGGTGACGCTCAAGGCGGACAAGACCACCCTGAAGCTTGGAGAAACGGCGGCGCTCCAGGCCGTAATCAAGGGAGGGGAGGCGCCCTTCGTCACCCAGTGGGGGAGCGGTGCGGAAGGCAAGGGGGAAACGGCGCGCTTCGTCGCGGACAAACCCGGCATGCGCAAGGCATCGCTCGATGTCAGCGACCAGGCCGGTCAGAAGGCGTCGGCGAGCGTCGATCTGAAGGTCGAGGTTCCAAAGCTCGAGGTAGCCCTGACGGCGGACAAGCCGACCCTGAAGGTTGGGGAAACCGGAACGATCCAGGCCAAGGTGAAGGGGGGCATGCCGGAATACACGTACCAGTGGAGCAGCTTCGTCTCGGGAAAAGTGGATCAGGCCGTCTTCACCCCCACAAAGACAGGGCACTACAAGGTTTGGCTCGAGGTGAAGGACAAGACGGGCGGCAAGGTCTCGGCCAGCCTGGACTGGAAGGTCGAAGCGGGGCAGGAGGTGACTTCTCCCTCGAAAACCACGGGCAGGCCGGGGGCGGACCCGGCAAGTCCATCAACGCCGGCGACGCCCCCCGTTTTGACGGGCAGCCCACCGCCATCCCCAGGACCAGCCCCTCCTCCCCCGATGACATTGATCATAGAGCCGAAAAACCTCTCGATTTCCTCCGGGAAAAGCGCCGATGTGAAGGTATTCACGGTCCGGGAAGGCCGGAAAATCGACGATGTGACCAACCAGTGCATCCTGATGGTGTCACCGGATTCGGGCATTCGAATCGATCGGAACGGACGCGTCACCATCGAGAAAACAGCCAGGCCGGGCGCTGTCGAGCCCCTCCTGGCCACCTTGAAGCATGTCTCCGGCGTCACCCTGCGGGCGGACGGGATCATCCGTATCGAAGGCGCCGCAAAGCCTCCCTCCGGCGGGTACGACCCCAGGACCGATCCCGGCAAGCCAACCGCCACGAAGCCTGAGGACCTGGACAAGGTGAACAAGCTCGCCAGCGAGTTCCAGAAAGGGCAATGGAACGTTCTGAACTCGAGGGAGCAGAAAATCAAGGACCAGCCACCGGGTCAGCCCGTACCGCCAGAGTATCTCGGTTCGACGAAGACGACCGCACCACCATCGGCGCCCCCGGGCGGCACGACCACGCCACCCACGGCGCCCCCGGGAGGCACGACCGCCGTAACGAAGACGCCTCCGACGACAACCACCGGAGGAACACCCAAGGACCTGACCGACGTGACAGTGGACCGGAGGGATGTCACCATCACCGTCTGGGACCACGGAACCGAAGACGGGGACATCATCAGCATCTATCTCAATGGGAAGGTCCTGAAGAGCAAACTCCTTCTGACCAAGAAAAAACAGTCCTTCCAGGTGCAACTCACAGGAGGACAGAACCGGTTCGAGGTGGAAGCGGTGAACGAGGGGTCGACGCCCCCCAACACGGCCACGGTGGAGATCTCCAATGTGACGAAGGGCAAACCGAGCCAGGTCTACGAGCGGAAAACCGGACAACGGACGAGCATGAATCTGACCGCGCCGTGAAGGCCTTGGAGCAGGGCAGGAATCGATATATATATCGACTTCGACGGAGAACGGAATTTCGCTTTTGCAGGATTGACAAAGTGAAGCAATCCGCCCACGGGGCGAGGCTTGCGGGATGCGCTCCCGATCAGAGTATGTTATGAAGGTCTTGCGGAGATGTCCGGTAAAGGTGGGATATATAAAAAAATGCATCATGGGGTGAATTTTATGAAGAAAGTATACGTTTGGGCAGTGCTTTGCGTCGTCCTGTTCGTTCTTTCCGGTTGCGCCACTCCGGGGCAGGAGAGTTTCAATCAGGCCCAGGAATTCCTGAAACAGAACCGCCTGGAGGAGGCGATCGCCCGGCTGGAACAGGCGATTGTTCAGGAGCCGGCTCAGTCGGAATATAGGAAAGCGCTTCTGGAGACGAGGGCGCTCCTGGAGAAGCGACGACTGGAAGGGCTGAACCGCCGTGCAGAACCCCTGTTGGCAGAGGCAGCGAAGGCCGAAGCCGCCAATGAATGGGCCTCGGCGGTAAAGAAACTCCGGGAAGTCCGCTCCTTCCATCCGACGCACCCTGATCTCGCCGCCCGACTGAGCAGGGCCGAGACTCAGGGACTCAGCTACTACCAGAAAAGCGCCGATACGGCAAAAACAGCGGAGGACTGGGGCGACGTGGTCCGCTATCTTTCCCAGGCCTGGGAGATCGCTCCCGACCATCCGACTATCGCCGCCGGCCTCAAGGAAGCCAGGGAAAAGGACACGCCTTCTTATTACCTCTCCCGTGCAGAGGCCTTCTCCAGGCAGAACGCCTGGGATCGGGTGTTGATCTTTCTCCCCAAAGCGTCGGCTGTGGACAAAGACGGGACCAATGCCAGGCCGATCCTGAGTCTCAACCTGGCGGCAGCTCAATTCTACATGAACCGGGCGACAAAGGAGAAACGACGTCTCTATCCTGCCTATACCGCAGTCCTGATGCTGATGGTTGCCAAAGACGATCCCCAGGTCCGGGTCCTTATCGACCAGTTGCTGACGCAGATGTACACCCAGGCGGAGGCTTATGAATCGGCCGGTCAGATCGGCAACGCCTATGCCTGGTATGACCGCGTCAACCGGATGCATCCGGAATACAAGGAGGTATTCACGAAACTCCAGACCCTCAAGGATCGTCTCCAGGAGCGGGTCATCAAGAAAATCGCCGTCATGGATTTCACCAGCCCATCCAGCAATGCCGAAGCTGGGCGGATCGTGACGGACAGCCTGCTCTCCTACCTGACGACCAATGCTACAAGCGACGTGAAGATTCTCGCCCGGGACGTCATGGGGGCCATCCTCAAGGAGATCGAAATGGGCCAGGCCGGCGTTTATGACATCGAAAGCGCCAAGAAGGCCGGCAAGTTGAAGGGGACCGATATCTTTATCTTCGGCAGTGTCCTCCAGTACAACGTGGAAAAACAGACCAGCGAAGGGCAGAAGATGACCAATGTGGTGGTGGCAAAAAAGTCGGTGCCCAATCCCTCCTACCAGATGTGGCTTATGAGTCAAAAAGGAAGCCCCTCAGAGGCAGACATGAAGAACGCACCGCCGGCAATGATCGAAGAGGAGATCCGAGAAACGGTAAGATACAAAGTCGGGACGGAAAAGAAGCGCGCCTTTATCCGGGTGTCCTACCGGCTCATCGATGTGGAAGGGGGCGAGGTCATCGCCACCCGGAATTTCCAGAAGGTGAAAGAGGTTTCCGACGACTTCTCCGAAGGGATACCCCAGGCCAACATCCCCTACGATCCGCTTCAAATTCCGGCGGATACGGAACTGCTTGATCTGGTCACCCAGGACATCGTCACCGATCTGGGCAAGCAGGTCCTGGGTTATTTCTCGAGCCCTCAAACGCTCTACATGCGGACAGGGGAGACCCTGGCGAAGAAACGGGATTACGAGAAGGCTGTCGAAAAATACATCGATGCCATCACGCTCGAGGAGATGAAAAATATCACGGGACCCCTCACGACCCGGGCGCACCAGGAGATCGATCTGATGATGAACACCCTGGCAAAATGACCACAGGTCGGATCCGTAAACATCTCTTTGTGAAGCTCCCCGCCTACAGGGCGGGGCTTCCCGGTAAGGTAGAGTTCTGTGTATTATGAAGTAGGGGGATTTTTCTCTGACGTCGGTTCGGGGGGACTGTTTAGAGCAGGCCTTCCAGGTCGGCAATACTCTGAAGAATTACCAATTAAACCTTTCCTGAATAGGCCTTCGTCCGGCTCTCAACCAAGTTCATCCTCCCCCCGGCCGCCGATCCGGAAACCCGCTACTCGACCGTTTCCCCGCCCCATACTTCCACAATTTTCCGCACTAGAGCAGGGAGCGACGGATCGCGTGCGCCCATGACAAGGATGCAATCGCCCGGTCGCGCATCGTTCAGCAGTCTGGTCAACAACTCGCCGCGATCCCTCACCGCCTGCGCATTGAATGACACGGGACCGAGACCGGTGATGATATCCACCGAGGAAATATCTTTGTTGGCTGTGCCGCCGGCATAATAGATGGGCAGGAGATAGAGGGAGTCATGCCGGCGGAAGACGCTTCGGAAGGTTGCCGTGTATTCATCCCTCAAGAACCGCGTCGGGCCAAACCCGTGGGGCTGGTATACAGCAATAATACGCTCTGAAATGCCCCGTGCGGCGCTCACCGCAGCCGCTATCTTTGCAGGATTATGTGCAAAATCATCGACCACGTGCACGTTCTGCACTGTTTTGGTTACGGCAAAACGCCGGGCCACCCCCTCAAACGTTCTCACCGCATCGGCAAGAGCAGGCCCTTGGCAACCGAAATGCTCGCAGACGCAAAGGGCTCCGCGCAGGTTCTCAAGGTTGTGGCTTCCCGGAAGGGGCAGATGATATTCAATGCCCTTACGAAAAAGCTTCACCGAGGCGGGCAGGAGCTCTTCACGGTCCGGCCGCCAGAAGGCCGAGCCATCTCGTCCGAAGCGGACAGTGGCCGGCTGCGTTGCAAGGATCGGATCGTCCGCATTTAGAGCAGCCCAGGAGGAGTTCGAAACAAGCTTCTCAAAAAATCCCGCTATCTCGTCAACGCCCTTGTGATCCTTGGAGATATTAAGAATGACCGCGGCCTCCGGAGAATATTTGACAAGTGTTCCGTCGCTCTCGTCGGCCTCTACAATCAGCAGATCGGAGCCGCCGCTCCAGGCGTTGCCGATGAGCCCCTGCTTTTCGAGCCTTCGCAGGGGCGCACCGCTTATGAGGGAGGGCGATTTGCCGCAGGAGGTCAGGAATTCAAATATCATTGCCGTCACCGTCGACTTACCGCTTGTTCCGGCCACCGCAATCGTCTTTTTTGATGCGATGATGGCGGCAAGCAGATCGGAGCGATGGATGATAGGAAGACCGCAGGCGCGGGCAGCAGCGATGTCGGGGTTCGATTCTTCTATGGCCGTCGAGATACAGAAGACATCGGCATCCTCGTTGACGCCTGACCCGTCCTGAACGACTATAGCGCACCCGAGCCCCTCAAGGGATTGCCGCATGGAGGCGGTATTCTCGCTGGCAAGCAGACGATCCGAACCGGAGACCGCTATCCCCTGAAAACGCAGATACTGTGCCAGGGCGCTCATGCCGGCGCCGAAAATACCGGTAAAATGGATGCTCCGGCACTGCTTTTCGCCGATGATTACGGGCGGAGGATCGATGTAGACGAGGGCGCCGACACTTGCAATTTCAAAGAGGCGAATCATATCCTGATTTCGCAGGGCCAGACACCCATGGGACAAGGGGGCGCCTACCAGATCCTCCCGATTGGTGCCGTGGATATAGATGAAACGCTCGTAGGAATCGACTCCGGCGCCCCTGTTTATTCCCTCCTCCAGGCCCTCCAGTCGCAGAATACGGGTTAATATCAGATTATCTTCGCTGGAAACCTGATCCCAATCGATACCGGTATCCCTGCGTTCTCTGAAGATACGCCCGAGAGGAGCGCTGGCGCCTATTTTCTCCCTGATGCGGTGGATGCCGGGGGGCGTTTTGAAGGAGTTCTCGCGGATGCCGTTGCCAAAACGGGAGGTCGAGACATCGAACTTCACAAGGATATTCTCGTTCCTGCAGATAAAGAGCGCTTGTTTCTCGATCGATTGGAGGAGAAACACTTCCCCGGGATCCGTCATGAATCTCACTAATTTCTTATAGATGCGATTTAATTGAGCGTTATCCATTCTCTATCCGTCCCTCTGACGCAAAGGCCGTCAACTGTATTATGTTAAACGTTATACATGATTATTTTCGGAATTACCGTAGCAGATTTTCCGGATCGGCGATGCCCTGAAGAACAGGACGACCTCCATGCAGAGGGTCAATCTGAGTAACCTACTTTCCGGCGCTGCTTTTCAAAGACTCACCCATCGAGGCAATGGCGCGGTGCGCCCAAAATGACGATGCCTTCAAATCCTTGCAATTTCGTGTTTGGTAGACTATAAAAAGACATGATTCGAAAAACTGTTGCTCGATTAACCCTGAAGGATGCCTCCCCGCCGGGGAAGGATCTGGCCTATTGGCTGAGCAAGACCCCGGAGGAACGCATTTCTACGGTTGAATTCCTGAGAAAACAGCGGCATGGAGAGACAGCCCGACTTCAAAGAATTGCTCGAGTTGTTCAACGAGCAAAATGTTGAATACCTGATCGTAGGCGGCTATGCCTTGGCTTTCCACGGCGCGCCGAGATACACGGGTGATCTGGATATCCTTGTCCGGCCCGATCCTGCCAATGCACAGCGGATTCTCAAGGCTCTCGCTCTATTCGGATTCGGTTTGCTGAATCTGGCGGCAGCAGATTTTGAAAATCCTGAACGGGTCATCCAGCTTGGCGAGCCGCCTGTCCGTATCGATCTCATCACATCCATCACAGGAGTTTCTTGGAAAGAGGCTTTTTCAAGTCGTGTGCCGGGGAACTATGACGATATCCCGGTGTACTTCCTGGGGCGAGAACCGTTTATCCGGAATAAACGGGCGATTGGCAGAGCGAAGGATCTCGCCGATATTGAAGCCCTCGACAATCGGTAATATGAAACCTGGCCGGCATAGCAATCTTTCTCCCGGCAATCAGCTGGTGTGTCAAGAATTCCTCAAACTCCGGGGCCGGCCTTCCAGATCGGCGATGCCCTGAAGAACATGCTCGGGCCGGACGCGGGGGGAGGTGGCGATAAGATGAGCCCCTTTGCCTAACCGCCGCCCGTTTCCGGGGATGTATTGCCGTTGCCAATCTCCAGGATACGGTCTACATTGAAGGTTCTCTTTTCCTGTCGCTGCGGACACAGCGCCTGCAGACCAAGAAAAGAATGTCCCTTGAACTCCATATCGCCGATGGACAGGGGTTTGATCGACCGGCGGGATTTTTCGTCTTTAGCCTTCAGGTAGAGGATCTCCAAGGTTTGTCGATTGCGGATCGCCGCCTCGATGATCCGGATCTTCTCTTCCCTGGGGCACTGCCCTTCAGCCTGGGCATATTGAAATCGGGTCAGAAATTTCACTACTTGCCAATCCAGCAGGAGATGGCTCTTCTTCAAGGGCTGTTTGAGGACGATCCCCTCCAAAGACCTGCAGCGCGACAGAGCCACGTACATCTGCCCATGGGCGAAGGCGCCCCGACCCACATCGATTACCGCTTTTTCAAAGGTCTTCCCCTGGCTCTTGTGGATCGTCACAGCAAAGGCGAGTCGAACGGGAAAATGGGTGAAGGAGCCGGCGATCTCAGAGGCCAGCTCATCGTCTTTCAGGAAAAACCGGTAGATCTCCCAGGTGTATGGGGCGATGGAGACCGGCTCGCCCGTCTCCAGTTCGGCTGCAATCAGGTCCCTGCCATCCTCGTCCGCGACGAATCCCGTCACCCGGGCGATTGTCCCGTTGATCCAGCGCCCGGAGGAGTCGTTATTCAGAAGCATGATCTGCGCGCCCTGCTTCAGCCGGAGATCCACCGCCGTGGGCAGATACTCAGCCCCGAAATCCCCCTCGATGATGCCCTGCGACATCCAGATCTTCCCTTTCAATTTAGCCAGGCGCGTATCGTTGATGCCATTGGCCAGCTCGTTGGTGCTCGTCAGATAGATGTAATAATCTTTTGGGGACGGTTCGAATTCCGGGTTGCAGCGCCGGTTGAAGGCGGCGATGTCTTCATCCATCGCCGTCCGGTTGCGGATGGCGTTGAGAAGCCGGATGAACTCGTCGTCTGTCTGGCGATAGACCCGCTCCAGTTCGACTAGGATTATGTCCAGACTCTCCATGACCTTGGCGCTGAAAAAGTAGGGTGTCGCGTAGTAGCTGCGAAAGACGGCCTTCTGCTCGCCCTTCACGACGGGCGGGAGCTGGTAAAGATCGCCGATAAGGATCATCTGGACGCCTCCGAAGGGGAGGGTGCAGTCGGGACCGTTCAGGCGCAGGAATTTATCGACGCAATCGAGGAGGTCGGCGCGAACCATAGAGACCTCGTCGATAACGATGGTCGTGAGTTTTTTGTAGAGGTTCTTCTTTTCATCCTTGCCTTTCTTGCGGACGCTACCGGGGGTCACATCGGGCTTGAAGCCGAAGAAGGAATGGATCGTCTGACCGCCCACGTTGACGGCCGCCACCCCCGTTGGCGCCAGGACGACCACATTCTTTTTGGTATTCCGGCGGAAGTAAGTCAGGAGGGTGGACTTGCCCGTCCCCGCCCGCCCCGTGACAAAGACATGGCGGGGGGTCTCCTCCATCATCTCCAGGGCTCGACGGAATTCCGGATTGAGGTCGATTTCGTCAGGCTTGGTTTGTTCAGTCACGTCTGTGTGCCTTTGCCGTTGGCGCCGTTCTTCCTGGGCTTTTTGCGAGCAAAATTGAAAAATTTACTGGTCCACAAGGCATAAAAAAATACGTTCTTCTCGGGCGCCAGTTTCTTTTCCAGAAGGAACCTCTGAAACTCAGCAAGAATCTCGTTTGCTTTAGTAGTGGACGATTTTTCCATATTTTACGAAGTTCGCTTTTTATGTTTATTAACAGATTATACGAAATCGAATAAATGCATATTCCATTATAATTGTGAAATATTTTGCTTGCAATGAAAAATACGTTATGCCATTCTTATATCAAAATTATCGGAAAAAGCGAAGATCGTATATTAATTGTTATGCAAGAGATGAATAAAGACGCACTCGTAAAAAGTCACACGGCGATTGTGACGGTGTAGAACACATTTTCAGTCGCCGATTTGAAAATATCACTGAGCCGGCGCCACAGGCTCACAAAATGTTCTTTGACATCCCTTATAATAGAGCAGATGACGGCAAAAACCGCCACGGGGGCTGGTCTGAGGGCATCCAGAACCCTCTTCACCCTGGCCGCCCGGAAAAGATTGACGCCGATAGCCTTTAACCGGGCGCAGTAGCCCACTGCGTTCAGACCCCGAACCCGGAGATGCTTGATCCCGGTCTGTTTGTCCATCCCCGAGAAGGTCGATTCAATCCCGGAGCGCCAGCGGTACTTGTCTTTGAACTCCGGGGTATGTTCTCTGGCCCGGCGGGCGGCGTTCCGCAAGGCCTTGAGATCAAAACGAAGATAATGACGCTTCCTTCCTGCTTTGACAGGACATCGCTCCCGCTCAGGACAAACGCCGCAATGCTCCGAGGCAAAGGCGACGCTGCACGTTCCCTTCCTCCCCTGCTTGAACTTTATCGGAGCATACCCTTGGGGGCAGGCGGTAATCTTCCTCTTATCTGTCTGCGGAAAATCAGCCAGAGTGAAGGTTTCTTCCTTCGGCGTTCCCATGATGGGAGAGATGACTTCAACTCCCATCTCCTTGGCCCTTTCGCCGTTCTCGTTGCTGCCGTACAGGGAATCCGCCAAAACCTCTTCCGGAGCAAGCCCCCTCTCTTTTGTCGATTCCAATGCGGGGATCAGGGCGTGGGCATCGCTGACATGCGCCGGTTCCACCTCCACGTGGGTGATGAGATTCAGTGTGCGATCTTTGATCTGCTCATCTTCCGAAGCGCAGTAAGTCTCCATCACCTGCGCATGATACCCCTGACCCTTGTGACCGCTGTACCCGGCGTCCGGATCAGACGGATTCTGCAACGAAGCGGAGGAAACTTCCTTGGGGGATTTTACCTCCACCCTCGCCGGCTGATCATCCTGCTCCTGGGTCACGAGACACTGATCCTTCAGAACCCGGACCAGGGTGTTGTAACCTAAATTCCCGCCAAATTTATAACAAGGATCGTGCAAAAAACATTATAGAT
>CAZINF010000047.1:0-21445 GCA_964540555.1 uncultured Syntrophus sp. | reverse complement strand
TGTGAGCGCCAAAGCGGATAAAGTCGTGCCCATCCCCCGCAATTCATCATGTTCCCTTGCAAAATTGACAATTTTATAATGCGCCGACCAAAGCGTTTTCTCCAGTCTCGATACGTTCGATTCACTTTCATCCCTGCCCTGGCGAACCATCGCATCACCATCGTAGTACGCCGAAACGGCTGCCTCGCAGGCCATCTTGCTTGCTATTTCCCCGGCAGCATGTCCACCCAGGCCATCGGCAATGACAAAAAACAGTCCAAACTTCTCCAGATCATAATCAGTGCAGTACTGGTCAACAACCAGGCAACTATCCTCGTTGTTGTGCCTGCGAAGACCGATATCCGTTTTTTCAAAATGGCTCACGTTTTCGAACATAAATCACCCGTTCCAATCTATCGTCTCGATCCATTCATTTTTTTCTGCATTCAGAGAGTAGGCGATCCATACGTTTCAGTAAATGCCTGAAATCCGAACGTAAGCGTTGGGCGTCTGTCATTTGGGAGCCTTTAGCAAAAAGATCGATCCATTGCAAGCTCTCTTCTTGACACACACCCTCCTTTCCATTATACATCGAGAGTCGAAAAGCGGGTTTTATCAACTCAAGGAGCGAAAGCTGCAAATGCCGTTCAATGCCGTTCCCGTAGAATACTTTTTCAACAGGGAAAATGAGCTTCATTATCTGAAAGGCCTCTCCGAATTAAAGAAGAACGCTTTGGGCGGAGACGTGTTCCTCGAAGGCGCAAGGGGCATGGGCAAGACGGAGCTTCTCAAGCAGCTTTACCGACTGCTCTACTGGGAAGACAACGTCGTACCGTTTTACTACTCCATCAAAACGGCGAACCTCAAGGGGGAGTATTTCGCAAAGGACTACTTCAGCGCATTTATCAGACAATATATCTCTTTCGTAAAAAAAGAGCCTTCCATCGCGCAAAATTCGGCCGAGCCGTTTGAGCGTCTGATGCCGGCGGTCTCTTCGCTCGGCTTGTACTGGCTTATCGACTGCATCGAAGACTTTCAAACCCATGTGAATAAAAATGATTTTTACTGGCAGATCGTCGCTGCCATATCAGCGCCGGTCATTGCCGCTCAAAAAAGCGGAAAGCCGGTTATCGTGATGCTGGACGACTTTGACGCCGCCGCATCGCTCTACGAAACCAGCCTCGGCGATGCGCACGGTCTTATCAGCCTCTTCAGAGAATCGATGCAAAACAGTCTCTGCCCGCATGTGATGACCGGCTCGGCCGGAGCGCTTGAGACGATTTTCACGGACCACTCCCTCATCGGGATGACGGAACAGATGCGGCTCGGTCCTCTTCCGGAAGACGTGGCTGCTGAGCTTTTCGGGGCTCACCTTGCCAATCTGAAGATCACCCCCCCGCCCGTCGGAGAAGCGAAATTCCTTTCCGTATTGAAAGGAAATCCCCTTTATATCAGGAACCTCGCAAAAGCGGCCTCGAAAATGCGTAAGAAGGAGCTTCATGAAAAGGACCTGATCGAGTGCTACAGCTTTGAAGTGTCCGACGGAGAAACGGCATTCTATTGGTCTTCGGTATTGAGCCGCTATATGAAGACCCCGGCACAGCGAAAGGCAACCTTGAAGCTTCTCATGCACTCGGTTGAAAACGGAGGTGCCGACGACATAAAAAGGCTCTCCCTCTTATCGGGAGTCGGCGAGACCGAAACAGGCGCCATCCTCGCGGCAATGGAGGCGTCCGGCATCCTCCGGGGCAAGGACGCGGCGCTCCAGGATGTGATACGCTGTCTTTACATGAAGGAAATAGAAGGCAGGAATGCCGAGTATGTCAGGGGAAAGATCGAAGCGAAATACCTTTCGGAAAGCGAAGAATCGCGCTTTGAGCTGGTGATTCCGATGAGTGCGAACGCGGAGCTCGTCGTTGCAAAGGCTGTCGAGCAGATCGGCAAGAACCATAACCTCGACGCCGAGTTCCTGAATTATTTGCAACTGGCGCTGATCGAGGTCTGCATCAATGCCATGGAGCACAGCGGGAGTTACGAAAAAAAGGTGTTCCTAAAATTCATCACCCGGCCGGACAAACTCGAGATCATCGTGGAGAACTCGGGAAAACCTTTCTCTCTCGATACGCGAAAAGAAATCCCCGTGGAGGAGAAGTTGCGGATGGGCATCAAGCGGGGTTGGGGGTTCAAGCTGGTTTACGCGATCATGGACGATGTGAAGGTCGAGAGGGTAAATGACAGGACGAGGGTGATCATGACAAAAAACATAAGAGACAAAGAGGTGGCTACATGAAACCGGTTCAATTCAGCGTGACTTCGAAGCTCGTTGGTGACGCTGCGGTTATTTACCCCAAAGGATATCTGAACAACCTCTCCGGGGAGGGTCTTGTTAATGAATGCGGCACTTACATCGGCAGGGGCATAACGAAAATCGTGGTGAATTTCAGCGAAACCGACCTGATCAATTCCATCGGCATATCGCTGCTCCTGCAGATCATGGAAGATCTCAGGAATATCAAAGGCACGATTTGCTGTACCAACATGTCCAAGTTCCTCCGAGACACCTTCGAGATGCTCGGTCTTATACAACATATGATCGTTTTCCCGGTGGAAAGCGATGCGATAAAATATCTGAAAGCCAAAACGACATGAACACGGAACTGAAAAAGGCTTTGTATAACCTATCGGCCCTCGCCGACCTCGGGCAGGAAATCACATCCGAAAGCGCTTTTCATGAAAAGATGCAGGCGGTGTTCTATGTGATCACCGGCACATTCCTGGCAAACAAGGGCGCGATCCTTTTTTATGACAAATCGACAAAAAAACTGGAGGCTTTGACAAAAAAAGGGTTTACCCCGGCCGACCTGGAACAGCTCGCTCCCGAAGAACTCATGACGCTCGGTAAAAACGAGCCCTGTCTGATCGGAGACGCCCCCTTCCTGGCGGTGGTCGGAGCAGAGGCGCTGGTTCCCCTGTGGGTAAGGGACCAGTTTATCGGCGCCCTGCTTCTTGGCGGCAAGCTCACAGCCGGCCCCTATACACTCGAAGACCTTGAACTTCTCAACATCATCGCAACCCAGATCGCGATAACCCTGAACCATCACTCCCTTTTCATGGACCTTTCCGAGAAGCTTGAAGAAAACCAGAGACTCTATGAAGAGATGCGGCGCATTTACCACGGCACGATCCAGGCTTTTGCCGCAGCGATTGACGCAAAAGACGCCTATACCCAAAACCACTCGCACAGGGTTGCAAAATATTCGTCGGCCATTGCGCGGGAGCTCGGATGGAACGACCACGATATAGAAGGCATATACGTCGCGGGGTATCTCCATGACGTCGGGAAATTAGCGATAAGCAACGAGCTGTTGAACAAGGTCGCGCCTTTTACGCCGGAAGAATTTGCAGAAATCAGAAAACATTCGACCCTGTCCCACAATATCGCAATGAAGATAAACTTCCCGTGGAAGAATGTAGAGGATATGGTATGGCACCACCACGAACGTCTGGACGGAAACGGATATCCTGATGCACTGGTGCGTGATGCCCTCAGCGACGGGGTGAGGATCATCACCCTTGCCGACTCGTTCGATGCGATGACCTCGAAGCGGCCATACAGGGAAAAGATGGACGTACAGACCGCGCTTGGCGAGTTGAGAAAATGCCTGGACAGTCAGTTCGATAACAAAATCATGCTCGTCCTCTGCAAGGTTCTCGACAAGGAAATAAAAGGAGAGCTGCCGGAGCCCGAAATACTGCCCAACCTTGACAAGAACTCGGATCTCTCCATCATCTCCTCCCTCCTTGAGGGGATCATCGCGGAACTCTCGGCGACGCAAAACGCTGCATGACCCTTGTCTGCCGAGTGGTTGACGAAGCCTTCCGATCATCGCTCACCTCCATGGTTTGAAAATGACTCCCGACAACCTTGCAGACCTTCGCGGACAGATCGAACGGATCACCTACACCAACGAAGAAAACGGATATACGATCGCCCGGATCAAGGTCCAGGGCCGCAAGGAGCTGGTCACGGTCATCGGAAACATCGTCAATCCCACCCCCGGCGAGATCATCTCCATGAAAGGAGAATGGAACAATCATCCCAAATACGGCGAGCAGTTCAAGATCGCCTATTGTGAAAGCGCCGTCCCCGCTACGGTCCATGGGATAGAAAAATACCTCGGTTCGGGTCTGGTCAGGGGGATCGGCCCGATCATGGCCAAGCGCATCGTCAAGCGGTTCAAGGAGGAAACCCTCGATGTCATCGAAAAGGACATCGAGAGGCTGGCCGCGATCGACGGGATCGGCAAGAAGCGGATCGCTATGATCACAAAAGCGTGGGATGAACAGAAGGAGATCAGATCGATCATGATTTTCCTTCAATCCTACGGCGTCGGTCCGGGTTATTCGGCGAGGATCTATAAGCATTACGGTAATGCATCCATCGCCATCGTCAGGGAGAATCCTTACCGCCTGGCCACGGATGTCTTCGGCATCGGATTTGTCACCGCCGACAAGATCGCCCAAAAGCTGGGATTTGCCAAGGATTCGCAGCTTCGTGCGGAAGCGGGTATTCTCTATGTTCTTCACGAGCTGACCGATGAAGGCCATGTCTATTATCCCTATGAGCCCCTGATTGTAAGGTGCAGGGAGATCCTCGATATCGATCGAGAGATCGTCGTCAAGGCGATCGGAACCATCGCCGCGGACAAACGGATCGTCATCGAAGATCTCACCCGGGATACCGATGCCATTCAGGAAAGCGGCAAGGCGGTTTACCTGGCCGGTTATCATACCGCGGAAACGCAGCTCGCCGCCCGCCTCAAAACCCTGATCCGGACGCCCCAGGCCCTCTGGAGGATCGACGCGGAAAAGGCCATCCAATGGATCCAGGAGAAGCTCGCCATCACCCTGGCCGATCGGCAGATCGAGGCCGTCCGCTGCATGACCGGAAACAAGGTCATGGTCATCACGGGTGGTCCCGGGACGGGAAAAACGACCCTCATCAATGCCATCATCCGGATCTGCTCCGTCATCAGAACAAAGATCATGCTGGCCGCCCCGACCGGGCGGGCCGCCAAGCGAATGACGGAAGCCACGGGTCACGAAGCAAAAACGATCCATCGTCTTCTCGAATACAGCCGGCAGAAGGGCGGATTCCAGAAAAATGAGGATGCGCCGCTCGATTGCGACCTTCTGATCGTCGATGAAGCCTCCATGATCGACACCCTTTTGATGCATCATTTACTCAAGGCCGTTCCCATGAGGGCCACCTTCGTCATGGTGGGCGATGTCAACCAACTGCCCTCGGTCGGGGCAGGGAACGTCCTGAAAGACATCATCGAATCGCGGGCCGTTCCGGTGGTCGAATTAAACGAGATTTTCCGGCAGGCGAAGGAAAGCTCGATTATCGTCAACGCCCATCTGATCAACAAGGGAGCGATGCCAAACCTCAAGAGCTCCCCTGATAAACTCGACGATTTCTATTTCATCGAGCAGGAAGATCCCCAGAAGGTCATGGAGCTGATCATCACTTTAGTCAAAGAGCGGATCCCTCGGCGATTCGGATTCGATCCGCTCGACGATATCCAGGTGCTCACCCCCATGCATCGCGGCATCATCGGAGGGACCAACCTGAATATAGAGCTTCAGAAGGCGCTTAATCCCGGCGATGAGGGCGTGACCCGGATGGGGAGGCTTTACAAAGTCAACGACAAGGTCATGCAGATTTCAAACAATTACGACAAAGAGGTCTATAACGGGGATATCGGCCGGATCGTCTCGATCGATGCGGAGGCGCAGGAGATCATCGTATCGATCGACAACAGGGAGATTCCTTACGGCTATTCGGAGATGGACGAACTCGCCCATGCCTACGCGGTTTCCATTCATAAATCCCAGGGATCCGAATATCCGGCCGTGGTCATTCCGATCCTGACCCAGCATTACATTTTGCTCCAGAGGAATCTGCTCTATACCGGAGTCACCAGGGGGAAAAAACTCGTCGTCATCATCGGGACGAAAAAGGCGATGGCCATCGCCATCAGGAACAACAAGACTCAGAAGCGATACACGTTATTGAACGAGAGAGTGAGGATCTGAAAAAGAAACCCAGCAAGGATATCCATTTCATCAGGAAGTTTACGGCCCAGAAGACGCATGGTGCTGACCATGGCCGATGCCACCCCGTAAAACCGCTTTTCGACGGACCCCATGATGGCGCTGGTGTTGGGAGACGAGAAAAAACCGAACCCGATCCCGAGGACGACCAGGCCGCCGCTCACCACGGCGATACTGGTTTGGGCCGTGATAAACGTCAGGATGAAAAGGCCCATTGTACACAGGGCCATCCCCAGGGAGGCCAGCTTTTGGGCAGGAAACCTGTCCGAAAGCCTGCCCGCGATGGGGGCAAAGACGGCCTGGACAAGCGGCTGCGCCACGAGGATCAGCCCCGCGGATTGTGGGTCGAGCCCTTTGATGTACTGGAGGCATAGACTCAAAGGGTGTTAAGAAGTTCGCCAGTGTGGCCACGACGAGCGCCGGTATCCTCATCGAACGGTCTGAACGATCCTGTCCCACCAATTCATGCTTTCCGCCGGGCAACGCAGCTCTTAGGCTGTCATTCGATGATTTTGTCGTAATCAGCATGGCTGCCGATCCAGAACCACAACAGGCCTTCAGATATTTCAACAGCCAGTGCCCGATATTGCATCCCTATACGGACTGATCTGTATTTGCCGGTTTTCTTGAAGTGGAGGGATGGGTGAGACGGATTTTCTTTTAATAGCGCGAAGTGTGCATCGGCGAGTTCTTGAATGCTTTGCGGCAGTTTCCGGTAACAATCCCAGAAAGCCGATGAGGCAAAGTGGTTCAAATGCGTTTCGTCTTTCCCGCCTTGTGTTCCTCGATGGCGCTTTGCGCTAACCTGTCCAGCTTGCCGATTTCGCTATCCGTTTCTATCTGACGATCCCATTCGGCTGCCTCAAATTCGATAAACCAGGAGCGAAAAGCGGCCCTTTCACCGGGGCTGAGCTGTTTGACAGTCTGCTCAAGCATTTCGACTTGTGACATGGTTATTCTCAATCCTTCCATGACTTCCTTCCGTTATTTATTTCGTTTTCCGCATCGGCAAATAACCGCGCATGATTTCGATGTTTCCCTTGTATCGGCCCTTGTCCTTGACAATCAATTCAAGCCGTTCCAACTCCACCAGGTCATGCATGAGCGTTGTCGGGGAGAGTGTGGCATATTCCTTCGACAGAATGCCGGAGCCGACGACAAGATCGTCAGCGGCATGCCACTGGTCCACAGGATGTACCTGCTTCACCCTGATTCAACCAGAAGTGAATATTCCCGGCGACTGTTTCCCATCCAGGTTCGCCGAAGATCCAATGGGCATGGTGGGGGAATTCCATGTAGGTGGCAAAATCCTTGTATTTGTGGGCGATCTTTCGATTGACGGAAGCAGGGGTGATCCGATCCTCGGAGCCGGCAAGGACGAGCACCGGGACATCGATCTTCTTTTCATCGATAGAGGCCGCTTTTCTGGAATCCAGAAACGAGAAGCCGATTTCAAAGAAGGCGCGTCCGGATTCATGCACATACCGGCTGTAGGCAGCCCGTCGCTCCTCTGCGGAAAGCAGGTGCATCGCCGAGTAACTGGTGGATTCAAAGGTCGATTTTATGGGTTTCCTCCAGAAGCCCCATTCGATCACCTCGGTCGAAATGCTTTTCATCACGGAAGGGGTGATGGCCGATATCCCGGCCGGGGCTGCCGATGACAGAAGGACCAGAGAGCTGCTCAGCCCCCGGCTCCCCAAGATCTGCGTAATGAGGCCGCCCATGGAATGGCCGATAATGGCGGGTTTTTCATCAAGGCCGCGGATCATTTGTTCAAGATCTTCGGCGTAATCCAGAAGACTGACGGTTCCCAGATTCGGATGCGGTTTGTCCTTCGGATCGACGTCATGATACCGGAGGACCGGAGTGAGACAGCGATAACCCCTGCGCTCGAAGAAGCCCCGGTAATTCTCCCAGCACCACGAACCGCCGAACATCCCATGGATCATGACAATGGTCTGGATCATGATTCCTCCATATCTCCCTGCCCGAGGGCTGCGATGATGCAGTCAGTGTTCATGGATCGGCGCCCTCCGATGATCCGTATTCGATATTTCAATCCACTTTCCAGCGATGTCTCAGGCGAGAAACGCCGCTATCTCTTCCTTGCGGGCATTCGCATCCGCCTTGCCGATTTCGACGAGTTTTTGGATATACCGCGAATCGAACATGATCATACTGAGCCAGTCAAAGCTTTCTGTTTTCTGCGTGCCGAGCCGGCGGGTTAAAAAGCGAAACGGACGGGGCAGATTGGGTTCGAACGTCCCCGCCATCTTCCCCAGGTTGACGGTAGGTCGAAGGGTAAAGGCCCTGACCAGACGAAGCTTCGGGGCTTCCTTCCGCGATTGGTTGTCGAGGAGCTTGTTCACCCGATCAAGTCCCAGCAAATCCTGGTCCAGCATATCCACAAAGATGGCGTTCATCAGGACATCCAGGATTCGCGCGATGGATGGATAACGGTGATGCACGGCGGAACCCGCCTCCGGTAACGACGGCCGGTGGCGTGTCGATACCGCCATGATGCGTCCCGCGCCCAGATGCAGCGCTGGCGCCAGCGGCGCATACTGACGGATGCCGCCGTCCCCGAACCAGGAATCGCCGATCCTTACGGCCGGAAAGAAGATCGGCAGAGCCGTGGAGGCCATGATCTGCTCCACGGTGATATCCGTCATCACGCTGTGACGATCGGGCCTCTCCCACATGGGGATGTTCCGCCCCTGAACCCAGGTGACGGCCTGACCGGTGGTGTAGTTGGTGGCCGTGATGGCGAGGGCTTTGAGTTTTCCCCCGCGGATATTCTCGCGGATCCCCGTAAATTGATTGTTAGTCGAGGTGAATCCCCCTTCCAGGAGTTTGCGGAGCGGCGAGGTATCAACAAAAGCCTTGGGACCTGCCGTGTTGGGGAGACCGCCCGAAAGAAAATGACCCCCCCAGTGCAGCAGGCTTTTCGCAAGACTCCAGCCCTTTACATCATAAACCTGCTCCACTGTAAGATTGCACCAGATGTCGCTCAAGGCGTCGATCGCTTCCTTGAAAATGCCCTGATGATTGGCGATAAACGCCGCGTTGATGGAGCCGGCGGAAGTGCCTGTCAGTATGGGGATGCGCATGTGGGGAAAATGATCCGCAAGGCAGCGCAGAAATCCTACCTGGTAGGCGGCATGGGCGCCGCCGCCACCCAATACGAGGGCCAGATCGTCATTGCCGTTGGTCATCGCCTGCACCTTCTTTATCGACAAGACTTTTTTTTGATGTTGAACATATAAGACGAACGTCCCGGCGTGTCAAGGATAAGCATGAAATTAACCTGTTCCCCGCCCTTTCGCCTTCGGTGTGGTCGGGGTCGTCTTCGAGGGAAATCCTGATAAGAAAGGACATTGATCCTCATCGGCGACCTGTGATAATGATCCCATGCAACTTATGTAAGGCGAAAGGAGACGGTGTGATCCGAAAACTCGAAGCATTTTTTGAGCCGCGCAGCGTGGCGGTCATCGGCGCCACAGCAGCCCGCCACAAACCGGGGAATGATATTCTTCTGAACATCATCGCCAACGGCTATTCGGGCGAACTGTACCTCGTCAATCCCAAGGGGGGTGAGATCATGGGGAGAAAGGTCTACGCTTCCATCGGCGACCTTCCCGAGGGGATCGACCTGGCGGTGATCATTCTGCCAGCAAAGCTTAACCCACAGGCGATCCGGGAGTGCGCGGCCCGGGGCATCGGGGCCATCGTCCTGGCGGCCGGGGGATTCTCGGAAGTGGACGAAGAGGGGCGGCTCCTGCAGGCGGAACTCGAAAAGGCCGTGCTGGAAACAGGTGTCCGGGTCATTGGTCCAAATACCTCCGGCCTGACGTCCACCCCGTTCAATTTTACATCAAGCTTTTTTCCACTGGGCAGGATCCCCCGTGGCCATATTTCCTACATCGCCCAGACGGGGAACTTCGCCACACACAGCATGCGTTATATCGCCACCGGCGAACACTACGGAGTGGCCCGCGTGGTCGGTGTGGGCAACAAGATCGACGTCGATGAGAGCGATGTCCTCGAATATTATGCCGCCGACCCGGAAACCGAGGCGATCTTCGTCTATCTGGAGAGCTTTAAAAGTCCGCAGCGCTTCCTCAAGATTGCCCGGGAGACGACCCGGCATAAACCGATCGTACTTCTGAAAGGGGGAAGCACCGAGGGCGGTTCGCACGCCGCGGGGGCGCACACCGCAGCCCTGGCCTCCGACGATCGCATCATCGACGGGGCGTTGAAACAGGCCGGTATTGCAAGGATATACAAGTACTCCCATCTGATCCTCGCGGCAAAGGCCCTGTCCGCCATGCCGCTTCCAAGGGGAAACCGCGTGAGTTACCTGGCGCCTTCGGGGGCAATGCTTGTGGCCATGACCGATATGTGCCAGAAGCACTGGAACCTCGAAGTGCCGGCCCTCGAGGAATCCAGCCGCCTGCGTCTCCAGGAGATCAGTCCGCCGTTCATTCGCATGCGCAATCCCGTGGACATCTGGCCGTCGGCCCTCGTTCACGGAATCGAATTCGCATACCGGGAGGGGATGGAGGCGGTTTTGAAGGACCCCCATATCGACGCCGTGGTGCCGATCCTGATGATCACGGATGAGACGGGGGTCCCCGATCTCCAGTTTGTCGTGGATCTTGCCCGGAAATATCCGGAGAAACCGATCTACGCCACATTCAGCGCGGAGAAAAAACACATGGAGGCAGCCAAGGCGTTTCTGGAACCGAGGGGGGTGCCGACTTTTCCGATGATCGAAGAGCCGTTCGAGGTGCTGTCCATTCTGACGCAGTGCCGCAGATACATGGATCGCGGCTGAAGGAGAGGGTTTCACAATGACTGAAATAGATAATATCATAAGCTCGGCACTGAGACAAAACCGCAAGACCCTTTCGGAATGGGAAAGCGCGCGTCTTCTGACGGGCTTCGGCATCCCGATGGCCAGGGGGATTCTCGCGCACAATTGGGATGAGGTAAGAAAGGCCGCGGAGGGCATCGGATATCCGGTGGTCCTGAAGGCGTGCTCCCCGGAGGTGAGCCACAAGACCGAAGGCGGCCTGGTGGCGGTGGATCTGCGCAATAAAGCGGAACTGGAGACGGCCTTTCAAAAAATCAACGAGGCATCTCCTGTCAGGGGGGGAGGATTTCTGGTCCAGGAGAGGATCAAAGGGACGCGGGAGCTGGTGATGGGGATGATCCGCGACCCCCAGTTCGGCCCCTGCGTCATGTTCGGCCTGGGAGGAATATTTACCGAGATCCTGGGCGATGTCACATTCCGGCCGGCGCCGCTGAGCGAGGCGGACGCCGGAGAGATGATCGGAGAAATCAAGGGACATAAGATCCTCGGCGCTATCCGGGGGATGGCGGCGGTGGACTTGGGATCGCTGATTGAATGTCTCATGGCCATGGGCCGGATCGGCATGGAGTGCGAGGAAATCCAGGCGATCGATGTCAATCCGCTGATCATTCAAGATAATGGACAGGACAGCGGGCAGGGAAGCAGACCCGTGGCAGTGGATGCCCTGGTGGTCCTGAAGGGGGAATAGGGTACCCCGAGACATCCGTGAGAGGCTTCTTACCCGCAGGGCAGTGCTCACCGGCAAGGGAAGTCCGGCAAAACCAAAAGGATCGAATCCGGGCGTTCCCCGGAAGGACCCTTTCAGTCCAGCTTGCTCTTCATGCCGATTCCTTTTGCGAAGACATCCAGCGTCTTGACGACCTCGGGAGAAACGGGAATGCCGCTTTTGAGATAGTCCTGTTCTTTCATATATTCCATCTCGCCGGGCATAAAGATCCCCGAGGACCCCTCCATGGGCGGGGAGCTTTTCAGTTCGTCGATCATCAGGCCGACCCGATCTTTGAATGCCTCCGGATCGAGAAAGGTCCCGATGTCGAAAGCCATGAAGAAATGTCCAAGGTTCACGGGGGCGGACACCTTGTCGAACCAGAGGGGAATGTCTTTCAGGATGGCCGCCCGGGTCAGGACGCCGGAGAGGATCTCGATCATGATCGCCAGTCCGAAGCCTTTGTATCCCATGGGGAGCAGGGTCCCATTGGGGAACATATCCGCGGGATTATCCGTCGGACGGCCCTGTTCATCGAGAATCCAGCCAAGGGGAATCTTTGTTCCCTTCACCGCCTCCAGACGTATCTTTCCTCCGGAGACCACGCTCATCGCCATATCAAGAACGAGGGGGTAAGGTTTGGTTGAAGGGACCGCAATCGCCAGGGGATTATTCCCGATCGCGGATTTCCCCCCTCCCCAGGGCGCCATGACGGTGGCGGTGTTGCAACCGCCCATTCCGATCATATCGCTTCTCAGCGCCATCATGGGATAGTACGCGGTCATGCCGAAATGGCAACTGTTTCGCACCCCGGCAAAACAGACGCCCTGGTTGCGGGCTCGCTCGATCACCATCTCCATCGCCATGATGCTGACGATCTGTCCGAGGCCGTTGTCCCCATCGATCAACATCATGGAGGGTTTCTGGGATACGATTTTTATATCCGGATGGGGATTGGACCCCTTCTCGAGCAATCGCCGGCAATAGAAAGGCAGCCGAACGATCCCGTGGGAGGCGATCCCTCTGAGTTCCGACTGGATGAGGGTGTCCGATATCCATTCGGCGTGCTCCTGCGAAAGCCCGCTTCTATGAAAGGACCGAATCGAAAACTCTCTTAACACCGGAACCGGAACGAACAGCGCTTCTTTTTTCTCCATTGCAATATCCTTTCTGAATCCGTCAGCGGGCGCATTCCCCGCGGATTGTCTCTACACACCTGTTTTTAGAGCCTGAATCGTCTTGCTCCACACCGCGCGAAGAATCGTCACATCGTGACCAAGTTCAATGGCTTTCACTCCGAGCTCCTTTGCCTTATGGACCGTTTCCCACTGAGGAAACCCTGCACCCGGATAGATGACGAACTTGCCGTACTTGTCGGCCGCCTCGATCGTTTTTCGCAGGCCGCTCATCACCGTTTCGTGCCCCGTCTGGAGGGGAACCCCCGCTGAAACGCTGAAATCGGCCGGACCGAAGAATACCGCGTCCACACCCTCGGTCGAGAGTATGGCGTCGATGTGGGGCATTGTCGAAATATCTTCGATCATCGGAATGACCAGGGTCTCCGCGTTGCTCCACTCCATCCATTCGGTTCCCCCGTTGACGCCCCACTGTCCGGAGAGACAAAGCCCGCCATACCCTCTTTTGCCGAAAGGCGGAAATTTCGCCGCCTGAACGATTTCCATCACATCCTTTTGATCATGGACATGGGGAACGATCACCCCGCCGGCGCCCGCCTCGAGGGCTTTTCGGACCAGAAAGGGATTGTCTCTGTCTATTCTCAGAAGCGGGACGATCCCCGACAGGAGCGCCCCGCGAATGACATTCTCTGCGCTTTCATCCTGACGCCAGGCGTGCTCGTTATCGATCCGGCAAAAATCCAATCCCGTATACCCTGCCAACTCGATGATCGCCGGACTGAAACTATACATCGCCGTTCCAAGGGCGATTTCGCCCCTTTTTATTTTTTCCCTCAAGCTGTTCTTTTTGAATTCCATCGGTTTCTCCTCTCTGCGTTGAAAAATCATTCAAGAATTCCGGATTCTGGTCAAAACCCTTTCTTCGGTGGTCCGGATGTGGTTCTCCATCTCTCGAAGAGCCCCGCTCAGGGACTGCCGTTTCAGTTCACCAATTATCTTCTCGTGTTCCTCGACAGCCTCGGGGGTTCGGGAGTTCACCTCGAGGCTGCGGACACCCGCAAGATTGATCCGATCGCCTATCTCATTGAGGGCATTGATGAGATAGGTGTTCTCCGTCAGCTTTGCAAGGCATGCGTGAAAAACCATATTTGCATGAATGGATTTAACGGGATCGCCTCTTCGCACCACTTTCAGATATTCAGTCCGGACCCGTTCGATCTCAACCAAGGATTTTGCCGTCAGACCCGGTGTGATGTGGCGGATGACGGTAAGCTCCAGGGCAAGCCTGAATTCAAAAAGATTTACCACATCCTTTTCCGTCAGCAATTTTATCTTGAAGCCTTTGCGGGGGAAATAGGTGATCAATTCTCGGGAGGCAAGATGGATCAGCGCTTCTCGAACGGGAGTTCTTGAAATGCCTAATTCATTTGTGAGAGCGGCTTCGGTATACATCACATCTTGTTCAAATTTCTTCGAGAGCATCGCTTCTTTGATTGCCGCCAAGGCCATGTCTTTCAAAGACGGTGCGGGCTGCAATTTCCTTAAGTTCAACTCTTTTTTCGGCATTATATTTCCTTACCCGGATATGCCGGAAACAGAAGCCCGGCGGCCCATCGCCGATCGCCATGCCCACCGAACCAGCGGATAGAGCAGGACGAGGATGGCAAGAGTGAGCAGGGTCGCCGAGATTGGGCGCGAAAAAAGGTATAGCGGGTTGCCCGTACGGGACATGATGAGGGCTTTGCTCAGGTTGTTCTCCAGCATCGGTCCGAGGACGAAGGCCAGGATCAGGGGCGCCGGTTCGATGCCGAACCGCTTCATCAGGTATCCCATCAGGCCGAAGATGATCGTGGTCAAAAGATCGCTGACACTGTTTTTCAACGCATAGGCGCCCAGCAGGACGAACATGATGATCAATGGCGACAAAATTCCGTAGGGCACCTTGAGAATCTGCACAAAAAGCCCGATCATGGGCAGGTTAAGAAACATGAGCATGACGTTGCCGATGTACATGCTGGCGATCACTCCCCAGAACACGTCCGGCCATTTGATGAGCAGGAGCGGTCCCGGTGTGACGCCATGGAGCATCATCGCCGCCAGCATGAGGGCGAGGACGCTGTTTGTTGGGATGCCGAGCGTGAGGAGCGGAACGAACCCCCCGGCGGTGGCGGCGTTGTTCGCCGTTTCGGGGCCCGCCACACCTTCGATGGCCCCCTTTCCAAACTCCTCCGGCCGCTTGGAAACCCGCTTCTCGAGGGCATAGCTCATCAGCGATGCCACCGCCGGCATGCCGCCCGGGATCACCCCGATGCCGAATCCCAGGAAGCTGCCCCGAACGATGGGAAAGGCCGATCTCTTCCAGTCCTGCAGCGTCGGCAGGAGGCTTTTGGGGGTTTCGAGTATCGTGCCTTGTTTCTCCCGCTTCTCGATATTGTAGAGGATCTCGCCGAGGCCGAAGATCCCCATGGCCAACGGCACGAGTCCGATGCCGTCCTGGAGGTAGAGTATCTTGAAGACAAACCGGTCCACCCCCTGGATATCGTCTGTACCGATCGTCCCCAGGAGCAGCCCGGCGCACGCCATGAGAAGCCCCTGAGCCCTGGATTTCCCCGTCAGCCCGCCGATGCAGGTGAAAGCGAAGAACAGCAGGGCAAACATCTCGGGCGCTCCGAATTTGAGGGCGGTTTCGGCCAGGAAGGGGGAGATCAGCATCACCGCTACCACGCTGATCGTGCCGCCGATGAACGAACCGAAGGCCGACATCCCGAGCGCCGGGCCCGCCCGCCCCTGCCGGGCCATCTGGTAACCGTCGATACAGGTGACGACGGAGGCGGCCTCGCCAGGGATGTTGACGAGGATCGAGGTTGTCGAGCCCCCGTACATCGCGCCGTAGTAAATCCCGGACATCATGATCAGTGCCGTGACCATCTCCATGCCTATGGTGATCGGAAGCAGCAGGGCAAGGGTTGCCGTGGGTCCGAGGCCCGGCAGGACGCCGATGACCGTGCCGATGAAAGCCCCCAGGAAGACGGCCAGGAGATTCCCTGGTGTCAAGGCGATGGCAAAACCGTGAAATAGGGCGCTGATGGTATCCAAGGGCTTTCCTTTTTTTATCGCTTTTACCAACCCCGGGGCAGCGGGATCACGCCGGTAGGAAGGGAAACCTTGAGCAGAACACGAAAGACGATCAGCGAGGCGACCGCGGTCACGATCGCGATCCCCGCGCTCGACCGCCAGGAGCGACTCTCCACCCAGCGGAGTTGTGCGAACAGCATGGCGGCAGTCGTCAGCAGGTACCCGAGAGGCTCCAGAGCGACCACGTAAAAGGCGAGAGTCCCGAGAGAGATGCCGAATTTCCTCCAGCGCGACTCCCCGGAGGCCGCCATCCCGTCGGGGGTCGGATGCAGGATGAGCGAGAGGCCCAGACCAACCATCGTCAAGGCGATGAGCAGCGGCCAGAATCCGGCGCCCGGGGATTTGGGGCTTCCCACCCCATATCCCCAGGAAGCCACGAAGACCGGAATCGCCAGGAGCACGGCTCCTACACCGAGAATGCGATCAATGTTCATGCGCGAGGCCCCCTGGTGAGCAGTGAATCTATTTCTTTACCGAATCGCCGATCTGATCGAACATGGCCTTCAGTGCCTTTCGGAAATCCTCTCCGTTCAAGTAGGACAGTTCAAGTTTCAGTTTCTCTGCACTGGCTTTGAACTGCGGATCGTCGAAGGCCTTCTTCACTCCGTCGTGGAGCTTCTGCCTGATCGGCTGGGGAACGCCCTTTGGCAACACGAACCCCTTCTGGTTGTCGATGTAAACGTCATAACCCAACTCACGCATGGTCGGCGCGTTCGGCTCCGTGGGAGATCGCTCCAGCGCCGTGATGGCCAGGCACCGCACCCGGCCCCCCTGGACCAGGGCATAGGCTTCATTGGGTGAGGCCATCGCAACATTCACATGACCCCCGGCGAGGGCGGTGAGCGTTTCGGCGCCCCCCTTGTGCGGCACGTGGGTCAGTTTGATTCCCGCCCGCTTCTCCGTCACCAATACGGTGGCGTGGTGCAGGCCGCCGACGCCCGCGGTGGCATAGATGAACTTTTCGGGATTCTGCTTCGCATCCGCTATGAACTCCTTCATGGTCTTCCACGGGCTGTCGGCCCTCACATAGAATCCGATACGCTCGACCATGAGCCGGATGACGGGATCGAAATCGTTGATGGGGTTGAAAGGCAGGCTCTTGAAGTGGGGCACGGACACGGTCTCGCTGCCTCCCGCCACGAGAAGCGTATAGCCGTCCGGCTTCGCGCTATAGACATACTGAGAGCCGATGATCCCTGTGGCGCCCGGTTTGTTGTTGACGACCAGGGTTTGGCCCATATACTTTGCCGCCACGTCGGAGATCGCGCGGGCAATCATGTCGGTTCCACCCCCGGGGGCAAACCCGACGACGACCTCGATGGGTTTGCTTGGGTACTCTTGAGCCCCGACCGGCAGCGCGCCGAGCAGGATTGCACAGGACGCAGCCAAGATCCATCCGTAATTCCATATGCCATATCTGAGATTGCTTGTTGCGCGGGATCGCCCCGTGCATCCGGGGTTGCCGCTGTTGCGATGTGCCGGGTGTCTTTTGATGAAAAGGGATAAGCGATGACGACTGATTTCGGTTTGCATCTTTCACCTCCTGGGTTGTTTGGTTGGGGTGATTGTGACCACCGTCTGATTAGTATGTGGTATATGATATATCAGAATGGAGAAATTTGTCAAGCGGGACTTATTTCGGGGTTCCGCCGCAAATCCGGCCAGAACCGTCAGGACGATCTGCAACGAACCTCAATCTTTTAGGCGTCGCCGGGCTCTGCGGATTTCGGTGATCCTTCCAAGAGGAGATCCAGTGGGCTTTTCGGTGCTGTCGTCATGTCCCGCATGACATGCGTGTAGATCATAGTCGTTTCGACATTCTGGTGTCCCAGAAGGGTCTGGATTTCACGGATGTTAACGCCGTTCATGAGAAGATGAGTGGCAAAACTGTGACGCAATGTGTGAACGGATGCCTGCTTCGCAATGCCCGCCTTCCTTGTGGCTGTTCCCACAGCCTTCTGGATGGACGTTTCATCCATGTGATGACGCCTGACTATTCCGCTTCTGGGATCCACGGACAGCTTCGACGAGGGGAAAACATACTGCCAGGCCCAGTCCTTTGAGGCGTTCGGATACTTCCGGTCAAGAGCATCAGGCAGATAGACCGCCCCAAATCCCTTTGCAAGGTCCTGATTGTGTAATGCCTTGACTTCCGTCAGATGCCGTTGAAGGGGTACCCTGATGGCTCCAGGCAGGATTGTAGAACGGTCTTTGTCCCCCTTCGATGACCGAACGAAAATCAGCCCCGATCCAAAATCGATATCCTTGACCCGCAGACGGGCCAGTTCCATAAGTCGAAGGCCTGCCCCGTAAACTATCTGCGCAATCAAAAGGTGCTTTCCTTCCATACAGGAGAATAGCTGCCGTACTTCCTCGACCGTCAATACGACAGGGAGTTTTGGTCCACGCTTTGCACGGATGGTGCTGCTCAGATCGCCGATTTCGATTTTCAGGACATTCCGGAACAGGAACAGGAGGGCGTTGAATGCCTGATTCTGTGTCGAAGCGGAAACCTTCTTGTGGACGGCCAAATGCGTCAAGAACTCACGGATATCGTTGCTGTCCGGTGTTTCTTCAAGACACCCGCCCTTCAGGTTGCCGGCATAATCGAAAAAGCGTCTTGCCCAGTCCATATAAGTCCTTTCCGTGCTGAGAGAATAGTGTTTCACACGGATGGCCTTCTGCATGGTTTGCATGACCACATCCCTGTCGAAAGAGACGATCGGCGTTTTTGCATCGACATCACTCCCGGTCTTTTTTCCAGCGCGAAAATGATCGCTGTAGAGCTGAACGGCCTCTTCGGCTTGCCGGATCTGCCAGTCGGCAATGTTTTTCCGGGAGTGGAGATCCTCCATGAATAGCCGGAGCGCCTCTTCCGGACCAGCATTCTTCAGTCGATTTGAAAAGGTGAGATATCGACTCGCCCAATAGGCGTAAAAGTTGACGTTTTTTTCCGGCACGAGCTTTCGTGAAAGCAGATATTGCTGAAAAGCGGGAAGGGTTTGTGAAGGTAACATGCTCTCTCTCATATAAGCACCCTACAAAGATATGCTGGTTCTGTATAATATGATATTATCAGCCAATTACGGAAGTCAAGGAGTTTATTCTTCAATAAATATTTGTTTTTTATTTGGTAAGAATATTGTATCATAATATCCAAATCGATAAATAAACCGATCCAGTATATTAATAGTTATCTTCCATGAACATTAATCCCGTACTGATGTTCCCAATAGGCAGATTCCTCACCGAATCCCAGCCGCCATGCCTCATGTTCATCTGGCGACTGTTTGACATCAAAAGGGTTGTCATCTTGAGTCTGCCCAGCCATGTAAGCATCCGCCGCCATTTTAAAAATATGTTTTTCATTCATAAAAGACCTCAGAAAAAAGATAACAATTTAATCCAGCCGACCGGGAATCCCGTTAGTTCAAATAGCTTCATTCGGGGCCGGTCGGCTGATTACGGCGTTAAGGCAAAAAAATGAAAAACAAAATTGCCGCAAAAACTTCTGACGATTTACGCCAGGCATTTGACAACGGTACTATCTTGGATGCTTCTAAAAAAGAATTGGAACAATATCTTTTAGCTACTGGGCGCGCGCAAATCCTAAAAGAAGAAAATAGAGCAAGAAATGTTGAGATGGGGGAGACATTGCGGCAACTATTGGCCGCTCGCCAAAGCCAAGAGTTACACAGCCATGCAATACGTATCTCCAAAATTGCCCTCATCATTGCTGGAATAGCCCTATTAGTGGCTGTAGCACAACTAATAGTAGGCTTGTTATCGGTTCGACCCGAAACCAAACCAGTAAATTTAAAACCTCCACAACAACAGTCAGAAAAAGTATTAAGTAAGTAAGTTTAAGCGTAAGATTTAAAGACATGATTAAAAAATCCTTAACAATTCAATTAACCCGACCGGGAATAAGCCCGGTGCTTATCCGCCAGGCTATCGGCCCGGCGGGTTATTTCCGACGTTATGGAGGAATAGAATGAACCAAATACGACTCCTATTGATCTTCCTATTCCTTGGCGTGACTGTGACAGTAGCTCACGCAGAAAAGTCTGCCACGGAACAACTTGAAGAGAAGTATTTCCAGACGTTAGACGGGTGGGTCAAGCGAGGCGGGCCGGTGAATGAACTTCAAGACACTGTTGTGAAGACTTGCGGAAAACTTGTAATGCTTACTGCGAGCAATTCTGAAAAGGTTTCCTTATCAACTACTCAAAGAGGCGAATTTCATCATCGGGTTGATGTATGCACTAAAATGACCGTCAATCGAGTCCATCCTCAGCCCGAATTTGAAAAGAAAGAAATCATAAGGATGATTTGTGACGAAAGTAAGGAGAACTTGTTTAAGAAGCTGTGCAAGCGTTACGGTTTTCGATGAGTGCAGGATTACGGCTCATAACCAGGCAACACAGCCGATCGCTTGCAGCGCCGGCTGATTTCGCCGTTAGGCAGGAGGATCTATGGAACTAATGTCCTGGCTTCTATCGGGCATTTTCGCTCTTGTTGCGTTCTGGCAATTCTCCGCAGCCAGAAGCACCTACCGAAAGCTCAATACTCTTAACGAATACGTCCAGTTTCTGCTCTTTCAGCCGAAGGTCTATAACGATCACCGCGAGAAATTTCTTGGGTTCGTGGCTGAAAAATCTACGGCAAGCATTTCCGATCAAGCGATGGCTTCATATCAAGCGATCGAGAACATGGCAATCCAGGTGGAAGACAAAATACTGGTGGCGAATGTGGCAAGCCGCGGCCAACGTCAGGAGTCTCGATGACGCCCCTGCCTAACCCGCGCCTGGAGTCCGACGCGCTGATGCGCGCAGCTCAGGCGCAACGTTCGCACCGCTTCGCGGTGCGAACCAGTCGTTCGACCCGACTTTTTGCCCCGTCAATCGGGCGCCACGCGCCCATTGCCAGGGCAAAAAGTCGGTCAACTCGCGCGTTATAGGTAAATAATTGAAAATATTTAATCATCTTTTCCCTTTATCACCAAATAACATTGGTACAAAGATGAAAACCCACATCATAAGGAGGGCAATATAGACACTCCAATCGTCGTTGTCCTCATAGGGTCTTGTGTCAGCTTGTTTGGCCTTGTCGCCTACCATAGATTGGCCGTTTGGAGAATAGAAAAAGAACAGCATGATATTTTTTATAAATCTTTCAAAGATTCTTTTATCCCAGCAATCAAAATATTGCTGAAAGAATCCGGTACTTTTAAGTCAGATGATTTCATTGATTTTCAAGAAACGTTTGATAACCAAAATATTGCTATGTTGAAAATCCAGGATAGTTTGAAAGGCAGAAGGCTCAAACGATTCAATAATAAATGGCAAAAATACAAGACATGGCAAAAAGATTGTGAGGATTATGAATCTACCGTAATGACTATTAGCTTTAAAGATAATAGAACTAATATTATTGAACTTATGCCGCTTCAGGCTTCAGTGTGGTAACCCCCAAGATGTTGTGGTCCGAAGTATA
>CAZINF010000046.1:0-21476 GCA_964540555.1 uncultured Syntrophus sp. | reverse complement strand
CTGCTGTTTGTGGATGAACCGCACCGCATACTGACGATCTGAACGGAGCATGCATGGAAGAAAAGGGAAAGAGCGCGGTGACCATCCGATCGCTTTTGCCTGTCGCTTTTGTCTTGACAATCGTCAAGTGGTTCAAGATAATCACACCCGGTCCGGCAGAAAATCAGAATGTTGAATGACAGAAAAGGAGAAAGGGACACTATGGCAAAAGAAATCTGTGCGGCGAAGTTGGATACAAAGCTGTTCATCTCCGAAAAAGTGGCGGAAATCAGGAAAAGCGTCGGGAAAGGCATCGCCATCAACGCCCTCTCCGGAGGGGTTGATTCGTCTGTGGTCACCGCCTTGGGTCACCGCGCTCTCGGGGACCGGCTGAAAACCTGCTTTATCGACAACGGCCTCATGCGGCAGAATGAACCGAAACAGGTGAAAACCCTTTTCCAGTCACTGGGCATTCCGATAGAGATCATTGACGCCCGGAAGGCCTTCTTCAAGGCCCTGAAAGGACTTACGGACCCTGAGGAAAAACGGGAGGCCATCACCCAGACTTTCTATAAGGAAGTATTCGGTGAACTGGTTGTTCAGAGCGGAGCGAAGTCTCTCCTTCAGGGAACCATCCTGACGGATATTGACGAGACCGTGGCGGGGATCAAGCGGCAGCACAATGTATTTGAGCAACTCGGCATCGATCCTCTGAAGGCGTTCGGTTATAAGATTATCGAACCCCTGATCCAACTACGCAAGGACGGGGTGCGCAAAGTGGGGGCCGCCCTAGACCTGCCGGCATCGCTTTTTGACCGGATTCCTTTCCCCGGACCGGCCCTGGCGGCGCGGGTCTTGGGTGAAGTGACGCCGGACCGCGTGAGGATCGTCAGGAAAGCCACGGCCATCGTGGAAAAAGAGCTGTCGGATTTGAAAGTGTTTCAGTATCTGGCGATCCTGCACGAGGACCGCGTCACGGGCATGCGGGATGGGAAAAGGGATTTCGGCCTCCAGATCGAGGTCCGTTGCTGGGACAGCGTCGATGCCCGATCTGCCGCGGCGACGAGATTGCCCTATGACACCCTGGAGAGGATCGCCGGGAAGATCATTAAAGACGTCCCCGGCGTGGTCAGCGTGACCTATAACATCACCCCGAAACCGCCTTCAACCATCGAAGCGGTATAACTGAGAACCGCTGTAAGGTCACAACCTGTCTGCCGACAAGAGGAAGCCCCTTCCAATCGCTCGACGCGGCTTCTTGAAATGAATGTTCCGTAAGGGCGGGTTGTGACAATCGCTGTCAGGCCGGGAACAGATCGTTGGTGGAAAAATTGGGTTCGCTGGTGAGATTGACACCCAGGCGCCTCAATCCCGCTTCGTCGCCGGGAGTGGGGATGTGGGTGATGTGAACTTCGCAGCCTCTGAGTTCTTTCAGTTTTTCGATGGCCAGTTGAGCCGCCGAATTCGTTGTCGCGCTGATGCTCAGGGCAATCAGTGTTTCCTCCAGATCGAGACTGATGGACTTTTCGTTGAGAATGTCGGTCTTCATATTTCTCACGGAGTCCGTGATATAGGAAGGCAGCAGGGTAATCTTTCCGGGTATGCCGGCAAGCGACTTGATGGCATGCAGGATCAGGCTCGACGCCGCATGCATCAGTGGGGAGTTGTTGCCGGTGATGATGGCGCCGTCTTTTAGCTCGATCGCGGCGCCGCAATAAATCCCCTCGTTTCCTTTGTTCTGTTCCTGCGCCTCCCTGGCCGCCCGCCATGCTGGTCCGACGACACGGCGATCTTCAGGATTGATATTGAAGTCCTTGAGAAATAGCTCGACTCTTTGAACCGTTTCCTTGTCGGTAAATCCCATGATGTACTCGCAACGGTATCGATAATATCGCCGGATCATTTCCTGCTCGGCCGCGCGTCTGGCGACGTCGTCGTCGATGATGGCAAATCCGGCCCTGTTCACACCCATGTCCGTCGGTGAACTGTAGAATGAATCCCCACCCGTGATTTTTTCGAGAATTCGTTTTACAACCGGAAAAACCTCCACATCCCGGTTATAATTGACCGCTTTTTCGTTACAGGCTTCCAGATGAAAGGGATCTATCAGGTTGAAATCCCGGATATCCGCCGTGGCCGCTTCGTAGGCCACATTCACCGGATGCTTGAGGGGCATGTTCCAGATGGGAAAGGTTTCAAACTTGGCGTAGCCGGCTTTAACGCCCCGCCGGTATTCGTGGTAAAGCTGCGATAGACAGGTGGCAAGCTTGCCGCTTCCGGGGCCGGGGCCGGTCACAATCACCAAAGGTTTATCGGTTTCAATGTAGGCATTGGCGCCGTATCCCTCATCGCTCACAATCGCGTCGACGTCCGTAGGGTACCCTCGGGTGAAGCGATGCGTGAAAACCCTGATATTTCTCCTTTCCAGCTTATTCTTGAAGAGTTGCGCTGCGGGTTGATGATCGAAACGAGTGATCACGACACCCAGGACATTGACCCCTCGGTTCCGGAGATCATCAATGAGCTTGAGGGCATCGGAATCATATGTGATGCCGAAATCGGCCCGGATTTTCTTTCTCTCAATGTCCCCTGCATAGATACAGAGCAGGATATCGGACTTGTCCTTCAGCTCCTGGATCAGCCGCATTTTTACGTTCGGATCGTAACCGGGCAGGACACGGGCCGCATGATAATCAAAAAGCAACTTGCCCCCAAATTCGAGGTAGAGCTTGTTATCGAACCGTTCAACTCTTTCGAGGATCTTGGCTGTCTGCTCATGGATGTATTTTTCGTTGTCGAATCCTATTTTGTCGTGCATGAATAAATGTAACCCTCCTCTGCCGGGCGCCTCCGCTCGTTTAAATGTTGATCCCGCTATTGTATCATACCTTATGCCGACGCTGCGCTCGTGGATGAACTGACGGATGCGCATCAGTAAGGCCGGCGTGCGGAGTTTCTCCCCGAGCGTGAGCACCGGCGGCTTGTCGAGGACGAGGCGGCGATCCGGCAACAGGTCGACCTCGCCGAAGAGGCGCCCGTAAACTCAGATGTCGAGCTCTCCGTCGAGCATGAACCAGCTCGTCGGGTCGAGGACGCGCGTGCGCAGCGACTCGCCGAGCCCCCACGGGTAGATCATCAGTGGTCGCTTTCCGGGCCGCAGCACAAAGCCCGCCCGGCGTAGTCGCTCGACGAAGGCGGGACTTCCAAGGTAGCTCAACGAGATCTTATCGATGCGCTGCCGGCGCAGGTGCCCGGCAAGGGCGAGCAGCAGCGACCCGGCCGACGCTTCCAGCTGTTCCGCAAAGAGGTCGCGCACGAACGCCTTGCCGTCCTTCACGTCGTACACGGCATAGCCAGCGAGGCGCTCCTCCCCGCAAGGAACGATGCCGAAAATCCGGTGCTCCACGGTTACGAAGCGGCCATACCGCCAGTCGAGGTAGGCCGAGGACTTCTCACCGATGACACAATATTCCGCGCGGGCGCGCTCCCAAAGAGCGTCGGCACGCCCGTCTGCGAACGGGATGACCTCCCCCCGCACGGGCAGCCCGCTCCGCGCGGAGCGCACGAGGTCGAGCGCCCGGAGGCCCAGGTCGATCGGCAGGGCGGCGACCGGACCCGCCCAGCCATTGATCTCACTGAGCTTGTACCCGGAGCGCAGCGGCTTCACCCAGTTTGTCGTCTCGCCGACGACCTGGTAGCCGATGCGCTTAAACACCGCTATCGCCTTCTCGTTCGGGCATCCGTAGAGCAGCTCCAGCCCCGCCGCTTGCCCGGCCTCCACCAGCGCACGCTGGATGGCGAGGGCCGCGCCGGCGATGCGGTGCGCTCGCGTGACGGCGAAGTCGCAGAGCACGCCAGCGCGTACGCGGCGCCCGTTCACCCAGATGGAACGCGGGAAGAACGATCCGCATCCCACCACCTCGCCGGACTCGGCGTACAGGGCGAGCACGGTGGTCACCGGTCCATCCGGTCCAGGCTCGTAAAGCCAGCGCATGCGCTGGGGGATGACGGACGCGATCCGCTCGTCCGTCATGTTCTCCGCCCAGAGCCGGGCGAGCGCCTCGCGGTGCTTGTCGAGTCGAAGCGGCTCTACCGCGTAGGTCATATTGTTTTTCATCGCGCGATTCCCTGATCCGTCCGCTTAAAATGTAACTCTTTCGGCAAAGAATATCAACCAGCTTTTTGAACTCCCTGGGGTTCGGTCCAAGAACTGCGGAAGATGGGTTAGGCTTGAACAGGTGGCGAGGTTTTACGGATTCTGCAGCACGGTTAGAGACTACAGTTTAAATAGCAATCATCGCTTCAATTCTGGCCTGAAGTTTGCGGACTCGCAGGTGACAGGTGCGCGGCTCCATTGATATTTGATCACGATCGGCCCTATTGATAACCAAAAGGTGGAAGTTTTGACCGTCGGCGCAACTTACGGGATGAAAGGTGCAGATTTTTGAGCGTGATTTTTTTGGTGGGACGTGGTATTTTCTCCTTCCTGTAATCCACAAACTGTCAACATCGATGAAAATGCTTGACTTCAAATGGTTATCAGTGATTCTATATCGTATGATGAAAGCCGAATGAACTGTTTTCAGGTTACAGCTTTGGGAAAGATGAATTTAATAGGATGACGATGCCAAACATACTCGTTATATTGATTACATGTGCTGCTCTTCTGAGTCTTATTTTTTTTATTGCAACTGTGGCATCTTTGCGAAAGAAGGAACTCTTCAGTTCGGCATTTCGTTTTGTACTTGCATTGTTTGCTTTATCATTGGCGGGATTGTTTGGGATGATCGTCATAGCAACTGCGGGTTATCGTGCTCTGACATACGAAGAGATAGCTGCGGTTGTTAAGACAGAACCTACCGGAGAGAAAGGGTTTACGGCCCACTTCCTATTTCCTGACGGCCATAAAGAGTCATACAAGTTGGTCGGGGATGCTCTATACGTAGATGCTCACATTCTCAAATGGAAGCCCATTGTCAATATATTGGGTTTGCATACGGCTTACGAGCTAGATCGTGTCGCAGGCCGTTACATGGATCTCAAAGAGGAACGGGAAAATATCCGAACGGTCTTTCTCCTCTCCCGGGATAAACCGGTGGACATGTTCAATCTGAGGCAGCGCTATTCTCTGCTCGGGCCGTTGCTGGATGCGGAATATGGTTCTGCTTCATTCATCAACTCAGACAAACCCGCATACTTTGAGATAAGGGTATCCACGACGGGGCTTTTAATTAGGAAAGTTGGACGTGAAGCGGTACCACAGCCAATACGTTAAATTAGTGTAACAGCCTTTCAATCCATACAGCAGGGAGGAAATCTATGTTTGCAGTCATCATGGCCGGAGGGAAGGGGACGCGGTTCTGGCCCAGAAGTCGTGAGAAGACGCCCAAGCACCTCCTCGACATTTCGAGCGAGCGGACGATGATCCGCGAGACCGTCGACCGGATCAAGCCGCTCGTCCCCGCCGAACGGACCCTGATTGTGACAGGAAAGAGTCATGCGGCGGAACTGATCCGCCAGCTTCCCGAGATCCCTCCTGAGAATATTCTCATTGAACCCGTCGGACGGAACACCGCCCCCTGCATCGGCCTCGCCGCGCTCCACATTCTCAGACGTGTTCCGGACGCGATCATGCTGGTCCTCCCTTCCGACCACCGGATTGGCGATGAGGCGACGTTCCTGAGGATCATACAGGCGGCTGCCGGGGCGGCCTCGCAGGGCGATGCCCTTGTTACGATCGGCATTCACCCGACCGGGCCGGAGACGGGTTACGGCTACATTGAGCAGGGCGACCCTTTATCGGTCGGCGGCACCGATGAGATCTACCGGGTCCGCTCAATTCGGGAAAAGCCGCCGCTGGAGCAGGCGGAACGCTTCCTGGCGCGGGGAGGATTCTCCTGGAACAGCGGGATGTTTGTCTGGAAGACCTCGACGATCATCGAGGCGATCGGGCAGTTTCTTCCCGATCTCGAACAAGGGCTCCTGCAGATCCGGGAGGCGCTTGGCACAGACCGGGAAGAGGCGGTGGTCAGAGCCGTCTACACGGGGCAGAGGGCGGTTTCCATAGATTACGGCGTGATGGAAAAGGCGAAGAATGTCCTGGTCGTCCCGGGGGCCTTCGGCTGGTCCGATCTGGGAAGCTGGGACGCGCTGTGGGAAGTCTCCGAAAAAGATGAAAACGGGAACGCCGTCCGGGGAGAGTTCATCGGCGTCGATGCGGCCGACTCGCTTATCCACGGTACCGGAAAGCTCATAGCCCTGGTGGGGGTGAAGGACCTCCTTGTCGTTGAGACAAATGACGCCCTCCTCATCTGCAGGCGGGGCCGGTCTCAGGATGTGCGACAGATCGTGGAGACCCTGGAGAAAAAAGGTCTCGCGTCCTATCAATAAAAAAGGAGAGGACCCGGCGCCGGCGTCTGTTTCCCCGTGAGCACCACCCCGCCCCTGGCGAGCGCCTGCACGATCTGCTCCTCATCGGTCTTCTGATCGTCAAAGGTGATGCTGATCGTATTGTCCGTAGGACTCCCGAAACGGATGATTCCGTCCATACCCCGGAGGATAGAACTTATCCTCGCGGAGGGACCTCAAGCCTTGCACTTGGGACTGTTCAGCTCGATCGTCTTTTCCGCCGCAGTGACCGGTACGGCGATCACCAGGAGCAGCACAAAAACGGCCGCGAGACCGATAACCTTGTTCCCGATCATCCCCTTCTTCCCTTTCTCTCGATAAAATACGGATCCCCGCGGCGGTATCGTCTCCCTGTGCGGGAAGCTGTCCATTCATAGACAAGGAGCGCGGAAAAATCCAGTCATTTTTGACGCCCTCGTAAAAAAGTCGGAGTCACACTGTCACAGCCCAAATAACCCTTGACTAACAGGGGATTATTTGTTTCATTTCAAACAAATGGTAAGGAGTTTGCCGTGCAGAATTGCCTGAAGCGCAAATGTCTTAGCGCACTGTTGCTGATCTGTATTTTCTGGTCGCCGGATTGTACCTTTGGCGCCTCCGAAACCCTCGTTGTGCCAGTGAATCTGGAATATCCCTTTATCCGGTCGGTATTGGTCAATCAACTCTACAACGCGCCCGGGGAACGGGCGATCGTCATTGACGAAGCGCAGGGAGACTGTGTCCATATCGAGCTCTGGGATCCCGCTGTTAGCCGGGAGCGCTCGATGATCAAGCTGGGAAGCCGCATAAGCATCCGGGCCGGGTTGCCGATCATGGGAAACTGCGTGGCGTCGATTGAGTGGGATGGTTTTATTGAGGTGTTGCAACGCATCGAGTTGGATGAAAAGAGTTGGCAGACTCGCTTTCAAACCATCGACTCGCGCGTTTATAATGCCAGGCGCAAACCTGAAACCATCGCCGGCAGATTCTGGAACCTCATCAAAACCCATGTCCATCCCTATCTTGACCAAACGAGTATTGAGCTGGCCCCACCGCTCAAAGAGATGCGGACCATCCTGCCCCTCGTCTTTCCTCCGGGGAAGCGCCGGAGCGTTAATCTTTGGCTCGATACGATTAGACTGGGCCCGGTGCAGGTCGAGGAGCGAGGAGTCAAAGTCAATATCCTCCTCGATGTGGAGACTTCCTCCGAGCCATACCTTCGCACCGCGGAGCTTTCTCCTTCGGAAGTCGAACGCTTGGCACACGCGTGGGAGGCCTGGGATGCATTTCTGGTCTTTGAGATCGAAGCCCTGATCGGACAACCGATCACCGATGTCGAACGGAGGAGCCTGCTGGAGATCCTATTGGAGAACCGTCACGAATTTTTCCAGGCGCTCGATCATAAGACGATCGGTCCGGATCTCGTGCGGCAGCAGTTCATCCGTACCTGGCAGCAGCTTGCCCAAATCCTGCGCAAACACCTGGTCAACCAGAAATCCCTCTCCTCTTTCAGCTATCTGGCGTTTTTCACCGCTTCGGATGCCTTGGTGGCCCTGGATAAGCTGGGTCCGACCCTGGGGCTGGAAATCAGCCGGGATGGCCTGATCAGGTTGGCGCGATTGTTGAGCCCGGACCAGACCGATGCGATCCTGAGTTACTCCTACGCGCTGGACCCCGGGCTGCGGAAATTCCTTGGGCTCGGCCCACCGCTCGACGAATCCGGTCCAGCCTCGGATGTAGAGGAACTGGAACTTCCTAATGAGCCTGAAAAGAACTCTAAAAACGATGATCGCCAGTCCTGGCTGGGTCGTTTCCTTTTTCCGCGGGCCTGGGCGAATGAGAGGATCCCAAGCATGCTCGACCAGGTCAAACAGTGGATCCCCCCCGCGAAAAACCTGAATCCCTACATCGGTAAAGTACGAAATCTGCTGGAAGGGGCGGCGGATCACATTCTCACCGCCGATCCGCTTGCCGGAGACGGTAACGCCTTCTTTCATCGTCTGCTCCTGGCCACCGCGTGGCAGGAAAGTTGCTGGCGGCAGTTCATCATCCGGCAAGGGAAGCTCGGCTACCTGATCTCCTACAACCGGAGTTCGGTGGGATTGATGCAGATCAATGAACGGGTGTGGCGCGGCATCTATCGGGTGGAAAGCCTGCGCTGGAACATCCGCTACAATGTGAAGGCGGGAACGGAAATTCTCAATCTCTATCTGCGGACCTTTACCCTGTGGGAGATAAACCCCGCGACACCGACCGATCTTGACACCATCGCCCAGGTCACCTACGCAATGTATAACGGGGGGCCCGGTCAACTGAAAAAATTCCTCGCGCGCAGTAACGCCAATGCCCTGTACAAGAGCGATCAACTCTTCCTGGAGAAATACACTGCCGCCAAAAAGGATCGCTTTGATCAGCTGGTTAGCTGTCTTTCAGGTGATTGATCGCCCGATGGAAGGGGCTGTCTTGGAAAGAATGCCGAAATTTTTCTTCAGTGCCATCCATTACCTATTGCCGATGGGGTCCAACCCGCTTTTGGTGATTGCATGGGCCGCCTCGGGGGACACGAGGAATGTGATCACTGAGTAAGCCAGGTCTGAATCCGTGGTGCTTACGGCGACGCCAGCCGAAAAAACCGAGACTTTTTGAACTTCCGGCGGGAGTGGTGTGATATGTGCTATCCCGTATACGGGAAGCAGTTCGCTGATCTGCTGGAAGCCGATCTCTGCCTCCCCGCGCGCAACCACGGCGCCGACACGCTCACCTCCGCCGATGAGACGGCTTTTGCTGGTCACTTGGCCGGCAATTCCCAAGCGCTGATACAGCTCGTTGGTTAAATATTGTCCGCTGACGCTCGCGGAATACGCAATGGATTTTGCTTGCAGAAGCGTGCGTTTCAGCGCCTCTGCCGTGCTGATGTCCGGAATTGGCGCTCCAGCGCGGACGGCCATTCCAATTACTGACCGCGCGACGGGGGTATAAGTTTCGGGTAGGACCAAACCGTCCTGGATAAATCCCCGCAGAACAGCATCTGCTACGATGACAACGTCCACAGCTTCGCCGCGTTTTAACCGATTCGAGATGGAGTTCTCTCCTGTTCCTATGGATGTCGCGGCTGTGACGATTTTTTTCTTAGTGAGAAGTTCTAACAATGGAATGAGTTCAAAATGTGCAGCGGTGAAGGCGCCTGAGGTCATCACCTTGATGTCATGCGTCATGGTATTCATTTGCCCATCACAAAGGTCTCGTGAATCCACTTTTCCACCGGGGCCAACTGATCGTGGATCTTTTGATAGATGGCAAAATATCTATCGAAAGGACCTGCATAGAATCCAGAAGGGAGTAGGCGATGCCCTCCAGAACAGCCCTGTAAAAATGGGCCTTTTGATGGCTCATGGTCGCCCCGACAAAGCTTGCGCGCAGATAAGGATCGAAGTAAGGGGAGCGCTCCCCCAGCAGGTAGGGATGAAAGAAAAGCCCGTTGGCGCCAACCGGGACCTTGGCCGCCTCTTCGTCCATGAGCTGAAAGGGGGATTTCCCGCTAAGCGCTGCGGCTCCAACTTCCCACTGCCCTAAAGTATCCCGCGTCCAGCGGTTTGCAGAGGCGCAGGAGTTGGTGGCCGCCATGATGTACCACATGCCATCCACCCCGTGAGGGTAGTTGAATGCTTTGGGGATGGGATGCGGCTCGTCCGACATGATGCAGACATTGCCGGCAGTCGCCAACTTCACAATTCCCTGGCCGGGATAGATGGCCCCTGCGCTGCAGTTTTCGGCGGCCGTGTCGGATGTCCCTACCACAACGGGTGTCCCTTCCAGGAGTCCTGATTCACGGGCCGCTTCGACGGTTATCTTGCCGGAAAGTGCCGTCGGAGACACAATAGGGGGAAAGACGGACAGGGGAAGCCCGAGCTCCTCGATCAGCTCCGCGGACCATTGACGCGTCCCGCCGTCAAACAGCATCGATCCCTGGGCGTCGATATGATCCGTCTCCCAGGTCCCCGTGAGACGATACCGAAGGTAATCCTTGGTAAAGAAGATACGCTCCACACGATCCATCGTCTCGGCTTCGTTTTCCCGCAACCAGAGAAGCTGGGGAAGAGTCCAGGTCGGATTCACCTTGTTGTAGGTGATCCGGAGGATTTCTCCACCGCGACGCTTCTCCAGATCCCGGACTTGATCCACGCTCCTCTGATCCGTCCACATAATGCAGGGACGGAGAATCATATCTTTTTTCCCCATGAGGACGGCATTGTGCGTCGAGCCGTCCACGGCCAGGGCGATAATATCGGATCCCTTCAGCCCCGTTTCGCGCATGAGCTTGGCCATCGTGACAAGGAAGGTCTGATACCAATCTTCAGGATTCTGCTCCGACCATCCGTGATGGGGATAATATGTGTTGTATTCGGTGAAGCTGCTGCCGATGATTGATCCTCGCGTATCGACCAGGGTCAGTTTGCACCCCCCTGTTCCAAGATCGACGCCAAGCAGACATTCCGGTTTTAATCTCATGACTAACTCCTAAGAACGGCCGCTGTCAGCAAAACGGCGGACACGGGGCGTGTCAGGAAAATCGAATTGTCTCCACGTCGAACGCGCCCCCGGCGCCGGAAGGCGCCACAAAGGTTATTGTCTTTGAGGAATATTTCGCCGCGCCCCAGGCCGGACCTGCGCCCAAGACCAGGACAAAAAGGATGAGCCCCACATGAATCCGTTTCGTTTTTGCCATACCTCACCTCCGCATGTTTTGAAAATTGTGTCATTCAAGCGTCTCGGTCACCTCGGGAAAGACCCGTTGATAGGCCTCCGCATACCGGATCTCCTTTTTCTCGGAATTGCGCGCCGCCTGTATCCCGCGATTCAAGGCTACCCGGGTGTAGTACTCCCAGAGATACTCCTGTGCCGCCATGATTTCGAATGCCTGCCGTTTCTTCTCCCAGACGGATGTGATATCGAGCATAACCTGGGGTTTCCAGTTGCACTGCTCGGTCTGATGCGGTTCGAAAAGAAAGACGGGCGGCGCCCCGAGAACGGCAGGGCCGTCCGGTTTGTGCCCATGGGCCTGCGCCACGATCCTGGCTTCCTGGGCCACCCTTGCCGCCAGCGGGTGATCGAAATTATAGGGGTCCTCCTGTGAATGGGTCAGGACGAACCGGGGCCGGAGCGATCGGTAGATATCGACCAACTGGTCCAGATTCGCCGCCGTAAAATTCAGCGGATAGTCGCCGCAATCCAGAAACTCGATCTCCGCGCCCAGGATGGACGCAGCCGCCAGAGCCTCTTCCCGCCGCAGCTTTTTGACCCGGTCGAGCGTCATCCCTTTTTCTTTCCAGAGCCTTGCCGACTCTCCTCTTTCTCCGAAGGAGAGACAAACGATCTTCACTCTCCAGCCCCTGCCGGTGTAAAGGGCGATCGCCCCTCCCGCACGCCAGACGAAATCCGCCGAGTGCGCGCTCACCACCAATGCCGTTTTTTCATTTTCCCCCGCCATGCGCTCCTCCTTGTTTAAGTTGTCCCGAAAGTATTGAATGAAATTTTTTAGCCTCGTCAAGAAATCTTTCAATGCCCGGTCAGGGCTTTTCCCGCTTGACATTCTCCGGGCAGATGTCCTATCAGAGGCTTCGGCAAGCGCCGCCGCGCGGAGCGGCAGCCGCCCTCCGGGATCGGTATACCCACTACGAGGCCATGAAGGAGGCCGATTTCGATCGCCAGAGCGATTGGGAACAGCAGGTCACCGAGATGGTCAATGCAACCGGCAGCGGTTCCTTCGGCCTTAGGGGGTCGGTGACCGCACTGGGCTGTTTCATCAAGGTGGGACCGCAGCGCGCCAGCGGCCAGCGAATGGTGTGGATGCACCCGGGCTGTTCCGTGGATATCCGCAGGGCAACCGTTGTATTGACCGCCCAGGACCTTAGGGAAACGGCCTGAATCCCTTCCTGCCTTCCGCCTCCGGTGGTGAAACGACGTTCCTTATATAAGAGGATCTACTACATGCCGGCCCGGATCAGTCGATACAGGTAGTCCAGCTTGCGCCTGATTTCCCGGTTCCGCTCCTTCTTGCCTGCCTCCATCCGCCACTCCGCCGATTCCTCCGCCAGGGCCTTTTCCAATTGCCACCGGTGAACAAACCTTTTTCCCACGAGCCTCTGTACGGCCCTCTTCTGTGCTTCCGTGATCGTGGGGTCATTGATCCTGTATGCAAGCCGGGGGTCCACCAGGAGCGGTCCCACCTCCGTTGTTGACAGAACCAGGCCCATCTCCCGGGTGCTCAGCTTCAAATAGCCGGAAACCGTTTTCTCGAACTCGGCAGCCGTCGGATAGGTTTTCTCCCGCATCTCCGTCAGGCGGTCGGTCAGAATTCCCGCATCCTGAAGATGATGCTCCGCCTCCACTGTCAGACGGTATTCGACGGGCAGGAACGTTTTTTGCTGGAAGACATTCTGCAGAAAGAAAAGGGCAATGAAACTGATCACGACGGCCACCAGCGGCGTCAGCATCCACGCCCCGGTGATCTCCCCGAGCATGCGCCAGCGGATTCCCCGCCCTCCCTTCACCAGGGCGATTCCGATGACCGCTCCGACAATCGCCTGCGAACTGGAGACCGGCACCAGAGGAAACGAAGGGAGTCCGGATCCCAGCAGAAATCGCTCCAGTTCCTGGGAGGCAAACAGGAACAGCACCAGCGCATTGGCCAGAACGGCCACAAGGGCGGCCACCGGCGACATTTCCGTAATCCCCTCTCCCACGGTCAGCATCACCCGCTTTCCGTACGTGAATGTCCCGACGGCTATAGCTGCCGCGCCGATGAAAAAAAGCTGCTGCGCCCCACTCAGACGGAAAAGCCCCAGAAGGGAAATATCGGCGAGGGGGGAAATGGGAATAAAAATTCCCACCACATTGGCGATGTTGTTGGCCCCCAGCGCATAGGCGCCGGCGATCCCCGCCAGCATCAGTCCCGCCCTTGTCAGGGCATCCAGATTGAACATGCTGATCCGGGCGTGTGTGATCATATAAGCGATCAGCTTGTACAGGAGCGCCGAAAAGATCGCCGCCAGGATCGGGCTCATGACCCAGCTCAGGACGATCTTCTCAAGCGCCCAGTAATCGATCGCTGCGCCGGCAAAAAGATCCCAGCCGATGATCGCCCCCACGATCGCCTGCGTCGTGGAGACGGGGTACCCTAAAACCGTCAGCCAGTATACGGTCACGGCCGCCGCCAGCGCCACCACGAAGGCGCCGGCGACCGCGTTGACCGCGCCAAATTCACCCAAGGTCTCGGCGGCGCCGGCCCCGCTGATCACCGCGCCGAGGATGACGAATATCCCGCAGTAGATCGCGGCTTTCCGGAAGCTGATCATCCGCGTACCGACGGCCGTACCGAAAACGTTCGCCGCGTCGTTGGCCCCCAGAGACCATCCGAGAAAGAGACCGCTGCTGAGGAAAATAGCAAACATTTTCGGCTCCTACAACATTCGTTTGATGACGTAGATGTTCAGGCGGTCGGCGACGTCCTCCGCCTCGTCGGCAATCCGGTCCACCTGCTTGGCAAAAAAACGCAGGTGCATCCGATGACTCAGGCGCAGATCCTCCCGGGCAAAAATCGCCTTCTGAAGGCGCGTAGAGACCTTGTCCGATTCCTTCTCCCAGAACGACACCTTGTGAAGGTGATTCGATACCGCTTGAATATCCTTGAAAAAGGCGCGACAGGAAAGGACATTGGACTCCACCGCCTCGACCGAATACTGGAGCAGTTCCCTGAAATCGTCGTGAAATTCGGTACAGATCTCCGGTTTCTCGATCTCGAATTGCCAGATCAGTCCCGTGAACCTGTCCAGAAGGGCATCCATGTCTTCCATCAGTTCCATGACATCTCCCCGGGATTCGGGAATCAGCGTCTTACGGTAGAGCTCCTGCTCAATAGTCCGCCTCAGCCTGTCACCCTGGTGCTCCGACTCGCGGATGCTCGCCAGCGACATCCCGAAGGCTTCTGTGTTTCCCTTGAGATAGGCATCCATTCCGTTTTTGCACAGCAGTCCCGCCTCGCTCACCCGGTCCAGGAACTCATCCACCTGCTTCTCGATCCCGATTTGTTTCTTCTTGAGTATTCCTTCTCCGATCATTCCGCCCCCTCTTTCTTCTGAATTTCTTCCCGTCCGGCCATATGCCGGGTATCGCAGTGAACAGAGCCCTGGTTTATGCCTTCGTTTCCTTCCTGAATCGCCTCCACCCGGCCCGAAGGAGCGGGTAAAAAAGCGACAGGGTCGCCGTCGACAGGACCACAAAGGCCAGGGTATCGGTATAAAAGACGCTGTATCCCCCCATGATTCGGAACTCTCCCTTATCTGTTCGCATTTTGCAAGCTTTCTGAATTTTTTTTAAATTCATAATAAAATATTGCTATAAGATCAAATGATCTCTCGTCTTATACGGATCGTTTGAAATGAAATGCGTTTTCGATTATGATCTGAACCGGGAATGACTTTTTTTAAAATCAAAACGGGATGAACGCCTGGGGAGAGAGAGATGGAAATGAATATCGTTATCGGCGGAGAGGCGGGGCAGGGGGCTTTCTCAGTCGAGCTGGAGCTGACGGAAATCCTGTCCCGGCTCGATACCCATTTTTTCGCTACCAAGCATTACATGTCCCGTGTCCGCGGCGGCCATAATTTTCATATGATACGCATTGCCGATCACCCCGTTCATGCGCTCCGCGGCGGAAAATGGGACATGATCGTCGCCCTGGACGACGAGACGGAGCGATTGCACAAGCCGAACCTCCGCGAAGGGGGCGTCTATCTCTCCCGCAAGATGACGAAGGAGATCGGAGCGACGGCAAAAGAGGTGTTCGGAAAGATCGTCGCGGGCAACTCCATCCTGGTCGGCGTCATTCTGGCCGTTATCGGGGCGATCCCCGATAAGGCGGCCGAGGCGGCTGAATCCGGAAAAGGGGAGTATCTGAAGGCGGGGTTCGAGTTCGCTGCCCGGTGGAAACTGACGGGCGCCCTTCCCGTTTCGGCGACGGCGGGAGAGCACCGCAAATTCGACGGCAACCAAGCCCTGGCCCTCGGCGCCATCCTGGGCGGCTGCCAGTTCATGGCCGGCTATCCGATGACGCCCGCCACCTCCATCCTGAACTACTTCTCCGAGGCCGCTTCGGGGCTGCCCATCCATTTCGAGCAGGCCGAGGATGAGATCGCGGCCATCAACATGGTCCTGGGGGCTTCCTACGCCGGCGTCCGGTCCATGGCGGCCACGTCCGGCGGCGGTTTTGCGCTCATGCAGGAGGGGGTCTCCCTGGCGGGCATGACGGAAACCCCCGTCGTCATCGCCGTCTCGCAGCGGCCCGGTCCGGCCACAGGCCTTCCCACACGGACCGAGCAGGGGGATCTCAACTTCGTCCTTCACGCCGGTCATGGGGAATTCCCGAGGATTATCTTCGCCCCCGGTTCCATCGGGGAGATGATTGCCCTGACCAGAGCGAGCTTTGAACTTGCGGACCGCTTTCAGATTCCCGTTTTCATTCTGACGGACCAATACTTCGCCGATTCCGTCCAGATCTGCGAGGAGGAGATCGCGCTCGACGTCGGGCGCCGTGAATACCGGGAGTTCGACGGGACGTACAAGCGATATCAGTTCACCGAGGACGGTGTTTCCCCCTTGACCTTCCCGGGGCTTTCGGAGGCCCTGGTCAAAGCGGACTCCGACGAGCACGACGAGGAGGGTAAAATCACGGAGGATCCGAGCCTGCGGGTCCGTATGGTGGACAAGCGCCGGAGGAAAATCGACCTCCTGCGGAAAGAGGCGGTTTTGCCCTCGTTTTACGGGGATCGGGACGCCGCTTCGTTTGTCCTCTGCTGGGGTTCGACGAAGCACATCGTCAAGGAAGCCGCCGAAAGGCTTGCCGGCGAGGGCATCCCCGCCGCCGTCCTCCACTTTGGGCAGGTGTACCCTCTGACGCCGGAGATGGTCTCCCCGTATCGCCTCGAAGCAAAGCGACTGGTCGGCGTCGAAAACAACGCCGGAGGCCAGTTCGCCCGTCTGCTGAAGAGCGAACTCGGTCTGGCCGTGGATCGCTCCGTCCTGAAATACGACGGCGACTGCTTCACTGTGGAAGAACTCTATCAGATATTGAGGGCTGTGTTGTCCTGAAGGAGAAAAAGCGATGGAAAAGAGAATCGATACCGCCTGGTGTCCCGGGTGCGGCAATTTCGCCATCCGCGACGTCCTGGAAAAGGCCATCCGGGAGCTTCCCGTTCCCGCAAGCAAGGTCGTGCTCACATCGGGGATCGGTCAGGCCGCCAAGATGCCCCATTACCTCGGGGTGAACTACTTCAACGGCCTCCACGGACGGTCCCTGCCGCTCGCCGTGGGGATCAAGCTGGCCCGTCCCGATCTGACAGTCATCGCCTATTCGGGCGACGGTTGCATATACGGCGAAGGGGGGAATCATTTCATCCACACCATCCGCCGCCGGCTGGACCTCACCATCCTGGTCTCAGACAACCGGGTCTACGCCCTGACCAAAGGGCAGAGCTCGCCCACGACAGACCCCGGTGTGAAGAATCCCCTCTCCCCCGAGGGGAGCCTGAACATCCCCCTGAATCCTCTTGCTCTAGCTATCACGATGGGCGCCCCGTTTGTGGCCCGTGGTTTCGCCGGCGAGAAGGAACATCTGAAAGAACTGATCAAGCAGGCGATCCTCTTCAAGGGGACGGCCCTGGTGGATATCCTCCAGCCCTGCGTCAGCTTCAACAAGATCAATACCTACCAGTGGTACAAAGAGAGGGTCTTCCATTTGGAGAAACCCCTGACGGACCGTTACGAGGCCCTGAAAACGGCGGAGCTCTGGGGCGAGAAGATCCCGATCGGCGTCATATACCGAAACGAGACGGCCGAGTGCCGGCAGGTGAAAGAGATCTTCAGGAAACAGGCGACGCGGGAAGAGATGGAATGCCAGGTCGACATGAAATGCGTGATGATGAGATGACATTCATGGCTATGGCCATACCGCTAAATCGCATTCAAAAAGCTGAGAAATTAAATCCGTCAGCCAGTACATTTCCCACGACTTGCTGCGGTGAGCTTCAATGCCCGGCGCGTGTTTAATCACCCATTATGCACCTCGAATCTTTGCGCCAACGTGTCGAAGCTCATGTTGACCATGACGGCGTTGTGCGGGATGAGGATGTACTTCCACGGCTTGCCCCTGTTTTGCGTCGTGAACGCCGTGGCATTCCGGCAATACAGAAGGGCGGCTTGGGTCTTTTCCTGTACATCGGACGTCTCGATGTCGGCTTCCTTCTTGGTTTCGATCAGGTAGATCGTATCAACCGTCTCGGCCACGAAGTCGGGGTGATACTGCCGGGAGTTATGCTTCCAGTAAATCCGGAACTGCGTAGGAGCCGGTCTCAGCCATTTGGTGACCTCCCGGTCCTGTTCCAGGATGATCGCAAAGTCCTTCTCCGTCTTCGAGTCGAATTTGTTGAGGGGGTGCCAGGTCTTCCTGAAGCCGCTGAAAACCTTGCCAGGGATAGCGGATGTCGGGATGATGGTCTCGGTGTAGTGGTGGATGCTCTCCGTCTTATATTTGGATAGATTGTGCTCCTCGATCCTGGAGAACGGCTTCACCACCGGTTTCTCGAACGCCGGCGTATCACAGTAGAAGTGTTCCATCATCTGGGAACGGATATACCGGCCGATCTCCTGTTTGTGGTACTGGACCACATTCATCAGCTTGTCGTCCGTCAGGTACGTCCTGAAATTCGCCACCGCTTCTCCGGCAAGCCTGTAGAGCAATTCGGCCTGCTCGTCGTAGTTGATCTCGGAGTAGTTCATCAGCTCGTTGACGATGATGTTCTCCGGGGTATCCATGACGATCCTGCCCTTTCCGATGACGATGTCGATGCCGTGCTCCTGTTCCCGGAGCTTCCTGACCAGGATCTCCTCCGATACGGGCTGATAGTTGAGATTCCCCGTATCGAGGGCGAAGTCATGAAAGCCCGATTTCACCTCCGCTTGCTGGAGAATCATAATTCGGGGGATCTCGATGATGTGGTCTGTAAACGTATCCACCATCGTTTCATAGACCCGTTCCGCTTCCCGCACCATCTCCTCCGCGAAAAGATGGGTCTGCGGGGCGGCTTCGATCCTCCGCCTGATCTTTTCCACGGCGATCCGTTTTATCTCCTCGTTCTTCAACTCGCCGATATTGGAGACCTCGGAACTCAATTCGGGCAGGGCGGCAATAATGACCCTTTGGACGTCCAGGCTGACCCGGGCCTGCGCTTTTTCTTTCGGATCGGCGATCTCTTCTATCCGTTGTTCTTTCTCTTCGATGATCTGCTCGATGCGGGAACCTACCGTGATCACCTCTTTCGGCCGGTTCAGTTCCTCCGCGTCGATGGTGATGATGTTTTCTTTGCGGATGATGGAATCGGGGCTGTTCGCCGCATCGACGATCTCCTGAAACTTGTCGTGGGCGACAATGGTGAGCTTGTCCACCTTGTCGTCGCCGGTTCTTTTCCCGTAGGGCAGCCGGAGTCCCCTGCCGATCGTCTGTTCCCTCAGCGTGACGGAAGCGGCCGTCCTCAGGGGGATGATGGTGTAGAGGTTCGTCACGTCCCATCCCTCCTTGAGCATGTTCACGTGAATGACGATCTCCATCCTGTTCGACGGCTGCTCCAGGGAGACGAGCCTCTCGATGTTCTCGTCCTTCTCCCCGCCGGACTGGTTGGAATGGATCTCCATCACCTTGTCGGCGTAGTAGCCGTCGAAGAACCCCGGCGAGACGATCATCTCCTTGAGTTTGCGGGCGTGCTCCGTGCTCTGGGCGACGACCAGGACAAACGGTTTCACCGGATCCGCCTTCGTATCCCTTGCGTGGATATCCAGGGCGACCTTCGTGTCTTCATGGAGTCGGATGCCGTCCTCCAGCTTGATCCTGTCCAGATCCTCCTGGCTGTAATGCGCCGGATCGAAGTCCCTTCGGGTCGCCACGGCGGGCTCCTTCACGAATCCATCCCGGATAGCCTTGGCGAGGGAGTATTCATGGACGACATTCTTGAATTTGACGGCCGCGCCGCTTCGCTCCACCTGCGGGGTCGCCGTAAGTTCCAGGCCGAGGATGGGGTTCAGCTCGTTGATGACCTCCATTCCCCGGTCCGCCCGGTAATGGTGGGATTCATCCATCAGGACGACCAGGTCGTCGAGCCGGGTAAGGTAATCGAAGTACGACACCCCGAGACATTCCGCCAGACGCTTGATCCGCGGCGATCTGCCGCCGCGCGTCTCAGCGTTGATCTTGCCGATATTGAAGATGTTGATGTGGATCTCGTATTTGAACAGTTCCCCCTGGCGGGCCTCCTCGTAATTGTCGCCCGTGATGATGCGCGGCCTGCTGTGGACGAATTCGCCGATTCCTTGAAAGACATACTTGGGGCTCGTGATGTTGGAAAAATCGTCGATGAGCTTGTTGTAGATGGTGAGGTTCGGGGCGAGCACGAAGAAGTTGCGGATGCTCTTCGCCAGATAGAGGTAGGCGATGAACGCCCCCATCAGTCGCGTCTTGCCGACCCCCGTGGCCAGGGCGAAGCACAGGGAGGGGAAATTCCTCTCGAAATCCGTGCAGGTCGGGTAGAAGCCTTTGACCTTTTCAAGTTCGGCCGCCGGGTCCGCGTTCTTTTGTAGCGCGAGGGCGTCGGCAAGCGCGGCGAGGATTTCCAGGCTGTCCGCCTGCGGAGGCCGGAGGCTCAAGCGGTTTCGAATGGAGGCGGCGATGCGGTTCATCTATTCGTTCTCCGGGTCAAATAGTCCCCGCTGATTGGCCGGGGCAGGCTTCTTCGCTCTCACTCCTTTTCTTTCGGTTTCTGCTGGAATGTCCGCCGGCACTTCCGGATCCGCCGGCCACGGCAGATTCTCGATGTTCAGGCTGTAATCATCCTTGCCGAACTCGCACCGTCCGAGGAGCATGTTCGGGATCTTCCGGACGGTGATGTTTTCGTATCGGTTTTCGCAGGCCTCCTGAAAGGATTTGCAGCAGATCAGGAGGCTCTCGTCGGGCTGCATCTCCTCGTGGATGCCGTCGAGATACTCGATGGTGATGAAATGGGTCGTGGTGAAGATGAAGTCCTTTTCGGTGGACTTGCCCTGCTTCCAGTAAAGGGTCTCGTCGGGATTGTAGATAAACCCTTCGTGCTTTGCCATGGCGGAGGCAAGCATGGCGGCGTTGTATTCTTTGCTGATGACCCAGTTGCCTCGCCTGTCCCGCTCCAGGAGCGACGGCGCCAGCCGGAAATAGCGGAAGCCACCGCCGCCCTTCCAGTTGACAGCCTTGCTGATGCCGCCCTGATCCGTTCCGTCGATGACCTTCTTAAGGCGCGGGATGATGTGCGTATGGCAGTGCTCGCCTAACTCCACCATGATCCAGCGACGCCCCATCTTGTGCGCCACGGCGCCCGTCGTACCGGAACCGGCAAAAGAGTCGAGGACGATGTCACCTGGGTTTGACGCAATGTGTATAATTCGGTGTAATAATCTTTCTGGTTTTGGCGTTTCAAATGCATTATCGGCCCCAAAGAGAGTTCCAATCTCTTTTTTAGCCTCCTGATTATGGCCCACCTCTGCGTTTGGCCACCATGTCCACGCGTTCTGCCCTTCCATTTCACTCAGGAAGCGCTTAAGACGAGGACGTGAAGTGCCACTCTTGCCAAACCATACTCGGTTATCAGCAAGCAGTTTCTTAAATGTTTCTTCAGCAATTGCCCAGCATCGACCAGGTGGTGGCGGAAATTTCCGGCCCATTGGTGAGACAATTGTATAAAATTGATTTGGCGTAGCATGACCTGTCATGCCGGTAAAGTCCGTGGAAGCCCAAGATCCTCGGGAATCATTATCAAGATTTTTAAAATCCTCAGCCCTACCATGGCTCACTGGCAGTTGGTTTAAGGTTGTTTTGCCAGTTAATTTATTTTTGCAATAAACCAGAACACTATCATGTGCATCACCGAGTCTAAGACGGTTATCGGGTGATGTACGTTTTTGCCAAACAACATTAGATACAAAATGGTCCTTCCGGAACGAGTGTGAGTAACCACAAGATGTAGTGGTTGAGTAAT
>CAZINF010000045.1:0-21672 GCA_964540555.1 uncultured Syntrophus sp. | reverse complement strand
CCTCGGCCGGATACTGTAAGATTTTCGCGCATACTGTCCTCCTTGAAAAAATTCCAATATTCTGTATATCAGTATTCCGCCAATTCCGCAAACAGGAAAATAACTTTTGGCAACTCTGACTTGTGCTTACTTTAAAGCTTTCTTATCTATCTTACCATGAGGTGTTTTAGGAAGTTGTTCTATAATTTCTATATAAATGTATTTTTCATCGTTATAAATTTGGCGGGAAATTAGGTTACCACGGATTCACTCGTCATATGTCGGTCAACGACTTCCCCAGGTTGATCATCGAGGTCCTCCGCGGAACAGACCGGCATCATAAACTCAAAGCCCTCCGTTCCGCCTCCGAAAGAACCAACTCCTCCACCAAGGAAGATCTTTGCATCCTCAACAAACCCAAGATCCGGGGACTGAAAAACGCCGGTGTTCTCGCCCAGATGGCCGTCATGGTCCTCCTCCTCAAACGGATCATTCGCTTTATCGTCAAGGTTACGCTTGCCATCAGAAAAATGTTCAGCAGCAAATCCCCGCCTCTAAAACCCTATCTCCCCGGTCCGGAAGTCCCGAAGTTGATCGCCAATCTGATCCAACGGGAGTGAGGCAAAAGTAAGAAGGATCTCAGATCGTGGGTTCCAATCCAAATCAACGGAATCCTTTTTTCTTTTTCCTGCCATCCGTCATCCCGCCCGTTTATCCCGTCAGAAAATCTCCGTCAGCACAGTCGAAAGTCTGCCCGTCTCCTCAAAAACCGCTCCCGGCGCCGAACCTCTTTCCTCCTGATGCCTGTGCCAACCCCTGAGGCGCCGTGGGTGGCACACTCTTAAATTGCCTCAAGCATAGCAGAAAGTCTTTACTCTCCGCTATGCAGGAGGTGCCTTTTATATGATTATCAGGTCTTTAAGTTTAGCGTTTTGCGGAGGTGGGCGGGGCATTGCTTTTTCAAGTGGCTCTTTATCAAGGCAGCCAATATCTCTGCTTCCCTCTTAAATACAACGAAATCCTCTTTTGTAAACATAGAAACGGGATTGTAGTCCGCCTCTTCCCTGAACTTCATCAACTTTGAAAAAATTTGGGCCGCACTCTTGTTTATGAGACCTTCCCGTACGAAATGCATGCCGAGAAGGCGAAGCGCCCCGTCGTGACTCCTCGGTTCCAGATCTTTCGATAACAGAAGCGCCCGGACGTGATACAAAACGAAGTAGTACAGCCGTGATATGGCATCGCTGATATAGCCGTTTTCATACAGGAGTGTTGCGGCGGCGATGGCTTCCGTCGCCCTTTCAAGTTCGGCGCGCATATTTTCTCTCTGGTTATCTTTCGTCATAGGGGAATCCCCTCTCTCTCGATATCGGCGGCGATCCGGCGTTCGAGTTTTTTAAGCAGCAGGAAATCGTCTTCCGACAGGATCAGGGTGGAGAGGGAACGGCGATATTCAAACTCGATGTCGGCCACCCGGCTCAGCATGCGATGCTTCATTTCCCGGGAGAGACCGCGGACAACGATGGCAATATCCGTATCGGAATCCTTGCCGTAATCGCCGCGCGCCCTGGAGCCGTAAAGCACGATCTTGATCAGGCGATCACCGGCGATTTCCTGTACGCTTTTTTTCAGATCAACGAGAATCTGTTCCATAGAGTTCCTTCGGGGGTCATGCTCGATAAACGAGTCCGTCTCTATTCCGGATCACATTGCGCGTATCGACGATCGGGATGCCGAGCGATTTGAAGTCCACGCTCTGGTATTCGTCGTGGGCTGTGGCGATGAGAATGAGGTCAAAACGTTCGCTGATCTCCACGGACCTCCTTCCGGCAAACCTTCCATGTTCGCGGGTCATCCGGATCTCGGGAATATAGGGGTCGTTGTAGGAGACCTCCGCCCCCAGTTCTTCCAGTTTTTCCAGGAGACGGTAGGATGGTGATTCGCGGTCATCGTCGACGTTCGCCTTGTAGGCCAGGCCGAGGATGAGAATTTTTGACCCTTGCAATGACTTTCCGTGGTCGTTCAGGGCCTTCATAACCTTAAGGACGACATAATCGGGCATGGAAGTGTTGATCTCGCCCGCCAGCTCGATGAATCTCGTGTTGAATTCATATTCCCTCGCCTTCCAGGTGAGGTAGAAGGGGTCGATGGGGATGCAGTGGCCGCCCAAGCCGGGTCCGGGGTAGAAGGCATGGAAGCCGAACGGCTTCGTCTTCGCCGCATCGATGACTTCCCAGACATCGATGCCCATCCGGTCGAAGAGCATTTTGAGCTCGTTGACCAGCGCGATATTCACGGAACGGTAGATGTTTTCCAGCAGCTTGGCCGCCTCGGCCACCTTAGTCGAAGAGACGGGCACGGTGCGGTCGACAATCGCGTCATAGAGGGCGATCGCTGATGCCAGGCATGCCTTCGTGTATCCCCCCACCACCTTGGGAATAGTCCGGACACTAAAGTCCCGGTTGTTGGGATCCTCCCTCTCCGGAGAAAAGGCCAGATGGAAATCCACGCCTGCCTTCAGGCCCGTGGTCTCCAGGATCTCCCGCATGTCCCCATCGGTTGTCCCTGGGTAGGTGGTGGATTCCAGGACGATGAGTTGCCCCTGTCGCAGATACTTTGCAATCGTTTGTGTCGTGGTGAATACGTACTGCATATCCGGTTCGCGGTTCCGGTTGAGCGGTGTGGGGACGCACACGATGATGCAGTCCATATCTTGCAGGAGGGAGAAATCCGTCGTCGGCGAAAAAGAGGGACAGCTCCCGTTTTGCACGGGGGATGTCACGTCGGAACAATTGAAATCGGGAGCTGTCCCCCCTTTTTCGGAAATGGCCGCCAGAATCGCTGGGTCGATGTGCTTGATGTAGCTTTTCCCCTGCCGGAGCATGGATATCTTCTGTTCATCCACGTCGAAGCCTGTGACGCTGAACCCGGCACGGCAGAACTCGATCACGAGAGGCAGGCCGACATAGCCGAGGCCGATCACGCCGATCGTTGCCGTTTTATCCTTGATTTTGCTGATGAGGGACATGGGTTATTCCTTTTGAGGTAATTTAGAATCCCTTTTAGCTTAATTTCAGGGTCATTTTCAACCCATCTTTTTTCGTTTCAACCCAACAAAACGGCAAGCAGTTGCCATTTCGTCCTACAGCTTGACAAACCTAAAACTGCACCGAAAAAATATTTTCACCTTCCTGCATTTTCTGCTGGCGTCCCCGTTCTTCTTCTGATATATACTCATCATGCTACCAATAACCATAAGAAAACGAACCGTTTCCGAAGCAGACATCCCTCTGATTCAAAGGGTGATCAATGAACATTGGGCCGAGGGAAGAAAAAGCATCTCCAGAATCCTGTGCCGGAACTGGGGATGGCTCCAAGCCAACGGCGCCACCAAAGACATGGCCTGCCGGGAACTTCTTCTCACCTTGGAACACATGGGACATCTTGTCCTCCCGCCGCGAAAAAACAATAGCTGGAATGAACGCAGAAACAAAAGCATGCAGGTTCTTCCCGTCGATGAGAATCCCATCTCCGGGGAACTTGCCGATTTTCCCCCTGTCACTATCTCTCTGGTAAGACATACCGAACTTGAGCCCCTCTACAACAGCCTCGTTAATCAATACCATTATCTCGGTTACCGCCAGATTGTCGGCCAGCATCTCAAATATATGGCATTCCTTGGGGATCGTCCCGTCGCCTGTCTGGGCTGGGGTTCTGCCGCCTGGGCGGTCAAGTCCCGAGAGGCCTTCATCGGTTGGGACAAGCCCACCAAGGAGAAGAACCTCTCGTTTGTAGTTAATAATACGCGCTTCCTCATTTTACCCTGGGTTTCCATCAAGTGCCTTGCTTCAAAGTTACTGGCCATGAATGCCCGAAAAATTGCTCTGGACTGGATGAACGTATATCAACAACCCGTCTACCTCCTTGAAACCTTTGTGGAAAAAGAAAGGTTTCAGGGCACCTGCTACAAAGCCGCCAACTGGATTTGCGTGGGGCAAACCAAGGGCACCGCCAAAAGGGGGCATGATCACCTCGTTCATGGTCTGATTAAGGATGTCTACCTGTATCCGTTAAGAAAAGATTTTAGAGAGAAGCTAATAGCGGGCAGATGATTTTTTTAGATGACCCGGGCAGAAGCTCCAACCTCCGCCCGGATCGGAGGTAAACGTGAACGCCCTTCACAAATTTACCCTGCCAAACATAGCGAAAAGGCTCAACAAGATCAACCAGAATCTTTCTTCTTCCCATCAGAAACTCTTCCCCAAACTCGAACTCCTGTCTCGGTACATCTTCCGGAAACGCTTCGTTTTTGTCGATCCCCGAGGGGATGTACAGGGCGGATATGCATGCATGATCATCTCCCTGATTGACTTCACCTTTGTCCGGTCCCTGGTGGCGGATGCCTACAGCATCTTTGGCCCTCCCTGCTACGACCCGGTGACACTCTTTCTCCTGGACCTGTTCCGGTATGTTGACGACTACCCCGACATGAACGCCTTTCTCACTGTGTTGCGGAATGAGAAACGAGGAAGTGAATATCGGCGCTATGCCGGCATTACTTTCGACATCCCCTCCGAAGGGACCTTCTCCAACTTCCGCAAGCGCATCGGAGAAAAAAGATACAATGACATCTTTCATGTCCTGGTGGGCATCTTCCATCATCTGGAAATGATTACCTTCAAGCTCTTCTCCCATGACGGCACCCTCTATCATTCCTGGGCCAGATACAAAGGCTGCACATTCTTCTGCAATGGATGTTCCCAAATAACCGTGCTGAATGTAATCGAAAAAGTCCGCCAGCGCATCCTCTATCGTCTTGCCCACATGCCGGAAAATAGTCTGGGATCGGATATCCGCGTCTATGCCGAATGTCCTTCCGATCGCTTCCCCAAAGACGTCGAGAAACCTAAAATCGAACTGTTCTCATTCCGTCTTGCCTTCTCTGGTGGAGAACCTTCCCAGGAACAGATCAATACCGCCCTCCTCTTCGGAGTCAAGAATGAACTGGATCGTCAGCAGCTTTGCATCCAGACGATACGCTCATACATGACTGAAATCGATCTTGATGGCGCCATGACGATGGGCTGTCCCAAACTCCCCAAGGACATTGATGCCAGAATCGGCGTCAGAAGACATCCCATATATCCCGACAAAAAAGAGAAGATCTTCGGCTACAACGCCATTATCTCTACCTCTGTAGAACCCCATCTGGGTATCGAACTGCCCGTAGCAATGAGCAACATCGCCGGAAATGCCGAAGAAGGAAACTATCTGGTGATCAACAAAGAACAGATCCGAGAGCATCATGGCTGCAAACCCACGGTCGATCTTGCCGACTCAAAGTACGACACCATCAGCAATTATGACTACATCCGCAGCCAGGGCGCTATCCCCATCATCGACTACAACCGCAGAAATGAGAAACTCTCCAGGGATGATCTACTGAAGCGGGGATACGATCAACAGGGCACACCCTTCGCTCCCTGCGGCCTTCTTACCATACCCAACGGCTTTGACCAGAAACGCCAGCGGCTGATCTTCTGTTGTTTCAAGCAATGCCGGAAACTGACCTCGAAGGCGCTCGAAGAACTTAATTCCAGCTATCGTTTGGCCACGTGTCCCTATATCCAGAATGGCGCCGGCTATACGAAGCACATGTATGTCAAAGAGCATCCCCGGCTGACAAATGCCATCCCCCGGGGAACTAAAAAATATCAGAGACTAAAACAACACCGTTCCGGCTCGGAACGGATCAACAGCGCCGCCAAGGAAGATACGCCGATCCTCCGAAAACCAAGAGTCCTTAACGGAAAAAGAGCCGCCACCCTCGCCCAGATGACCGCCATCGTCATCCTCCTGAAAAGAGCTTTCTCCTTTGTCGTCAAAACAACCGCCCTCTTCAGAAAATTCCTCCAGGAATCTAACTCAACAACCAAAACCAAATTGGAACTCCTCCTCAGACCTCCCTCAGTCCCACCATTCATCATGAAGCTGATCCAGCGGGAGTAGCTTCTCCAAGTACGCGCTCGAAGAATGTCCAACAATCACACATGAATAGGCGCCTGGGTGTACTGCGTCTCATTGCCCGCTTGTGCCCTGCTGATGGCTGCCTCTCTGCTGGAAATCACCCGTCAACATCCTGCCCGCTTACCCCTGTCCCCATTTTGTCCCCAAATCGCCCAGCCCCTCGCAACTGCCCCCGTTTTTCGCCCCCCAAAACCGCCAACCGGAAGGGGGATTCTAAATTACCTCCTCTCTGAATTACATGAGAATGTGCGCTGAACTGAGAAAATGATTAACAAGTTGTAAATAACAAGCCTTTATCCATCCCTCACGTTATCTTCCCCCGTAGGGCTGCGCAGATAAAGTGGCTGAAGAGCGGATGGGGCGCCGTGGGCCGGGACTTGAACTCCGGATGAAACTGGCAGCCTAAAAACCAGGGATGCCCCTCGATCTCGATGATTTCGGCGAGACGCCCGTCGGGTGAAGCGCCAGTGATCCGGAGCCCCTTTTCCATGAGTTTCTCCTTGAACACATTGTTGAATTCGTAACGGTGCCGGTGCCTTTCGCTGATCTCCTTTTCGCCGTAGGCCGCGCAGGCAAAGGAGTCCTCCGCAAGGACGCAGGGATAGGCGCCGAGCCGCATCGACGCCCCCTTTTCGGTGATGCCCTTCTGTTCGGGAAGGAGGTCGATCACCGGGTAGGGGCCGGACTCGTCGAATTCCGGGCTGTTCGCCCGGGCAAGTCCGCAGACATGCCGCGCGTGCTCCACGACGGCCATCTGCATCCCGAGGCAGATCCCGAAAAAGGGGATCTTGTTCACTCGGGCATGTTCGATGGCGGTGATCATCCCCTCGATCCCCCGGTTCCCGAATCCGCCGGGGACGAGGATCCCGTCGACGCCGTCCAGTTTCTTTCCCAGCCCTTCCTTTTCGATCTTCTCCGAATCGACGTAGCGCAGGCAGACCCGGCAGTTGTTGGCAATCCCCCCGTGGTGGAGAGCCTCGTTGAGACTCTTGTAGGAATCGGTCAGGTTGACGTACTTCCCCACGATGGCGATCGTGACCTCATGGGCGGGGTGAAGGGACTTTTTGACTACATCCTCCCACCCCTCGAGGTGGGGCTGCCCGGTCCAGATGTTGAGGAGTTCGACGATCCTCTGATCCACCCCCTCCTTATGATAGATGAGGGGCACCTCATAGATGCAGGCCACATCCTTGGCGGTGAAGACGGCCTTCACCTCCACGTTGCAGAAGAGGGATATCTTGGCCTTGATCTCATCGGAGAGGAAGTTTTCCGTCCGGCACAGAAGGATGTCCGGCTGGATGCCGATCTCCCGGAGGGCCTTGACGCTGTGCTGCGTGGGCTTCGTCTTCACCTCCCCCGCCGTCCTGATGAAGGGGACCCATGTCAGGTGAATGAAAATCGCGTTTTCCCGTCCCACTTCATTTCGGAACTGGCGGATCGCCTCAAGAAAGGGGAGGCTTTCGATGTCCCCCACCGTGCCCCCGATCTCCACGATCGCCACATCGAAGCCATCGGCGGTTTTTTTGATATACTCCTTGATCTCGTTGGTGATATGGGGGATGACCTGGACCGTCTTTCCCAGGTAGTCGCCCCGCCGCTCCTTGGTGATCACCGAGAAGTAGACCTGACCGGTCGTGAGGTTGTTCCCCTTCCCCATCCTTGTGCCGGTGAACCGCTCATAGTGGCCGAGATCGAGATCGGTCTCCGCTCCGTCGTCGGTCACAAAGACCTCTCCGTGCTGGAAGGGGCTCATCGTCCCCGGATCGACGTTGATATAGGGATCGAGTTTCTGGTTGGTCACCCGAAGCCCCCGGCATTCGAGAATCGCCGCGATGGAGGCGGCCGCCAGCCCCTTGCCGAGGGAGGAGAGAACGCCGCCCGTGATGAATATGAATTTGGTCTTCATGATGACTCCCTGCAACTAAGGTTCTCTCTAATCTGTCCGGCAATCACCTCCACCGGTTCGCCGAGGAGGATCGCGACCGGGATCTTCCCGAGCTCCCGCTCATCCCACGGCAGATTGCACTCCTGGATGAGATCGCGGATATCGTCCACCCTCTCGCCCATGATCTCCTTCCGCTCGCAGATGGAGAGCGCCTCGTTGAAGCTCACGTGGATCAGCAGGAGGTGCTGGACAAGATCATCCCCGCCTAAAAGCGGGATGATCATCAGCGGGGCGCTGTCTGATTTTCCCCGACCCACATAGATGTGGCCCGAGGCGACAATCCCCTTTTTCGTTCCCATCAGGCGTCCCGACGTCTCGGCGCGCGAGCGCATCCCCACGGAAACGCCTCCCCGGCCGGTGATAGCGATCGTGGCTTCTTCCCCCGGCTTTCCCTCGGCATCCAGATGGTTGATCGCATAGAGGGTATAGCCTCTTACGGCGGCCACCGCCTGCTGGATCCGGCTGATGTCCAGGATACTCATACTGAGAAGCGACTCGGCGGAGAAACCCAGTTCCGCAATCAGATCGAAGACCACTCCCTTGAGCGGCGTCTCCTTCCGGCTGGTCCCCACCGTGACCGTCTTGGCCTGATGACGGATGGCATCGATCGGGCGGGAGAGCTCGTCCACGGCATGACCGAGCGTCACATCCAGAAGATCGATCGGCGAGTTCACCCCTTCCGCTGCGGGAAAGTCATGCCGGAAATCGTCCAGAGGAAGTTTTCCGGCCGTGTATTTCAGCAGCAAAACCAAATCGGAAATCGTGCGGGTGCCGGTCAGGGTGAAAGCTCCCTGATTTCTCCTTTGATGAAAGCGGTCAGCGAAGTCACCCAAAAGCCGGCGGAGCCGACCGTCGGCGATACTCTCGTAGAGGCTCATGTTCAACCTGGCTTGCTCCAGCATGGCCAGATTGAGACGGCCTCTGAATTCCCGCAGGAACAGCGCCTCCTCGTCGATGCTGCACGCAGCGTAATATCCGAATAGGTGACCGGCCACGGTGTTAAGAATCACAGGAAGCGGCATCGGCGCCTTCGGGATAGGAATTACCGCATCGGCAATCGTATCGAAGCGCCTCTCCCCCTCATCGGCGAAGACAATCACACAGGAGTTGTGCGCCTTGAAGATCGCCACATCCTTGACGACGTCCCCCGTCACCGCCTCCTGATTTCCCGCGGCACAAACGATGATAAGAGGTTCGGCGGATAGATCGATGTGCTTTTTGTTTTCGATGAAATCCGAAGAGATCGTCTTGTAGCACAATTCGCTCAGTTTGATCCGGATCTCGTCGGCCGCCGCCTTGTTCGGCCCGCTCCCCACGACCGCCCAGTACCGTTTATGCCTCACGGTCTTCTCAACGGCAAGGCGGATCTCGTCCTTCCTGTCGAGGACCTTCTGCATCAGTGCCGGCGCCGCTTCAAGCCGGTGGAGCTCCATCGCGATCCGCTCACCGGAGAGGGTCTTGAGGATAAAGGCCAGATAGAGGGCAAGGATGCGGCCGGCCACGATCTGGGAGTAGAAGGCTTTCGTCGAGGCGACGGCCATTTCAATATCCCGGCCGTCGGAGGTGTAAAAGACGCCGTCGGACTTGGTGGTGATGTCGGACTGGCGCCGGTTCACGATGGCGATCACGGCCGCGCCCCGCTCCTTGGCCATTGCGACGGCGCGGTTTGTATCGGTGGTCGTCCCCGATTGCGTGATCGGAATGACCAGCGTGTCGTGCAGGTCTTTCTCCAGAGCGAACCCGCTCAGCTCGGAGGCGATCTTTGCCTCCACGCGGATCCCGCTACCCTTGAGACGGCTCTCTATCGCATCGGCCACGGCGCTTCCGGCAACGGCCGCCGTTCCATGACCGATGACCATGATCCGCCGGATCGCCCCACCGGTCAGGGCTTCCCGGATCCTTTCGGGAACGATGTCCTCTCCGAGATTGAAGACGACATTTTCTCCTCCCCGATCCCGCTCGATGCGGTACTTGCCGCGCAGGGTCTTCCGGACGGAGTAGACCGCCTCGGTGATCTCCTTGAGGAAGAAGTGGGGATAGTCGCCCCGGTCGATATCACGCGTCGTGATCTCCGCCTTCCGGACATCCTTCTCGCCCGGAAAAACCGGGGTTCCGTCATAGAATAGCCCCTTGATGCCCTCAACGCCGCCGGGAGAATCCTGATCGAGGATGAAGATCTGGCCGGTCGTTTCCGGTTGATCGGGATGGGCGGATTTTTCGCCGTCCATCTTCACAAAGGAAGGGGTCTCCTCCACCAGACCGTAGAGCTCCGAAGAGAAGATATACCTGTCGGGTGTGATCCCGACATAGATCGACTGGCCGCTCCCCCGAAGGGCCAGGAATATCTTTCCGGGTTCGGCGCTGCACACCATCGCGATGGCGTGAGAGCCCTCGAAGTCGCCGACGGCGCGCCTGAACGCTTCGGCGAGATCGTGACCGAAAAGGAGATACTTCTCGATCTGGAGGGGGATGATCTTCGTATCCGTAGTCACTTCCTGAGCGATCAGCTCCCCTCCGGCCTCGATCGCCTCCCGGAGGGTTTGATAGTTGTCGATGTCACCGTTAAGCACGACATGGATGGTCCAGAGGCCTGTCCCGTAAGCGGGGTAGAGTTTCTGTTGAACGGCGGCGGACGGCGCAGCCGTCGGGAGGGTGAAATTGCTGAGCGGATGGCAGTTCTCTTCCGTGATCGATCCCACCGAGGCCCAGCGTGTGTGGGCAAAAGCGGCATCGAAGGCGACCGGCAGTCGGGCGAAGTCCTGAAACAGGCGGTCCTGCGCGATCCTGGTTCTTAACTCCCGGACGTTCCGCCCCAGTTCGCCGATGATTGAGGCGGTCTTGTAGGTAAAGGTGATGGGGGCAACCTTCGGAGAGCAGGTGAGCGAACCGTTGACAAGGTCTCCGGCACCCATTCGCCGGCGAAGCTCGGCTTCGAGTCCTCCCGCCTGAAGACCGGCAAGGATCTCCGCGGCGGCGCCGGCATCGGTGGGAACAAACGAAATCTGTATCCCCGCCGAATCCCTGCCCCGGACCTCCAGCCGGTCCAGGCAGTTCAGGAGGGAGTTGAGTTTCCTGTATTTCGGCAGAGCCTCCGGGTCCACATCGGCGACGCAGCCGGCCCCGGCCAGATCGATGATCTTCTGTACATTGTCCAGGATGTCATGATCCAGCCCCCAGAGAAGATCCCGGATCAGGACCAGACCTTTGTTCACGGCCTCAAGGTCCGATGTGGAAAAGCAGCCGGCCTTCTGATCTAAAAGCGTTTCTTCAGCCGAGAGAAATACCCTTATTCGTGCAGAAAGATCCTTCAGGCGCCGCGCCTCTCCCTTATTGAAAAAAATCCTCCGGAAGGCCTCCTCCCCTTTCAGGCAAAGGAGTCCCCTTTCCATCTCTTCCAGGGATGATTTCCCGCCCAGATATTCCGCGGCGGCAATTCTGCCTTCCAGGAGGGAAGACAGGTCATTCCCGATCGCCCTCTTGAACGATACGGACAAGCCTCCTCTCGGTTTAACCGGCTTACCCTTTCTGCGGAGGACCAAAACGCCCGCCAGACCGCAGCAGAGGGTCGAGGGCAAAAGGGGAAGGAGGATCAGCGCCGGACCCGTCACAAGCCGCGGGTCCCGCCCCACATAGATTTTCCAGTTTCGCAGAAAAAAGACGGCCTTCCGGCAGAACTCGATCAGCATCATTTTTATTACAGACACCCTCTCATCATTCCTCATCGTTATCGATGCCGAGTTTGACCGTCTTGTTCTTGAAAGTGTTCCGGTTGATCCCCAGATAGGCGGCCGCGGCGCTTTTGACGTGATTCGACCGCCGGAGGGCGATCCGAAAGAGGCCCCTTTCCACCATCGACAGAATCTCATCGTAGAGCCGGCTTTTTCCGGTTTCGGTCGTGGAGAGGATTGTCGCGATATCCTCGAGTTTCTTTTCCAGGACCTCTTCAGCGACGGCAGCCGGCGTCGTCCGCGCCTCCTGCACCACACTACCCACATCGGAATGCCTGCGCTTCATGAATCAACTGGTTCCTTTCTTCTACAGTGATTACACAATAAAAGGGAGCAACTTTATTAGGATCATCGCCATCATCAATGCGGCTGCAACCCATGCCGCAACGATATTGGCGACCCCTTCCATGGAACGCCCCGCCTGCAGGCGGACATCCTGCTCGACCCTGTCCGGTTCGACATGAGCAACGACCTCTTCTACAAGCCCGGGAAATCCTTGAAAGGCGTTGGAAATAACGAAAAATCCCTTGACTGTCGTGAGAAGGAGGTAGACTTTCCTTTGGAGGATGAGGTAGCCGACTCGGGTGATTTCATCCCATAAGAGCGTCTTGCTGCGCCCCAGTTTCCTGATCGCGAGACCTCCCTCGGCCACAGTGACGCGACGGAAGAGACACTCGAGAAAGAGAACAAGGGCGGGCAGGAAGAATAACATAAGGACCAATTTTTCCATCGAGTCCCCGTTCATAAGCAGGGAGATCGAAAACAGGCAGAAAAGGAGAAAGGCGTCCAGACCCAGAACAATGAGATACGCCCTTCTTATCGTATAGTGGCGCTGAGCCATCCCTCCTCCTGCCGGTAACGGCCGATCTTCAAACCGTTGACCGGGATCTGACAAAGGCGCCGCTTTTGCCGCCCCGCTTGCTCATCAGCCGGAAATCGGTGAGGACCATCTCCCGGTCGACCGCCTTGCACATATCGTAAATCGTCAGCGCCGCCACACCGACGGCCGTCATGGCCTCCATCTCGACCCCCGTTCTTCCCACCGTCCTGACCTGCGATTCAATCGCGACCTCGCCTGCCGCCGCATCGCACGTGAACCGGATTTCCACCCCCGTAAGCTCGAGAGGATGACACATCGGAATGAGTTCCCCGGTCTTCTTGGCCGCCATGATCGCCGCTATCCTCGCCGTGGCAAGCACATCCCCCTTGGGTATCCCGCCCTGCTCGATCAGGGCGACCGTTTCCGGACGCATCCGGACGCTGCCCCGGGCAACAGCCTCACGCAGAGTAGGCGTCTTGGCCGTCACATCGACCATTTGCGCCTGCCCTTTCTCGTCGAGATGGGATAGTTGATTCATCACCCTGCCGTATCGGAATGAAGTGGCCTTGAAAGCTTGGAGGAAACTTAACACAGCCTTTCCCCTCAGTCAAGAAGGTTGAGGCAAAACGAGACCCTTAATGCTTCAAACTCCGAATTTTCAGAGAGTCGTGTGAGGGGGTAATAATGGTCCTGCCAGGATAACATCCGCCTGGCACTGAAACCCCCGAATAAACAATAGAGGAGGGACCCATCAGGGTGCCGGGTGAAGTCACCGCATTGCATCCGGTTTCCGTATGGTCGCCCAATATTGCCCCCAGCTTGCGACGACCCGTATCATACCGCTTTTTCTCCACGGTCACCGTAATTGAGCCGGATATCATTTTCAGGTTGGCGAGCTTCGTCCCGGCGCCAAGGTTCACATCGTTACCTAAAATGCTGTCACCGATGTACGCAAAGTGGCCCGCCTTTGCGCCATCGAGCAAAATAGAGCCCTTCATCTCCGTCGTGTGTCCGACAACACATCGGTTGCCCACGATGCAATCCCCACGTATATAAGCACCCTGGCGAATTTCAGAGTGGTTTCCAATAATCACCGGTCCCTTGATAAATGCACCCGGTTCGACAATGGTTCCGGGCCCGATGATGATTTTTTCATTGAAAAGGAATGCTCCGGGTAAAATCACAGCCGCATTTTCTATTATTTCACCTTTCAGGAAGACCTGTATCGAATCATTGGGTCCCGACGTTTTTACCTCAAGATCATCTCGAACTTCATCATTATAAATCACAAAGGTTTTTTCAACCAGACCCGTTGCCTTGGACAGCGGCCACGATTTCTGGAAGAAGGTCGCCAGATAGTCCTTCAGGCGATCAAGGGCCGTCCAGACCGCTTCGCTTTCCGGGAAAACCCCTTGATGAGCAAAATTCTTTAAGTCAAAATAATAGTTTGGCGTCAGCATGAGAGTCGCCCCTTTCAGTCCTCTTCCATGGTTGATGTATCTCCCAAGGGCAGTCCGAGCTCCTTCGCCTTCAGCAGGCGCCGCATGATCTTTCCGCTCCTCGTTTTGGGTAGTGTGGAGATGAATTCAATCTCGCGGGGCGCCGCGGCGCTGGAGAGCCGCTTCATGACAAATTTCTGAATGTCATGCCGTAATTCCTCCGATTGGACGAAGCCATCTTTCAAGGAGACAAAGGCCTTGACCACCTCCATGGCGATAGGGTCCGGCTTACCGATCACCCCCGCCTCCGCCACAGCGGGGTGTTCGATGAGGACGGATTCCACCTCGAAGGGACCCACCAGGTGGCCGGCCGTGTTGATCACATCGTCGGTACGACCCACAAACCAATAGTAGCCCTCTTCATCCCTCTTCGCCCTGTCGCCTGTGATGTACCACCCCTTCCGGAACCGGGATTGATATAAATCATCCTTTTTCCAGTAGGTACGAAACATGGAAGGCCATCCGGGCTTTAGTGCCAGATGTCCCTCGTTGTCGTGGGGGAGCTCATTGAAGTCGTCGTCCACAATGCCTGCCTTGATCCCCGGAAAAGGTCTTCCCATGGAGCCGGGCTTGATGTCCTGAATAAGGTAATTGGCGATCATAATGGAACCGGTTTCTGTCTGCCACCAGTTATCGTGAAAGGCTTTTCCAAAGATCTCCTTTCCCCAGACGACCGCCTCGGGATTGAGAGGCTCCCCCACACTGCACAGGTGACGCAGAGGGTCAAAAGAATGCTGCCGCGGGAGTTCGTTTCCGGCCTTCATCAGCATCCGGATGGCTGTAGGGGCTGAATACCAGATGGTGACCTTTTTCCGTTCCAGGAAGCTATACCAGTGCTTTGCGCTGAATCCCCCCTCGTAAACCACCTGAGTGGCCCCATTCGACCAGGGGCCAAACATCCCGTAGGAAGTCCCTGTCACCCAACCGGGATCTGCCGTACACCAGTAGATATCTTCCTCTTGAAGGTCCAGGACATACTTGGCGGTGGCGTAATGGCCCACCACGGCCTCATGGACATGTACAGCCCCCTTCGGTTTTCCCGTGGTGCCGGAGGTGTAGTGCATGATAGCATGATCTTCCTTGTGGGTCTTAACGACGTCAAAGGATTCGGAGGCATTGGCCATTAACTCATCAAAGTAAAGATTTTCAAGATCCGCTTTTCCTTCTCCCCGGCGGACCAGGATGAGCTGTTCAAGCGCGGGAAGTTCAGGAATAATCTCCATGATCTTCTTTTTGAGAGAGGGGCTGGTGATTAAAACCTTCGCTTCGCTATCTCCCACACGGTCTTTAACGGCATCCGGTCCGAAGGCGGAAAAGAGCGGGCCGATCACACCGCCTGCCTTGAGTGTCCCCAAAATGGCGATATAGATCTCCGGGACCCTCTCCAGGAAAAAGAAGACCCGGTCCCCTTTCTTGACACCCATCTGACTAACAAGGACATTCGCGAATTTGTTGCTTAGTTGCGACAGCTCCAGGTAGGTATACTCCTCTCCCTCCCCTTTTTTGCTCTCCCATATCAGGGCCTTTTTGTTTCTCCGGTTCGTTTTCAAATGAGCGTCGATGGCCACATGGGCAATGTTGATATGCTCCCTGTCGAACCAGTCCAACTCGCGGGAAACCTTATCCCAACTGAATTCTTTAACCGCCTTAAGGTAATCTTGAAGATTAGGCTTGACTGCGTGCTGTTCCAGGGGCTTCTTGGTTATTTTTGGATATTCCATACACGGACTCCTTCCATCATTATCCATGAGAGATTTCAGCAGCCATCACTATTAGAGGATAGCCGATTAATGCTTGGAAGCGATTTTTGATTCGACCAGTTTCACGAGTTCACCCACATTTGGGATATCCATGAGGTCATCGCCCTGCAATTGTAAACCGTATCGTGCATCAATCGCTTCGGCCAAATTCAGAAGTCCCAGCGAGTCGGCGCCGAGATCGTCTTGCAGATGGGCTTCCGGGACAACGACGTTTTCGTCCACGGCCAATTCAGATATGATCAATTCCTTAATTTCGTCGTAGAGAGCCATATTGTCCCCTTTCTTATTTAGTGGTCAATTTTTTTAACGGCTTCGTAAAAAGTCATGTTTCCCCTCCCCTGGCGGGAGGGGATTGAGGGGAGGGGGAAATAACATCTTGGAATACGATCGTTTACCACCCCCACCCTGACCCTCCCCCGTCAAGGGGGAGGGATGAAGGAAAATCGAATAATTCGATCTCAAAGACCTCTGCGTATCTGGCTGATCCATCCGCAGTGGATAAGCGCTCTCGAAGGAGTTTGTAGCGTAAATGATTCATGTTGAGAATCCGATCATCAAAACCGATACCACGGCTGTGAATATTTCTTTGCTGTTGAGAAGTGTGAACCCTCAGCAACCTCCTTTTCCAGTCGCCGCTTTCTTCGCCAAAAAGAACAAACAGGTCATGTCTCATCTCGATTGTTTTCGGATCCTCGTTGTATAGAGCGACAACGGGTTTTTCTTTCTTTAGCGTGATCTCTTTGGCACATTTCCGAAAACCTTGGTGTACCCACGCATGGGTTTGGTTTGAATCATTGCCCGCTGGCATGATGACAATGTCCGGTTCGACAGATTCTAAATGGGCCTGCATTCTGGTCAAGTTTTCAGGAGAGTCGAGCTCTTTAGTCTCCTCTATGCCAAGAAAAGCAAGCCTGTCCCCGGGCAGGCCAAACATCTCCGCCGCGGAGGTTTGCTCCATTCGCCGGATTTCACTCTTTTTTTTCTCTAAGGAAACAGAGTGGCCATTCCCCCATTTTTCGGCGTACTGATCCTCCACGCCAGAGGGGCTCATGCTGACAATGGTATACCATATCTCGCAGCCATAATGCATCAAGAGCCTGCAGGTTATTGCAATACTTTCAGGGTCATCGGGATGGGGACCCAATACAAGCACCTTACCATCTGCAGGTAAACGCACTTTCTTCGTAAAAACGTCTTGACGCTCACTCCAGATGAAGGGTCGATCCTTCCAGTACTGCTTTAGATCAGAGATAAATGTCTTCATAAGGGATATACGATTATGTTAAAGTTATTCGATTGGCCTGTCAAGAAATAATAGGGGGGATATAATAGGGGCGCTGTCCCCCCAATCCCTATATGAATTCGCTTGCGCAAAGGATCCTTCTCGTTTAATATGCCGGAGGGAGTTGGGTCAGAAACATCCAGGAACAGGGATTTTTTTAGCCGCAAGAGGGGTGCTCCCTTTGATCGTCAAAACCATCAGCTCCACCGTCATCGGCATCGATTCCCATCCCGTCACGGTTGAGGTCGACCTCGCCGCGGGTCTTCCTTTTTTTTCGACCGTCGGTCTTCCCGATGTGGCCGTCCGGGAGAGCAAGGACAGGATCAAAGCCGCCATTAAAAATTCCGGCTACCCATTCCCCGGCCATCATGTCACCGTCAATCTCGCCCCCGCGGACATCAAAAAGGAGGGCACCGCCTTCGACCTCCCCATCGCCGTAGCAATCCTGGCCGCTCAGGGTTTGCTGCCCATCGCACCGCTCGCCGATTATCTTCTCCTTGGCGAACTCTCCCTGGACGGCGGTGTGAAGGGGATCCACGGCGCCCTATCCGCAGGTTTCCGGGCAAAGGCGATGGGGATCCTGGGGATGATCCTCCCCAGGGTAAACGCCACCGAGGCAGCCCTTGTCGCCGGGATCGAAGTCATTCCGGTGGATCACCTCTCCGAGGTCGTGGAGTTTCTCGGTGGCCGGGTAGAGATCGCGCCGGTCCGGGTCGATGTCGGGGAGCTCTTCCGGCAAAGTCGCGACTATCCTTTCGATTTCAGCGAGATCCGGGGCCAGCAGCAGGCCAAGCGCGCCCTGGAGGTCGCCGCAGCCGGCGGACATAACGTTTTGATGATCGGCCCCCCGGGGGCCGGGAAGACCATGCTCGCCCAGCGTCTCGTGACGATTCTTCCCGATCTTTCCCTCCCGGAGGCTATCGAAACGACGAAGATCTTCTCCGTAGCAGGCCTCCTGGACCGGAAGGAGGGGATCCTGGGGACCCGTCCCTTCCGGTCGCCTCACCACACAATCTCCGACGCGGGACTGGTTGGAGGGGGCCATGTCCCTCGTCCGGGTGAGATCAGTCTGGCTCATTACGGGGTTCTCTTTCTTGACGAACTGCCGGAATTTAAAAAGAACGCCCTCGAAGCGCTGCGCCAGCCTATCGAAGACGGCCGCGTGACGATCACGCGCTCTTCGCATACGGCAACCTATCCGGCCCGTTTTATGCTGATCGCTGCGATGAATCCTTGCCCCTGCGGTTATTACGGTGAAAGAAACCACCCCTGCCGGTGCACGCCCCAGCAGATCCGCCAGTATCAGGGACGGATCTCGGGACCGCTTCTCGACCGGATCGACATCCATGTCGAAGTCCCCTCGGTTCGCTATCGCGATCTGACGTCGCGGGAGACAGGCGAACCCTCCGCCGTGATCAAAGGTCGGATAGAAAGGACTCGTGAAATCCAAAAACGGCGCTTCCACGGTGATGAAATTCCTTTCAACGCCCGCCTGTCAGACCGTCAGGTCCGGACCCTGTGCATCCTCGACGAAGATTCGCAAAAACTGATGGAGATGGCCATCGACCGGCTGGGTCTGAGCGCCCGTGCCCACACCCGGATCCTGAAAGTCGCCCGCACAATCGCAGACCTCGAGGCAGTCACCGAGATCCGTTCCTCCCATGTCGCGGAAGCGATTCAATACAGAAGCCTTGATTGCCGGTTGATTTAGTGATAAGGTAGTAAAAATTGCACACCATTTGAGGGAGGTTACTCAAGGAGATGACAATGGAAATCAGGATTGTTCAAGCCTCTCCTGAAAAGAGGAAGGCAAAGCCTGCCGATGAGTCGCAGCTGGGCTTCGGAAAGATCTTCAGCGATCATTTTTTTACCATGTCCTACCATACGGGACGGGGCTGGCATGACCCGCTGATCGAACCTTACCGGCCGCTCCAGCTCGATCCCACAGCGATGTGCCTCCACTATGCCCAGGAGATCTTCGAGGGGATGAAGGCCTACCGGGGAAAAGGCGGGGCCATTTTCCTCTTCAGGCCGCTGGAAAATATCCGTCGGATGAATGTCTCGGCGGAACGTCTCTGCATGCCGCAGCTCGATGAAGCGCTCTTTATGGAGGCGCTGAAGAAACTGATTCTGATCGACAGGGAGTGGATCCCCCGCGGAAGCGGCACCTCCCTTTACATCCGGCCGACGATGATCGCATCGGAAGCGGCGCTTGGCGTCCACCCGGCAAACGAATATCTCTTTTTCATCATCGTGGGACCGGTGGGGGCCTATTACCCCGAGGGATTCAACCCGACTAAAATTTACGTCACGGAAGAATACTGCCGGTCGGTCCCCGGCGGAACCGGCTACTGCAAGGCCGGAGGCAACTATGCTGCAAGTCTCTATGCCGGCGAAATAGCAAAGAAACTGGGTTACACCCAGGTCTTGTGGCTCGACGCCATCGAGAGGAAATATGTCGAAGAGGTGGGGACGAGCAACATGTTCTTCGTCATCGGCGATGAACTGATCACCGCCCCTCTGGCGGGGACGATCCTTCCCGGTGTGACCCGTGACTCGGTGATCCAACTGGCCAAAAGCTGGAGGGTCAAGGTCTCGGAAAGACGTCTTTCCATGGACGAAATCATGGATGCAATCGCCAGCGGCGCCCTCAGGGAGGCATTTGCCTCGGGAACGGCCGCCATCGTTTCACCGGTCGGTCAGCTCTGCTACCGGGGAAAGGTATACCCCATCAACGAGGGGAAAACAGGTAACCTAACGGAAAGACTATATAATGAGATATTACAGATTCAGTACGGCCAGAAGGATGATCCCTTCGGCTGGAGGATCAAAATTGCCGACTGATCGGGAGGTCCATCGGATATTTCCATTGATCCGGGAACTTGGAAAGGGAATCCACAGGTGTGTGGAGAGGGTTGTGGATAAACCTGTGGATAGCTCGTGTAACTCATCGGATGTCTCGATTTTATACCGATTTGCATAAGGTTTAGGCTGTAAATATGTTATTTAATAACAGCTACTTAGAATCGAACAACGCCATCTCGGCCACTTACGGGACCTTTTTGCCGGAAGATAAGGTCCGCGGGAAAAATGTGCCGTTTTCGCACTTCCCGGCGGGCGGTTTTCCTGTCAGCCGGGACCGGATTCCCGCCTTCCGGCAGACGGGGATGGCCATCCTCTCGTTTGTATTCCTTTTGCTTCCCACTCCCGTCGTCCTTGCCCAGCCCCTCTCTCTGGAACAGTTGACCGCAAAGACCCAGGAGACGTACGAGAAGACCATCGACCTGAAGGCGCTCTTTATCCAGGAGGTGACCATCAAATCCATGAAGAAGACCGAACGGGAAGAGGGTACGGTCTACTTCAAAAATCCAAGAATGATGCTGTGGGACTATGCCAAGCCGAAGTCCAAAAAGCTGGTCATCAACGCCCAGAAGGCCTGGCTTTACGTCCCCGAAGACCGCATGGTTTACGTCCAGAACGCCGAAGATGTCTACCGGTCGCGAATGGCCGTTAAATTCCTCTCCGGCATCGGCAAGCTCTCCGAGGATTTTCAGATCCGTTTTTCGAAGGATAACCCTATCGACAGGGAAGGGAATTACAACCTCGTCCTGACGGCCAAAGAATCGGGAAGCGGCGTCGACCGGCTGCATATCACCGTCGATGGAAAGATCTTCCAGATCCTCCAGTGCCGGTTCAAGGACTCATTCGGAAACACCACCCTGCTCGGTTTCAGCGATTTCAGTCTGAATACGGGCATTCCCGACAGGTTTTTCACCTTCAAGGCGCCGGAGGGCGTTGATGTAGTCAGCATACCGCAGTAAGAGATCTTATGATCAGGATTGACTGCTCAAAACCGGCATCTCACAAAACCGATCGGGAATGGCTGGAGTCCGACGGTCAAGGGGGATACGCTTCGAGCACCCTCGAAAATTGCCACACGAGGCGTTACCATGGCTTGATGGTGGTCAATCTCCCGGCTCCGGAGGGCCGGTATCTCCTTCTTTCCAAACTGGAGGATTCCCTTCTGGTCGAAGGAGAAGAATACTCCTTCACTTCCCATCGGTATCCCGGCGTTCTATTTCCACCCGGGCCGTCCCTTCTTCGGGAGTTCATTCTCGACATCTACCCCCGTTTCACCTACCAGGCGGGTGAGTTCAGTCTGCAAAAAAGTGTATTGCTGGTCCGGGACAAAGGCATCCTTCTGATCCGCTACGATCTGGACCGAACCCCCAAGAAGGGGCTCCTCCGCCTGAAACCCTTCCTGGCCTACCGGGGATACCACGGTCTTGCACGCGCGAACCCCTACCTCCGCAGCCATACGGCGGCGATCGCAAACGGCTTTTCAATCGAACCCTATGCAGGAATGCCCCCCCTCTTCATTCGGACCTCTGCGCCATCGCACTTCACCCCTTCACCTCACTGGTACAAGCGCTTTGTGTACACGGAGGAACGGGAGCGGGGCTTCGACTGGGAGGAGGACCTCTTTCTCCCCGGGATCATGGAGGTTCCCGTCAAAAAGGATGGCACGGTGATCCTTGCCGTCTCATGCGAGCCCCCCGGAGACGACCCGGTCGCCCTCTGGGAGACCGAAATTGTGCGACGGCGGGAAGAGCTTTCGGACGACGAAAAACT